>JBDHTL010000075.1:0-17839 GCA_039808645.1 Rhodoblastus sp. | reverse complement strand
CCGAGCCGCTCGCCCGCGCCGCGCTCGCCAAGGCGCCGGCGTCCTCGGCGATGATGCGCACCTCGACCGCGCTCACCGTGTTCAATGCCGGCGAGAAGTCGAACGTGCTGCCGGCCAAGGCGGAAGCGCTCGTCAATTTCCGCATCGCGCCGGGCGACACCGCCGAAAGCGTGATGCAGCACGTGCGCTATGTCGTCGGCAATCCCCTGCTGAAGACGGCGACGATAGGCGTCAGCCGCGATCCCTCGCCCGTTTCGCCCTCGGACAGCGACGCCTACAGGCTGATCGAGCGCACGATCCGCGAGACCATGCCCGAGGCGGTCGTCGCGCCGGGCCTCGTCATCGCCGGCACGGATTCGCGCCAGATGAGCGTGCTGACGCCCAACGTCTACCGCTTCCTGCCGGTGCGCGCGAAACCGGAGGACCTGCCGCGCTTCCACGGCACGAACGAACGCATCGGCGTGGAGAATTACGCGGAAGTCATCCGTTTCTTCCATCGGCTGATCGACGCGTCTGCGATCGAGGGGAAATGAAAAGGGCGCGTCCTGCGACGCGCCCTCATTTGGTCATTGCCCGTCATTGCGAGCCCGACAGGAGCCGCCATTGGCGACTTCGTCTGAAAGCGAAGCGATCCAGAATCGCATCCCGGCTCTGGATTGCCGCGTCGGCCTTGCGGGCCGCCTCGCAAGGACGGCCCGGCTACGTCCGACTACATCCGCTCGATGATCACGGCCGGCGCCATGCCGCCCGCCGCGCACATCGTCACCAGGCCGAACTGCTTGCCGCGGCGCTCGAGTTCGTCGAGCACCGTGCCGATCAGGATCGCGCCGGTCGCGCCGATCGGATGGCCAAGCGCGATCGAGCCGCCGTTGACGTTGACCTTGTCGCGATCGAGATCGAGGTCGCGCTGGAACTTTTCCGACACGACGGCGAAGGCCTCGTTGATTTCCCAGAGGTCGATGTCCTCCTTCTTGAGGCCGGCCTTCTCCAGCACCTTCTTCGCGGCCGGCACGGGCGCGTTCAGCATCAGCTCCGGGCTGTCGCCCATGTTCGCCATCGCGCGGATTTTGGCGCGCGGCTTCATGCCGTGCGCCTTCGCGTAATCGGCCGAGGCCAGCAGCACCGCGCCGGAACCGTCGACCACGCCCGACGAATTGCCGGCGTGATGCTTGTACTCGATCTTGAGGTCCGGATAGGCCTGCATGATCAGCGACAGATAGGTCGTGCCCTTGTCGTCGAGCGGCGCGTTGGCGAGCGCGGGGAAGGCGGCCTTCAGCGCGGCAAGACCCTCGCGCGTCGTCTGCGGACGCGGATATTCGTCGTGGTCGAGCGCCAGCGTGCCATCTTCCTTGTAGACGGGCACGATCGACTTCTTGAACCGGCCTTCCTTGATCGCGACGTCGGCGCGCTGCTGAGAGATATATCCAACCTCATCCAACGCTTCGCGTGAAATGCCTTCGAGCGTGGCGATGGCGTCGGCGCACACGCCCTGGTGCGTCTGCGGGTGATGCAGGCGCAGGCGCATATTGCCGTTGTCCATGATCATCGGACCGTCGCCGCGACGCCCGCCCATCGACATCATTTCCGTGCCGCCGCCGATGACGAGGTCTTCCATGCCGGACATGATGCAGGCGGCGGCGAAGTTGACCGCCGAAATGCCGGAGCCGCAGAAGCGGTCGATGGTGACGCCGGACGAGCGCACGTCATAGCCGGCGTCGAGCGCCGACATGCGGCCGAGATCGCCGCCCTGCGGACCGACCTGCGAGGACGTGCCCCAGATGATGTCGCCGACTTCCTTGGTGTCGAGCTTGTTGCGCTCCGCGAGCGCCTTCAGCACGGTCGCGCCGAGCTGCTGGGGATGAACGTCCCACAGCGCGCCCTTGCCGGCCTTGCCGATGCCGCGCGGGGTGCGGCACGCGTCGATGATCCATGCTTCGTTCATTGGCGTTTCCTTCCTGTTCGTTCCGATTTCCGAACCTTCATGCTGAGGAGCCGCCGCAGGCGGCGTCTCGAAGCATGCTCGAGCGGCGCCCTCGCCCTTCGAGACGCAATGCTGCGCATCGCTCCTCAGGGTGAGGGCTTTTTGATGATCACCGCGGCGCCATGCGGATCGCGCCGTCGAGGCGCACGTCCTCGCCGTTGAAATAGCCGCAGGTGATCATGGTGTGCGCCAATTGCGCGTATTCTTCGGCGCGGCCGAGGCGCTTGGGATGCGGCACCATCGCGGCGAGGCCGGCCTTCACGTTCTCGGGCGCGCGCGCCAGCAGCGGCGTGTCGAAAATGCCCGGCAGGATGGTGTTGCAGCGAATGTTCGAATCCGAAAGATCGCGCGCCACCACCAGCGTGATGCCGACGACGCCGGCCTTGGACGCGGTATAGGCGACCTGGCCGATCTGGCCGTCCTCGGCTGCGACCGAGGCGGTGTTGACGATCGCGCCGCGGTCGCCACAGGGCAGAACCGGCAGGTTCAGCATGCCGGCGGCGCTCTTGGTGATGCAGCGGAATGTGCCGATCAGGTTGATGTTGATGATGCGCTCGAAATTTTCGAGCGGATATTCCTTCGGCTTCTTGGTCTCGCGATCCATCGAGGCGGTCTTGGCCGCGCCGCCGCCGACGCCCGCGCAATTCACCAGAATGCGCTCCTGCCCGTTGGCCGCGCGCGCCTTGGCGAAGCCCGCGTCCACGTCCTCGGTGGAGGCGACGTTGACCTTGCAGAAGACGCCGCCCACCTCCTTGGCGAGCTTTTCGCCGAGTTCCTCGTTGAGGTCGAAGATCGCGCATTTCACGCCATGCGCCGCCAGCAACCGCACGGTCGCCGCGCCGAGCCCCGAGGCGCCGCCGGTCACGACGGCCGAAATCGTATTGTCGAGTTGCATTCTGTACGCCTCCCTGCGGATCGCGATTTAATCGCCCGCTTAAATCGGAGGGCACAATACCCTAAAATTCGGGATGCGAAAGGCCCTTCCCGCATGGCGGTCATGCGGCAAGTCCGTTCCGCCATGCGGAACGCGAATGCCATTTTCGCGGAAGCGGAGATCCAGCCTGGCGACCGGGAGTCCTGGAGTCCCGCTTGCGCGGGAATGACAGGACCGACGTCTTCAGAAGATCAGCGTGGACAGCAGGTAGAAGAAGGCGCCGATCAGCGCCGCCGCCGGCAGGGTGACGACCCAGGCGACCACGATGTTCTGCGCCACGCTCCAGCGCACCGCCGACACGCGCCGGGCCGCGCCGACGCCGATGATCGCGCCGGTGATCGTATGCGTGGTGGAGACGGGAATGCCGAGCGCGGTGGCCCCGAACAGGGTGAGCGCGCCGCCGGTTTCCGCGCAGAAGCCCTGCACGGGCTGGAGCCGCGTGATGCGCGAGCCCATCGTGTGCACGATGCGCCAGCCGCCGAACAACGTGCCGATGCCCATCGCCGCCTGGCAGGACAGGACGACCCACAGAGGCACGTGGAATTCGGCCCCCGTCTGGCCGTGCGTGAACAGCAGCACGGCGATGATGCCCATCGTCTTCTGCGCGTCGTTGCCGCCGTGGCCCAGCGAATAGAGCGAGGCCGAGACGAATTGCAGGCCGCGAAAATAGCGGTCGACCGCGACCGGCGAGGCCTTCACGAATATCCAGGAGACGGCGAGCACGAGGAAGAGCGCGAGAACGAAGCCGACCAGCGGCGAGCCGACGATGGCCAGCGCGGTCTTGCTGAGGCCCGACCAGACGATCGCGCCGAGCCCGCCCTTGGCGACGCCCGCCCCGACCAGCCCGCCGATCAGCGCGTGCGACGAACTGGAGGGAATGCCGCCCCACCAGGTGACGAGATTCCAGGTGATCGCGCCCATCAGCGCGCCGAAGATCAGGTGATCGTCCACGATCCCCGGCGAGACGATGCCGGTGCCCACGGTCTGCGCGACATGCAGGCCAAAGAACAGGAAGGCGATGAAATTGAAGAAGGCCGCCCAGGCGACCGCGAATTGCGGGCGCAGCACGCGCGTCGAGACGATGGTGGCGATGGAATTGGCGGCGTCGTGCAGACCGTTGAGCAGGTCGAAGATCAGCGCGACGACGATGAGAAAGACGAGGACGGAGAGCGTGGCGGACAAGGCGGCCGGCTCACATGTGCTCGATGACGATGTCGACGATCCGGTTGGCTATGTCCTCCAGCCGGTCCACGACCTTTTCGAGATGGTCGTAAATCTCGCTGCCGACCACGAAGGACATGGGCTCGGCCGTGCGATGCGCCAGGTAGAGCGCCTTCACGCCCTGGTCGTGCAATTCGTCCGCCTTCTCTTCGAGCTTGGCCATCTGCACGTTGAGCGCCGAAATCCGGGCGTTGTTCGCGCGCATGTCCGGCAGCATGCCCACCATGCGGCCGATGACTTCCGAGGCCTCGACGATCACTTCGCCCATTTCGACCATCTTGGGCTCGAAGGTGCGCATATCGAAGAGGTCCATCTTCTTCGCGCAGCGCTGCATCTGGTCGATGGCGTCGTCGATCGCCGTGCCGAGGCCCGCGACGTCGGAACGGTCGAACGGCGTGATGAAGGTGCGCCGGACCGCCAGCAGCAATTCGCGCATGATCTCGTCGGCATGCTGCTCCTGGCGGCTGATTTCCCCGGCATGGGCGGAAAAAACGCCCTCGCCGCGCAGCAGGCCGCGCAATTCGACCGCGCCCGCCGTCACCGTCGCCACATGGCGCGTGTACATGTCGAAGAAATTGTCTTCGCGGGGCATCAGCTTCCGGAACCAGCCGAGCATCGCAATCCTCTGACCTCAGTCGCCCAGCGACCTCTTGCGACGCCTGCCTAGGCGGTCCGGCGCGCGCTGTCAAAGCCGCAGAAGGCCGCACTGCCGGGGCGGCGGCCGGTGCCGACTTTCACCATACGGAATTGTCCGACGACTTTCGCTCCGGCCGGTTCCCGCCTAGACTGCGCGCAACAAGAAGGGGAGGGAAATATGTATCCAGGCGTCTACGCCGCGACGAAGGCCGACCAGCCGGCCGTCATCATGGCGTCCTCGGGCGAAACCATCACGTATCGCGAACTGGAGGCCCGCCAGAACCGGCTGGCGCATCTGCTGCGCGCACGCGGCCTGAAGCGGCTCGACCATTACGCCATCTTCATGGAGAACAACGCCCGCTACGTCGAATGCTGCGGCGTTGGCGAGCGCTCCGGCTATTATTTCACCTGCGTCAATTCCTTCCTGACGCCGGAAGAGCTCGCCTATATCGTCAACAATTGCGAAGCGCGGGTCCTGATCACGTCGCAGGCCAAGCGCGACATTGCGATGGCCGCGCTGAAGGATTGCCCGAAGGTCGAACTGACGCTGATCGTCGACGGTCCCGGCGACGGCGACAGGATTCAGAACCTCGACGAGGCGACCAGGAATTTCCCGTCGACGCCGATCCCTGACGAATATCTGGGCACCGCCATGCTCTATTCGTCGGGCACGACCGGCCGGCCGAAAGGCATTCTCCGCCCCCTGCCCGAGCAGCCGCCGACGCAGCGCCTGCCGCTGTTCGAGTTTCTGGACAAGCTGTGGCGCTATCGCGAGGACATGATCTACCTCTCGCCGGCGCCGCTCTATCACTCCGCGCCGCAGGCCGCGGTCAACCTGGCGATTTCCAAGGGCGCCAAGGTGATCGTGATGGAGCGCTTCGATCCCGAGCACTATTTGCAGCTCGTCGAGAAATACCGGGTCACGCATACGCAGCTCGTGCCGACCATGTTTTCGCGCATGCTGAAACTGCCGGATGACGTGAGGAAGAAATACGACGTCTCGTCGCTGGAGATCGCCGTTCACGCCGCCGCCCCCTGCCCCGTGCAGGTGAAGGAGCAAATGATCGACTGGTGGGGGCCGATCATCCACGAATATTACGGCGCGACCGAAGGCATGGGCTTCACCGCCTGCGACACGCCGCAATGGCTCAGCCATCGCGGCACGGTCGGCAAGCTGATGCTCGGCGACCTGCATGTGCTGGACGAGGAAATGAACCCGGTGCCGAAGGGACAGCCCGGCACGCTGTGGTTCAAGAGCGCGAGCCCCTTCGAATATTTCAACGATCCCGAGAAGACGAAGGACAGCCGTTCGCCCGACGGCTCGATGAGCACGGTCGGCGACGTCGGCTATGTCGACGACGACGGCTATCTCTATCTCACCGACCGCGCGACCTTCATGATCATATCGGGCGGCGTGAACATCTATCCGCAGGAATGCGAGAACCTGCTCATCACCCATCCCAAGGTCGCCGACGCCGCCGTGTTCGGCGTGCCCAACGCCGATCTCGGCGAGGAGGTGAAGGCGGTCGTCCAGCCCATGCCGGGCGTGGAGATCGGGCCGGAGTTCGAAAAGGAGCTGATCGACTTCTGCGGCCAGCACCTGTCGCGCCAGAAGGTTCCGCGCTCCATCGACTTCGCGGAAGAACTGCCGCGCCTGCCGACCGGCAAGCTCTACAAGCGCCTGCTGCGCGACCGCTACTGGGGCGACAAGAAGAGCCGGATCGTTTGAGCGCACGAATGACAGCCGTCATTGCGAGCCAACGGGTCGCGCGAAGCGCGCTCGATGACAAGCTCCGCGAAGCAATCCAGAGCCGCGCCCGGACTTTGGATTGCTTCGTCGCTACAGGTGAAACCGCATCGCGGTTTCACCGGAGCTCCTCGCAATGACGCAAAGGTATGAGCCTTGGTAAGGGAGAACAAAATGAGGGTTTCCATCATCGCGCTTGCGCTCGGCGGCGCAATCGCATTCGCCGCGCCGGCCAGCGCGCAGAAGAAGTACGGGCCGCAGGGCGTGTCCGACACCGAGATCAAGATCGGCCAGACCATGCCGCATTCGGGCCCGGTCTCGATCTACGGCATCATGGGCCGCGTGCATCAGGCCTATTTCGACATGGTGAACGAGAAAGGCGGCATCAACGGCCGCAAGATCACGTTCATTTCCGCCGACGACGCCTTCTCGCCGCCCAAGACGGTCGAGCAGACGCGCAAGATGGTTGAGAACGACGGCGTGTTCATGCTGTTCGGCTCGTCGTCGACGGCCGGCCAGTCAGCCGTGCAGAAATATCTCAACACGAAGAAGATACCGCAGCTCATGCTGTCGACGGGCGCCTCCAAGTTCAACGATCCGCAGAATTTCCCGTGGACCACGCCGATCCTGCAGACCTATTCGACCGAAGGCGCCGTCTACGCGCAATGGCTGCTGGAGACCAAGCCCGACGCCAAGGTCGCCATTCTCATGCAGAACGACGATTTCGGGCGCGACTACATCAAGGGCTTCAAGGACAGGCTCGGCGCGAAGGCCGCGACCATGATCGTGAAGGAGGCGACCTTCGAGGTCGTCGACCCGACGGTCGACTCGCAGATTCTCGCGCTGAAGGCGAGCGGAGCCGACGTCCTGTTCGACGCGAGCCTCGGCAAGACGACCGCGCAGGTCCTGAAGAAGCTCACCGAGATCAACTGGAAGCCGATGACGCTGGTCGTCTCCAATTCCGTCAGCCAGCCCGTGCTGCTGGCGGCGGGCCTCGACAATGCCAAGGGCATCATCACCGCCAGCGGCACCAAGCGTTCCGGCGATCCGGCCAACCAGAACGATCCCGGCGTCGTCGCCTACAAGACCTTCATGCAGAAATACCTGCCGAAGGAAGATCCGGTGAACGAGATCGGCTTCAGCGCCTATTCCTGGGCAGTGGTGCTGGAAAAGCTCCTGAAGGATTGCGGCGACGAACTGACGCCCGAGAACATCCTGGCCAAGGCGACCAACATGAAGAATGTCACCGCGCCGGCCCTGATGGACGGCGTGACCTACAACACGACGCCGAAAGACTACGCGCCGCTGAAGAAGCTGATCATCCAGCAGTTCGACGGCGTCGCCTGGAAGCCGATCCGCGCCGTGACGGTGGATTGAGAAGCGCCGGATGTCATCCCCGCGAAACGGGGGCCTGGATAAGTGAGGAATTCTGGATGCCCGCTTGCGCGGGCATGACACTGTCATGACTTCTGGGATCGCGAGCGTGAAGCCTCGCGATCCATCGCGTTATGCTGCGCGCCGCTTGCCGGTAATCGTGAAGCCAAGCGCCTTCAGCACGGTAAGCAATGTTTCGAGCGTAGGGTTTCCGCCCGCGCTGAGCGATTTGTAGAGCTGCTCCCGCGCGAGTCCCGTCTCGCGCGCAATTTTCGTCATGCCCTTCGCGCGCGCAGCGGCCCCGATCGCACTGGCGATGTGACCTGCGTCGCCAGTCTCGAAAGCATCGGACAGGAAGATTTCGATCGCTTCGTCGCTTTCCAGCATGTCCGCCGGATCGAAATCGCTGAGCTTTTCAGTCATTGTTGTCGCTCCATTCGGCGGCGAGTCGCTTCGCCGTTCTAATGTCCGCATCCTGTGTGCTCTTATCCCCTCCGCATAGCAGGATGACGATCGCCTTTCCCTTCTGCCGAAAATAGACGCGATATCCGGGGCCGTAATGAATCCGCAGTTCACTAACGCCTTCGCCGACCGGCGCAACATCGCCTGCAAGCCCGTTTGCAAGACGCAAGAGGCGCGCGGCAATGATCGCCTTGGCTCTCGGATCCTTCAGCCTGCGCTCCCAAAGGAGGAACGCCTCGGTTTGCTTCAACTGGATCGTCATATGTAATTTATAAATTACAATAAGTCAATTGTCGATCCGAACGGACGGCAATGGGTCATCCCGCCCCCGCGCTCGCAAAAACCTTCGCCAGCGCCTCGCGCGCATCGTTCTGGATTTGCGCCAGATGCTCGGGGGTGCGGAAACTCTCGGCGTAGATCTTGTAGACGTCTTCCGTGCCGGACGGACGCGCGGCGAACCAGCCGTTGTCGGAGACGACCTTCAGCCCGCCGAAATCCGCGCCATTGCCCGGCGCCTTGGTCAGTTTCGCGGTAATCCTTTCGCCGGCGAGCGTCGTCGCGCCGAACTGCTCGGGCGAGAGCTTCTTCAGCACGTTCTTCTGCGCCGCATTCGCCGGCGCGTCGATGCGCGCGTAGAAAGGCGCGCCGAGGTCCCGCGTGATGGCGGCGTAATTCTCGCCGGGATCCTTCCCCGTGCGCGCCGTGATTTCGGCCGCCAGCAGGCCGAGGATGATCCCGTCCTTGTCTGTCGTCCAGACCGATCCGTCGCGCTTCACGAAGGACGCGCCGGCGCTCTCCTCGCCGACGAAGCCGAATTCGCCGCCGATCAGCCCGTCGACGAACCATTTGAAGCCGACCGGCACTTCCACGAGTCCGCGGTTCAGCCGCGCCGCGACGCGGTCGATAATCGAGGACGAGACCATCGTCTTGCCAATCGCGGCCTTCGCGCTCCACTCCGGCCGGTGGCGGAACAGATAGTCGATCGCGGTCGCCAGGTAATGGTTGGGATTCATCAGCCCGCTCGAGCGCGCGACGATGCCGTGGCGATCGGCGTCGGTGTCGTTGGCGAAGGCCACGTCGAATTTCGATTTCAGCTCGATCAGCTTCGCCATCGCATAGGGCGAGGAACAATCCATGCGGATCTTGCCGTCCCAGTCCTGCGGCGTGAAGCGGAAGGTCGCGTCGACGAGATCGTTCACGATCGTCGCGTCGATCTTGTAGCGCTCGATGATCGGGGCCCAGTAATGCACGGCCGCGCCGCCGAGCGGATCGATGCCGATCTTCACGCCGGCCGAACGGATGGCGTCCATGTCGAGCACGGAGGCGAGATCGGCGACATAGGGCGTGACGTAGTCGCGTCGCCTGACGAGATCGGAGGCAAGCGCGCGCGAAAGCGTGACGCGTTTCACGCCGGCCATGCCGGCGGCCAGCATGGCGTTGGCTTGCTTTTCGATCACGCCGGTGACGTCTCCGTCGGCCGGCCCGCCGTTCGGCGGATTGTACTTGAAGCCGCCATCCTGCGGCGGATTATGCGAGGGCGTGATGACGACGCCGTCGGCGAGATGCGCGCTGCGCCCGCGATTGTAGGAAAGGATGGCGTGCGAGACGACGGGCGTCGGCGTGTAGCCGTTGTTCGCGTCGATCATCACGGTCACGTCGTTGGCCGCGAAGACTTCGAGCGCGCTGGCGAGAGCCGGCGCGGACAAGGCGTGCGTATCGGCGCCGACGAACAGCGGCCCGTCGATCCCCTTTGCGCGGCGGTAGTCGCAGATGGCCTGAGACGTCGCGAGGATGTGGTTCTCGTTGAAAGCCGTGTCGAAAGCCGAGCCCCGATGGCCCGACGTGCCGAAGGCGACGCGCTGGGCGGCCACGCCGACGTCGGGCTTTTCAGTGAAATAGGCCGTCACCAGCCGCGAGACGTCGATCAGGCTCTTGGGGTCGGCGAGATGTCCGGCGCGCGGATCGATATTGGCGGCCATTGTAATCCTCGAATGAGTGTCGCGCCGGGATCGCCGGCCTCCGGCCGGCCATTCTCATGCCAAGCCGGCCGGCGGTCCCGGCGGAAGCAAGGACTCCATCCGCCCTGCTGACGCAAGCGCGACATCGCCGCAGGGCGAACAGAAGGTTATAGGCGCGACTCCGCGTTAACGACCCATCGCCGCATAGGCCTGCCGCTTGAAATCGAAGAAGAACGGGTTCCAGAAGGCCATGTAGCGCTGCGCCATGACGATTCCCGCGAGATTCTCGCGCGGGTTGATGAACCAGTGCGTGCCGGCGACCCCGCCCCACTGGAATTCGCCTTGCGCGGCCGGCGGATCGAGCGGGCCGGGCTCGACCGTCGTCGCCCCGCCGAGCCCGTAGGCCTTGCCGGGCATCGGCCCCAGCATGGCGAAGCGGATCCACTGGCCGTCCTTCAACTGGTTGCGCATCATCTCCGCGATTGTCGCAGGTTTCAGCAATTGCGGGCCGCCCGGCAGCAGCGCGCGCACCAGCGCGATCATGTCGGGCATGGTCGTCACCAGCCCGCCGCCGCCCGACAGGCGCGGAAACGGCCGCAGATACGCGCCGGGGAACGGCGCGTTCTCGAGCTTGGTCAGGCCGGGCTTGGTCGGGTCGAGCAGGTCCGCGCCCTTGTAATAGGCGACGAGCCGATCGTGCTTCTCGGGCGGCGCGTAAAAGCCGGTGTCGACCATGCCGAGCGGATCGAAGATGCGCGCCTTGATGAAGGCGTCGAAGCTCTCGCCCGAGGCGACCTCGACAAGACGCCCGAGCACGTCGGTGGCGACCGAATATTCCCAGTTCTCGCCGGGATGGAACACGAGCGGCAGGCCTTCGAGCCTGTCGATCATGTCGGCCAGCGGCGTTGCGGGATTCAGCACGCCGCGCTCGTTGTAGGCTTTGAAGATCGCCGTGCCCGGATCGAAAATGCCGTAGCTCAGGCCCGCCTGGTGCGAGAGCAGGTCGCGCACCGTGATCGAGCGGCGCGCAGGCTCGGTATCGTTGATGTCGCTCGCGCCCGGTTTCAGCACGCGGCGATTGCCGAGTTGCGGAATGTGCGTCTCGATCGGATCGTCGAGGCCGATCCTGCCCGCCTCGACCAGCAGCATGACGGCGCAGGAGGTCGCCAGCTTGGTGTTCGAGAAGGCGCGAAAGATGTGATCGAAGCGCAGCGGCGTCTGCGCCTCGCGGTCGGCATGGCCCACCGCCTGCATGTCCACGATGTCGCGGCCTTCGAGCAGCGCCCAGGAAACGCCGGCGAGAATCTCGTCGTCGACATAGCGCTGCATGGCCGCGCGCACCGGCGCGAAATCGTATTTCGTCTTGATGGCGGCGTGTTCGTTCACGGCGTTTCCTCTTCGTTGTCGCGGCGATCGAGGGGCGAAAAGCGAGCGCGCGGGGCGCCCGCGCTCACGTCCGCAGCTTCCGTCCGATCTGCTTCTCCACGGTCTCGACCTTGCTCTTCAAGCGCGATTCCCGGCCCGGTTTCCAGTCGGCCTTCAGCGTCAGCCCGATGCGCGGGCAATCCTGCTCCAGCGCCTTGAAGCAGGCGTTCACCACCGCCATCGCCTCGTCCCACTCGCCCTCGATGATCGTGCCCATCGGGGTCAATTGATAGGTCAATCCGGATCGGTCGATCACGTCGAGAATGCGCGCGACATGGGCGCTGAGGCTTTCGCCGACGCCGCGCGGCGCCATGGCGAATTCGATGAGGACCATTGCATTTCTCCCGTGACCGACCCTGTTTGAAAAATCGCGGCGCCCGGCGACAATGGCGCAAGTCCTCGGGAGGCGCAAAATGGATCTGGGATTGCAGGGCAGGCATGCCGTCGTGACGGGCGCGTCGAAGGGAATCGGCCTCGCCTGCGCGAAGGCGCTGGTCGCGGAAGGCTGCACCGTGACCCTGGTCGCGCGCGATGCGGGGCGCCTCGCGGACGCGCAGAAACAGGCGGGATCGCAGGCGCAGGTCTTCGCCGCCGATCTGTCCGACCCGCAGGACCGGGCGAGACTCGCGGCCGCCGTTCCCGCGCCGGACATTCTCGTCAACAACGCCGGCGCCATTCCCGGCGGCAATATCCTCGGCCTGTCGATGGAGCAATGGCAGAACGCCTGGAGCCTGAAAGTGTTCGGCTACATCCATCTGACGCAGCTCTACCTGCCCGCGATGATGGCGCGGCGCTCGGGCTGCATCGTCAACATCATCGGGCTCGCGGGCGTTTCGCCGCGGTGGGATTATGTCTGCGGCGCAGCCGGCAACGCCGCGCTCATCGCCTTCACCAGGGCGCTCGGCGGCAAGACGCCGGAGAGCGGCGTGCGCGTCGTCGGCGTCAATCCCGCGTCCACGCGCACCGACCGCATCATCGAATTGTCGAAGGCCCGCGCGCGCCAGCGCGACGGCGACGACAGCCGCTGGGAGGAATTCCTGCAGGGACTGCCGTTCGGCCGGCCGGCGGAGCCGGAAGAGATCGGCGCGCTGACCGCCATGCTCGCCTCCGACCGCATCGGCTACGTCAGCGGCGCCGTGGTCGACGTCGACGGCGGCGTGCAGTTCCGCTGAGCGCAAGTCGCATCGTGAAGGTCTGGCTCGAAATTCAGGGTTCTTCACCCTGAGGAGGGGCGAAGCGCCGTCTCGGAGGGTGGCCGATGCGAGGCTCTCGGCGCGCGGATTCGCGTCCGCGCGCTGCGCCTCAGGCCATGCTCTCGATGGTCTTGATGCCGGCGACGCCGCCGGCGACGATCGAGACGAAGGCGATGATCGAGCCGGCCGCGAGCGTGGAGACGCCGGTCACCGCCTGCCCGATCGTGCAACCGAGCGCCAGCACGCCGCCGACGCCCATCAGCACGGCGCCGAACATGTTGCGCAGCGTATCCGACGAATCCTGGAACGTGGCGAGCTTGAACCGGCCGGACGTGATCGCGCCGAGAAAGGCGCCGAGGATGACGCCGAACACCGCCGCGACGCCGAAGCCGGGAATGCGCTGCGCCGTGAAGCGCTGGATCCATTCGAGCGCGTCGCCGGCCGGGCGCGTGAAGGTGAGCGAGGCCGGCGCGGTCGCCGTCGCCGCCATTTCGTCCGCCGCCAGGCCGGTCAGCGCCCACCCGGCGACGACCGCGAGGCCGACCAGCGCGCCCGACGCGATATGGACCGGCGACGACCGGAACGCCGCATCCGCGAAACAATAGGCGGCGAGCAGGGCGGCGAGCAGGGCGGCGACGAGCCGCGTCGCGGTCGCGGGCGCGATCTTAGCCGCGCTGGCGAGAATGGCGTCGAGCCCCTGGCTGGGCAGGCCCGAGGCGTCCAGCCGCAGCGCGGTCGCGTTGGAGAGATCGGCGCGCAACGGGCCGAGCAGGCCGCCGATCGCCGCATAGGCGGCCATGCCCATGAGGATGACGACGAACAGCGAGCGCAGGTCGCCCGAGCCCGCGCGCACCAGGTTGCGGCTCGCGCAGCCGCCGGCAAAGCACATGCCGAAGCCGAACAGCAGGCCGCCGATCACGGCGCCCGCCCAGTCGAAGGTCGGCGCCATGTACATGGACTTGCCGAGATCGACGACACCCGCCGCGGCAAGCGCCTGCGCGCCGGCGATCGCCACCGCGCTCGCCAGGACCCAGGCGCGGAAGCGTCGCGTATCGCCGAAGGTCAGCATGTCCGATATGCCGCCCATCGTGCAGAAATTCGTGCGCTGCACGACGAAGCCGAAGAACACGCCGATCAGCAATCCGCCGATCGCGAGCGACGCCGCGGAATTCTCCGACAGGAGCGCGCGCAATCCTTCCATGACCTTCCTCCCCGCATCCTCCTGCCCGTCGCTTATGGCGCGAATGAGATTGGCGTATTCGGATGTGGTGATATTAAGCCGGCTGAAGCGCCGCGGCGCAAGTCCGAAGCGCGCGCCGGAAAATGCGCGCGCGCCGATGCGCCGATACGCCGCATCTCCAGACGAATCCAGGCCGGCTCCGGCGGGCGCGGAGGCCGGATCGGCGGCCGGCGAATCGCGCGCCGGCTGCGCCGGCGCCGTTCGGGTCCACGCCTGCCCCAATCGCCGCGCGCCGCTTGGCGGCGGCCGCCAGGCCATGCGGCTGCAACGCGACCTATTTGGCGGACAGCGCGCCCTCGGCCTTGAGAACCTCGTGCGCCGCCTTG
Source organism: Rhodoblastus sp. (assembly GCA_039808645.1). GTDB lineage: Bacteria > Pseudomonadota > Alphaproteobacteria > Rhizobiales > Beijerinckiaceae > JAJXWB01. The sequence goes on along the minus strand of JBDHTL010000075.1, from coordinate 3,342 downwards.
AAGGCCTCGAGCCCGGCGGGAATGCCGCAATAGACGGTGGCGTGCAGGAGGATCTCCTTGATCTCCTCGACGCTCAGCCCGTTGGTGAGCGCGCCCCTCACATGCAGCTTCAGTTCATTCGGCTTGCCCAGCGCGGTCAGCATGGCGAGATTGACGATGGAACGCGTGCGCCGGTCGAGCCCCGGCCGCGTCCAGGCGTAGCCCCAGCACATTTCCGTGGTGATGTTCTGGAAGGCCATCATGAATTCATCGGCGCTGTCGATCGACTTCTTCACATATTCGGCGCCGAGAACCTCGCTGCGCACGGCAAGGCCCTTCTGGAAGAGTTCGCTGTCGGATTTCTTGCTCATGATGGTCCTCGCCTCGCAATGACGCCAGGAGGATGCAGTCTCGCCGCAAGTCCGTCAAAGCGGGTTTGCGCGCGTCGCGCCCCTGCCCTAGCCTCGGCGCAACGACGAGGAAACGCGACCGTGACGAAAACCGTGCGACTGGGGGCGGGCTCCGGCTTTTCCGGCGATCGCATCGAGCCGGCGGTTGATCTCGCGCGCGACGGCGCGCTCGACTATCTCGTCTTCGAATGCCTGGCCGAGCGCACCATCGCCATCGCGCAACTGGCGAAGCTGGAAAACCCGGAGGCCGGCTACGATCCGATGCTCGAACGCCGGTTTCGCGCGGTGCTGCTGCTTTGCGCGGCGCAGGGCGTCAGGATCGTCACCAACATGGGCGCCGCCAATCCGCTATCCGCCGCACGAAAAGTCGCAGAAATCTGCCGCGAGCTCGGGTTCGCCAACCCGCGCGTCGCCGCCATCACCGGCGACGACGTGCTCGACGTCCTGCTGCGCGAGGACGTCGAGATCGTCGAGACGGGCCTGCGCGCCTCCGCGATGGGCGACCGTCTAGTCTCCGCCAACGCCTATCTCGGCGCCCGCCCGATCGCGGATGCGCTCAGCGACGGCGCGACAATCGTCGTCACCGGCCGCGTCTCCGATCCCGCGCTTTTCCTGGGACCGTTGATGCATGAATTCGGCTGGCGCGACGACGACTGGCAAATGCTCGGGCGCGGCGTGATGGCCGGCCATCTGCTGGAATGCGCGGGCCAGATCACCGGCGGCTATTTCGCCGACCCCGGCGTGAAGGACATTGCGGGCCTCGCCCGCCTCGGCTTTCCGATCGGCATCGTCGACGAACGCGGCGAGATCGAGATCGCCAAGCTCGCCGGCTCCGGCGGCGCGATCACGACCGCGACCTGCAAGGAGCAATTGCTCTACGAGATCGGCGATCCCGCCGCCTACATGCAGCCGGACGTGATCGCGGATTTCTCGCATGTGCGCATGGCGGAGGTCGGCAAGGATCGCGTGCGCGCGACCGGCGCGCGCGGACATGCGGCGCCGCCGACGCTCAAATGCTCGGTCGGCTATCGCGACGGCTTCGTCGGCGAAGGCCAGATGTCCTACGCCGGCCCCGGCGCGCTCGCCCGCGCCCGCCTCGCCGGCGAGATCGTGCGCGAGCGCCTGTCGCTGACGGGCGTCGCGACGCGCGAGCTTCGCATCGACGTCATCGGCGCGGACAGCCTGCACGGCGCGGCGACGCCGCAAACCAACGCCGAACCCTACGAGGCCCGCCTGCGCGTGGCGGCGCGCACTGAGACGCGCGACGCGGCGCAAGCGATCGGGGAGGAGGTCGAGAGCCTCTACACCAACGGCCCGGCCGGCGGCGGCGGCGCATGGAAGAGCGTGCGGCCTATCATCGCCATCGCGTCTGCCTATATTGCGCGCGAAAAAGCGCGGCCGCGCGTAAGCTTCGTGGAGGCGCCATGACCTTAGGCGCAACGAGAAAGCTCCGCGACATCGCCCATTCGCGCACCGGCGACAAGGGCAATACATCGGTCATCTCGCTCATCGCATTCGACGAGGCCGACTATCCGCTCCTGCGCGACCGCGTGACCGCGGAGCGCGTGCGAGAACATTTCGCCGGCATCGTGCATGGCGAGGTGACGCGCTACGAGATTCCCTCACTCGGCGCGCTCAATTTCGTCCTGCAGAACGCGCTCGGCGGCGGCGTCACGCGCTCGCTGGCGCTCGACGCGCACGGCAAGTCGCTGAGCTCGCGCTTGCTGGACATGGAGATTTGAGACCGGAATTGTCATTCCCGACGCTGCGCAGCAGCTATCGGGACTCCAGGAGCAAATGACAAGTATTTCGCGAGACTACTGGATTCCCGCTTTCGCGGGAATGACAGCGTTGTGCCGTGCCCTGCCCGCCGCGCATCCACCCCATGCCGCAACGCAGCGTTGCGCGCGCGGCGCGCGGCGCTACAGTCGCTCATGGCCTTCGCCCCACGCCTTCCCGCCGCGGACTTTCTTTCGGCCGAGCAGCTTGCGCGTTTGCGCCAGCGCTCGACCGCGCGCGGCCTGTTCATGATCGCGCATGCCTGGACGCTGATCTTCGCCTCGATCGCGCTCGTCGCCTGGCTTCCCAACCCGCTGACCTTCGTCCTCGCCGTCATGGTGATCGGCTCGCGCCAGCTTGGGCTGGCCATTCTCATGCACGACGGCGCGCACGGCTGCCTGGCGACGAACCCGCAGGTCAACCTGTGGCTGTCGCAATGGCTGTGCGCCTATCCCGTCTTCGCCGAGACGCGCGCCTATCGCCGCTATCACATGAACCATCACAAGCGCACGCAGCAGCACGACGATCCCGATCTCGTCCTGTCGGCGCCCTTCCCGATCACGCGCGCCAGCTATCGCCGCAAGTTCCTGCGCGACCTCCTCGGCCAGACCGGCTTCGCGCAGCGCAAGGCGCAATTGCTCAACGCGCTGGGCGATCCCTCATGGCCGCTCGAGCAGCGCCTTTCCTTCTTCAACGACAAGCTCGGCCGGCAGTTTCTCGTGAACGGCGTTCTCTGGGCGCTGCTGGCGGCGGCCGGCGTCTGGTGGGCCTATCCGCTGCTGTGGCTCCTGCCGATGCTCACCTGGTACATGGTGGTCACGCGCATCCGCAACATTGCCGAACACGCCGTCGTGCCCGACCACGACGATCCGCTGCGCAACACGCGCACGACGCTGGCGAACTGGATCGAGCGCCTGTTCGTCGCGCCCTATTTCGTCAACTACCATCTCGAACATCACCTGCTGTTCTTCGTGCCCTGCTACCGGCTGCCGGAACTGCACGCGATTCTCGCGCGCGGGCCGCTCTACGGCCGCATGGAAGTGCAGCCGAACTACGCGGCCGTCCTGCGCATGGCGACCGCGCTGCCGGCCGAGGCCGACAGGCGCGGCGCGCTGGTCAGCAACGCGCGCCGCCTGCGCGAGGGAACTGACATGGGGCAGGATCAGGCGTCGTC
>JBDHTL010000074.1:0-17881 GCA_039808645.1 Rhodoblastus sp. | reverse complement strand
CGCGAGACGAAACCGGCGCGCGTCGGCGACGGCGACGGGTTCGACGCGGCCGCATATCGCGCGCTGGTCGCGCGCGCGGTTCGCGCCGCCGTCGGCAGCCGCTGTTCGCAGGCCGCCGGCGCCCGTGTCGTGATCGCGCTGACGATCGGCCGCGCCGGAGCGATTTCGAGCGCCGTGATCGCCAGTTCGAGCGGCAACGGCGGTTTCGACGCGGCGTCGGCGTCCGCGGTGCGCAGCGCAGGACCATTCCCGCCGCCCACCGGCCGCGCGGCGGTCAGCGTGCCGGTGGCGGTCTCCTGCCGCTAGATCAGTCTCCTCTTGAGCGGAATCGCTCGCTTGCAGGCTGATCTACTCCAGCGGCGCCCAGGGCAGCACGAAGGTTTGCCCGAGATGTTCGCCGCGCAATGTCGAGACGCCATAGGCGCGGCGGATGATCGCGTCCGTCAGGTCGGCCGGCGCCCCGTCCAGCATTTTCCGCCCTTCGGCGAGCAGGACCAGCCGCGTGCAGAAGCGCGTCGCGAGCGCGAGGTCGTGCAGCACGACGACCACGCATTTTCCCGCCTGCCCGACCTGCCGCAGCAGGTCCATGATGCGCAACTGGTGCAGTAGATCGACGGCGGCGACCGGCTCGTCGGCCAGCAGGACCTCCGCCTCGACCGCGAGCGCGCGCGCCAGCAGGACGCGCATTCTTTCGCCGCCCGACAGGGATCGCACCGTGCGCGCGCGAAACCGCGCGACTTCGGCGAGCGCCATCGCCCGTTCGATCGCCGCGCGGTCCCCGGCGCTTTCGCCGGCGAAGGGCGTGCGATGCGGCAGCCTGCCGAGGCGAACGACCTCGTCGACGCGCAATGGCCAATGAACCTCGCCGTCCTGCGCCAGATAGGACAATCGACGCGCGAGCCGCGTCTGGCTTGCCGGGGCGCCATCGTAGCGGACGGCGCCGTTCGACAGCGGCAGTAGTCCCGCGATCGCCTTGAGCAGGGTCGACTTGCCGGCGCCATTGGGGCCGATGAGGCCGACGATCTCGCCGGGATGGAGAACGAGGCTGACATGCTCGAGGATGGTCGCGTCCTCGATGCGCACGCTGGCGGCGTCGACTTCGATCTTCATCAGCCCTCGCGCCGCAAACGATAGACGAGATGAAACAGGAACGGCGCGCCGATCAGCGCCGTGATCACGCCGAGCTTCAACTCGGGTCGGATCGGCAGCAGGCGGGCGGCAATGTCGGCGACGAGCAGCAGCGCCGCGCCGCCGAGGCCGCTCGCCAGCAGCAGCCTGCCCGGACGGTGGCCGACGAAGGGCCGCAGCACATGCGGCGCGACGAGGCCGACGAAGCCGATGGCGCCGCTGACGGCGACCGCCGCGCCGACCGCGCAGGCCGCGCCGCCGACGAGTTGCAGGCGCAATCGGCGCATGTCGAAGCCGAGGCTCTGCGCAGTCGCTTCCCCGAGGCTCAACGCATCGAGCGCGGGCGCGGACGCCAGCAGCAGGAGCCAGCCGACGGCCATGAACGGCAGGGCGAGCCAGACTTGCGGCAGGCTGCGGTCGACCAGCGACCCCATCAGCCAGTAGATCACTTCGAGCGCCGCGAAACCGTTGGGCGACAGGTTGAGCGCGAGACTGGTGAGCGCGGCGGCGAAACTGTTGATGGCGACGCCGGCCAGCACGAGCGTGGTCGTACCCGCGCCGCGCCCGGCGAGCGCGTAGAGCAGAAGCGCCGAGGCCGCCGCGCCGGCCATGCCGCCGATCGGCAGCGCGAGCGGAATGATCTGCGACAGGCCGGAATAGAAGGCGGTCACCGCGCCGAGCGCCGCTGCGCCGGAAACGCCGACGATTCCGGGCTCGGCGAGCGGATTGCGCAGGAAACCCTGCATCGCGGCGCCGGCGAGGCCGAGACTGAAGCCGACGAAACAGCCGAGCAGCGCGCGCGGCAAACGAAGCTCGACGAGCACGATCGCCGGCAACGTGTCTGCGCCATGCAGCGCGTCGGACACGGCCTGCGGCGCGTCGAGGCCGGCATAGCCGACGAAGAGCGACACGAGGAAGGCGGCGACGACGACGAAGCCGAGCGCGCCGACGAGCGCTGCATAATGCGAATCGGTTCGTTGCGCGCCTTGCGAGCCGGGCGCGCTCATCGCCGCGCAGCTCGCGCGCCGCGCGTCTGCGCGACCAGCAGGCGCGCCGCTTCGACCAGGCCCGGACCGACGCAGGTCCAGAGTTTCGGCGGCACGGCGACGACCTTCAGCCTCCGTCCGAGCGCCGCCAGAACCGGATGGCTCAACGCCTCGGTCGCCAGCGAGGGCGCGCCATAGACCTCGCCGTTCAGGATCATCACGTCGGCCTGCTGCAGGACGACGGCCTCCAGCGGTATGGAAAGGTAGCTCCCCGCGTCGATGCGCGAGGCGAGGTTTTCGAGCCCCGCCCTGTTCATGATGTCTTCGACCAGCGATCCCTTTTCGACGGTGAATCCGTTCGGCTGCATGACGACGGCGCGCAGCCGCGGCGATTGCGCCGACAGGCCGAGCGCGCGAAAACCCGCGTCGATCTCGCCCACCATCTTCTCGCCGCGTTCGCTTTCGCCGATCGCCGCCGCCAGCGCGCGAATCTCGCCGCGCGCTTCGTCCATGTTGCGGGGAACCTGGACCTCGACCACGTTGACGCCGAGCCGCCTGAGGATCTGGACGCTCGTCTGCGAACTGAAAGCGCCGGCGAGGACGAGGTCGGGCCGCAGCGCCATGATTTCTTCCGCAAGGCCGTGATTGACGGGCACGCCTTTCGCCAGCGCGGCGACATTGGAATTGTCCTCGTCGCGCGACAGCCAGGCGACCGAGGCGATCCGATCCCTGTCGGCCAGCCGCAGCAGCAATTCGTCGGCGCACATGTTGATCGAGACGATGCGTTGCGGACGCTGGGGCTGCGCGGCCGCGGCGACGGCGAATGTCGCGCAGGCCGCGGCGAGCGCGGCGCGCACCGCGCCGCGCGCGTCGAATCTCGAGCCCCGAATGAACCGCAACGCAAGTCCCCGCCTGTATCCTCGCGCCGCAGGGCCGGCCGGGTCCGCAACGCCGGACGATTGATAGACGATCGACGTTGCCTCGGAAACATCCCCCAGCGTCGGGCGGACAGCGACCGCCAGGGTTTGCCGGTCGGCGCGGAAAGCGCGATGATCGGGCCGCATCGAACACGCAATCGTCCAGGCGCCGCACGACAACCGCATCGGTCGGGAGATGACACAGGATTCCTTCGCGCATCACGAGCGCGCGGTCCGGATCGCGACGCGGATCGCCGCGCGCGTGCTGCGGCACGATCCGCACTATGGCCTGTCGACGCTGTTTTTCGGCGATGGCGAGCTGCGCGTGCCGCTCGTCGCCGCGCCCGTCGAGTCCGGCGTCGTCGTGGTCATCGACGCCCGCGACGTCGCCATCGCGCTGTCCCGGCCGATGGACGTCTCGATCGCCAACCGGCTGCCGGGAACGATCGCCGAGATCGAGCCGCTCGATCTGCCCTATGTGCGCGTCGCCTTCGATCTCGGCGCGACGCGCCTGAATGCGCTGGTCACCTCCGAATCCGTCGAGCGGCTGGCGCTGGAGCCGGGCCTGCGCGCCTGGGCGATGATCAAGAGCGTTGCGATCGCTGACGTCTCGCCGCTGGCGAGTGATCTTCCGACGACGCGCCGCTGGCCCGCCGGCAATAGCCGGGATTGAGCGCGCCGTCGAGTTCCTTCATGGCCGCCGCGGCGCCGCTGCGCGAACGGCGCTCCATCGAGCGGTAGAGCGCGACGAGCCGCTCGCCGAACGGCGTGATCTCCGACCCCATTTCCCTGCGCCCGGGATGCGTCGCGAACACCGGCGATTCGAACGTGCGGTTCAGCGCGTCCACCATCAGCCAGCACTTGCGATAGGAAATCCCCGTCGCGCGGCCCGCGCCGATGATCGAGCGATGCCGGCGGATCGCCTCGATGAGCGCAAAATCCTCCGGCGTCAGGCGACCGCCATTGGAAAGATGCACGACGATATCGATTTCGGAAACCTTCGGCGCCATCGCTCGTCCGGCTGTTCGGCCACGGCCGCACGATAGCGCGGCCGGGTCGACGCCGCCAGCGCCGGCGGCTGCCGACGCCGCGCGGCCGCTCAGGTGCGCACGATCGTGGCGTCGTCGGCGACGGCGCGATCCGGCGTCTCGTCCTTCCACCGCACCGATCCGACCGGACGCTCCAGCATCCTGCGGATGCGCACCGGCTCGGGGCCGACATGAAACTCCGTCGCGCGGGCATGCAGCGTGCGCTCGACATCCGTCGGCCGATTGCGCTGGCGCAGGTAGTCGAGCCACGTCGGACAATGGTAGCGCTCCGTCCACAGCTCCGGGTCCGCGATATCCCGCGCGATGGACCAGCCGTAGGCGCCGTTGCGCTGCCGGCTGTGCTGGACCTGCTGCATCACGGCGTAGAAGAGACGCGCGCGCCTCGGATCGACCCGGTATTCGATCTCGACGACGATCGGCCCGCTGCGTTCGGTCAGCTGCAACCGCATTTCCGGGTCTTCGAGCCAATCCGACGTCTGCTCGTTGGGTCCCTGAACCTGCGGCATGCGCATCCAGACGCCAAGCAGCGGCGACAGCGCCAGACATAAGGCCGAGACGAGCAGCGCTTCGGCGACGCCGGCCAGGTTCGCAATGACGCCCCACGTCCAGGCGCCGACCGCGATGCCGCCGGCGATGGCGGCCTGAAAGGCGGCGAGAGCCCGACCGGCGACCCAGCGCGGCGCGGCAAGCTGGATGCCGACGTTGAACAGTGTGACGGACGCGGTCCAGCCAGCGCCGGCGACCAGCAGCGCAAGGCCGGTGACGAGCTTCGATTGGCTCAGGGCGACGAATGCGACCGCCAGCCCCATCGTCAACAGGCAAAGGCGGATCGCCTGCTCGGCGCCGATTTTCGACCTGAGGTTCGAGACGTTGAGAGCGCCGATCACCGCGCCCAATCCGAAGGCGCCGAGCATCATGCCGAAGTCGCGCGCATCGCCGCGCAGCAGGTCGCGCGTGACGATCGGCAGCAGGGCCGACACCGACCCGCCGACGATTCCGGTGACGACCGTGCGCGCGAGAACGATCCGGATCGGCGGGGAGAAGCTGATGTAGCGCACGCCCGAAATGACGGCGCGCGCGAGCCGCTCGGGCGGCAGGCGCGCGGGCTCCCGGGCGCGCCGCCACAACAGCAGCACGACCACGAGAGGCAGATAGAACAGGGCGTTCGTCGCGAAGGCGGCGATGACGCCGAGCGCCGCGACGATCGCGCCGCCGATCGCCGGTCCGAAGCTTCGGGCGAGATTGTAACTGATGCCGGTGAGCGCGACGGCGGAGGGCAGATCCTCCGTCGGCACCTGCTCGCCCACCGAAGCCTGCCAGGATGGCCCGAACAGCGCCATGCCGCTGCCGATGACGAAGCAGAAGGCCAGGAGAAGAAAGGGCGTGAGGCCGCCGAACCACGCCAGCGCGGACAGCGCGCAAGCGCCAAAGAACGCGATCGCCAATGCGACGAGGCTGACGATCTTGCGGTCGAACATGTCGGCCGCCGCGCCGGCCGGCGCGGCCACGAGCGCGATGGGCAGCATCAGGCACGCCTGAACCAGCGCGACCATCTGCGGCGACGCTGTCATTTCAGTCATCGCCCAGGCGGCGCCGACGCCCATGATCAGCAGGCCAAGGTTCGACAGGACGCTGGCGATCCAGATGCGCCGGAACGCCGAATGACCGAGCGGCGAAAAGATGGTGCGGCGCGCCGGAGCGACATCGCTCCTCGGTTCGTGTGTCATCGGCCTCGAAACCTTCGCAAGGCAGGGCGGACCGGGCCACAGCGCAGCCTGCGTCTCCGGCGCCGGTGGTCCAGCGTATCGCGCACGAAGCGAAATCCCGCAACTCGCGATGTGGGCGGCGCGCGGCGCCGACGTCTGGCGGAGCCGGACGACGCCGGCCGACGACGGCGTTCCGCGCCGGGCTTGGTTTCGCACTGAGAAACACGTCGACGGCTCCCGACAGCCGCGGGTTCTTTTCGCTTGATCTCGGGTGCGCGCGACCACAGGATAGCCGCGCCGAGGCCGATGGCGCGAGATTCCTGCTCGATCGAGAAGCAGGCGGCGCCGGACCCGAAGCCAAGAATTGTTCCGACTCGCAATAAGCGCGCGGAACGATGGCCGCACAATGAGGCGGCCCGGGGAGGAAAGACGGGATGCTGGATCTGATTCAGCAGATCGTGAGCGGTGTCGCTCTCGGCTGCGTCTACGGGCTGATCGCGCTCGGATTCGTGCTGATCTACAAGGCGACCGAGATCGTCAATTTCGCCCAGGGCGATCTGATGATGCTCGGCGGGTTCTTCGCTTTCACCTTCATCGCGATCGTCGGCCTCAATTACTGGATCGGTTTCGGCATGGCGATCATCGCCATGGCCGCCGTGGCGATGCTCGCCGAACGCGTGCTCATCCGGCCGATTCTCGGCAATCCGCAATTCTCGATCGTCATGGCGACCATCGGGCTCGGCTATTTCACGCGCTCGATCGCCGGCATGGTCTGGGGCACCGACGATCTGAAGTTCCAGACGCCGTTCAGCTCCGGCGTCCTGCGCATCGGCGATCTCGTGCTTGCGCACGACAAGCTGTCCGTCATCGTCGCGACCATCATTCTCTGCATCGCTCTGTATCTCTTCTTCAACCGCACGAAGCTCGGAACCGCGATGCGCGCCACGTCCGAGAACATGTTGGCGGCCTATTACATGGGCATTCCCGTCAAGCGCGTCGTCGCCATGGTCTGGGCGATCAGCGCGGCGGTCGCCACCTGCGCCGGCGTCCTGCTGGCGCCGATCACCTTCGTGCATTCCAATGTCGGCCTCGCGCTCGGTTTGAAAGCTTTTCCGGCCGCGGTTCTCGGCGGCTTCGGCAGCATTCCGGGCGCGGTGGTCGGCGGCATCGTGATCGGCGTCATCGAATCGCTCGCCGGCTTCTACCTGCCGGAAGGCTGGAAGGACGCCGCGCCGCACATCGTCCTGCTCACGGTCCTGATGGTCCGCCCCGAGGGACTCTTCGGCGTCTACCTCGCGAAAAAGGTGTGACGCGATGCGCTTCATCTTCAAGACCGACTATGACCAGGACATCGATCTCGCGCCGCATACCGGCTATTTCTGGTCCTATGGCCTGCTGACGGCGGCGCTGGTCGCCGCGCCCTTCGTCTTCGGCAATTATTTCATCAGCCAGCTCGTCTTCGTCTTCATCTACGCGATCGTCGGCGTCGGCCTGATGATCCTGGCCGGCTACACCGGCCTCGCCTCTCTGGGGCACGCCGCCTTTCTCGCCATCGGCGCCTATACCGCCGCCGTCGCGCAGAAATACGGCGTCCCCTTTCCGGTCTACTTCCTGCTCGCCGGCCTGCTGGCGGGACTGCTCGGCGTGCTCGTCGGCTTCCCGGCGCTGCGCCTGCAGGGAATCTATCTCGTCATCGCGACGATCTCGATGGGGCTGCTCGTCGAGGAAATCCTCGCGCGCTGGGAAAGCGTCACCAACGGCAACGAGGGTCTGCGCGTGAAGACGGCGCAGGTCTTCGGTCTCGAGATGACGCGCGACGGCGTGGGATTCTACTTCTTCTGCCTCGCCGTCCTGATCGCCGTCCTGCTGATGGCGATGAACCTGCTGCGCTCGGCAACCGGCCGCGCCTTCGTCGCGATCCGCGACAGCGAGACGGCGGCGCGCAGCCTCGGCGTGGACGTCGCGTCCCACAAGGTCAAGGCCTTCGCGATCAGCGCCGCAATCACCGGGCTCGCCGGCTGCATCTTCGCGCACAAGATGTCGTTCATCAGCCCGGAAATGTTCACGCTCACCCTGTCGATCGAGTTCATCATGATGATCCTGATCGGCGGCGCGGGCAGCCTGCACGGCGCGATCTTCGGCGCGATCTTCGTCGTGATGGTCGATCCCTTCCTGACGCTGCTGAAGGACGACATGCCGGGGCTTCTGGCTTCGGCCGCGCGTCTGGTCGGCGTCGGCGCGGACAATGCCGCCCTCCTGCAGGAGACGCTCGCGCGCTGGGCCTCGGCCGCGGGCCTGAAGGGCGCGATCTACGGCGCCGTCATCATGCTCTTCATTCTGTTCGAGCCGCACGGCATCTACGGGCGCTGGCTGAAGGTCAAGCTCTTCTTCAATCTCTTCCCGCTCTACAAGCAGGCGACCTTCGTGCGCCAGAAGACCTACATGAAGTCGGAGCGCGGCAGATGAGCTACCTGCAGGCGCAAAACCTCTCGCTGCAATTCGGCGGCCTCAAGGCCGTCAACGACGTCAGCTTCTCGATCGAGAAAGGCGAGATCTTCACGATCATCGGCCCCAACGGCGCCGGCAAGACCTCGATTTTCAACCTGATTTCCAAGTTCTATCGGCCGACCTCGGGCCGCATCCTGCTGGACGGGCAGGACGTGACCGACGTTCCCGCCCATCGCATCGCCGAATTCGGCGTGGCGCGCACGTTCCAAAACATCGAATTGTTCGAGAACGCGACCGTGCTGCAGAACCTGCTGGTCGGCCGCCACCGCCTCAACCGCACGAACCTGTGGCAGGAACTGCTCTTCCTGCCGAGCGTCCGGCGCAGCGAGCGCGCGCATCGCAGGCGCGCGGAGGAGGTGATCGAATTCCTCGGCCTTGAGGCGCACCGCGACAAGCTCATCTCCGGGCTCGCCTATGGCGTGCGCAAGATCGTCGAGGTCGCGCGCGCCCTGTGCAGCGAGCCGCGCCTGATCCTGCTCGACGAGCCCTCCTCGGGCCTCAACGCGGAGGAGACCGACGACATGAGCTTCTGGATTCGCGACATCCGCAAGGAGCTCGGCGTCACCGTGCTGATGGTGGAACACGACATGAGTCTCGTCAGCAAGGTGTCGGACCGCGTACTGGCGCTGAACTACGGCAAGGTCCTGACGACGGGAACGTCGGCCGAGGTGCAGTCGCATCCCGACGTCGTCGCGGCCTATCTCGGAGCTTGAGGCGGGCCATGAGCGAGTCTCCCATCCTCGAGGTCAACAACATCGAGAGCTACTACGGCCCGATCATGGCCGTGCGCGGCATCAGCCTGACGGTGCCGCGCGGCGCGATCGTCACGATTCTCGGCGCCAACGGCGCCGGCAAGACGACGATCCTGAAGACGATTTCCGGCGTGCTCGATCCGCGCAAGGGCAGCGTCGTGTTCGAGGGAAAGCCGATCACGCGGCTGCAGCCGGACGCCGTCGTGGCGCTGGGCGTCAGCCATGTGCCGGAGGGACGCGAAGTCTTTCCGTTCCTGACGGTCGCGGAAAACCTGGCGATGGGCGCCTTCCTTCGCGGCGATCCCGCGGGCGTCGCAGCCGACCTCGAGCGCATCTACGATTATTTCCCGCGTCTCAAGGAACGGCTCGGCCAGCCGGCCAGCCAGCTTTCGGGCGGCGAGCAGCAGATGCTGGCGATCAGTCGCGCGCTGATGTGCCGGCCGAAGCTGTTGCTACTCGACGAGCCCTCGCTCGGCCTCTCGCCGCTGCTGGTCAAGGAGATATTCGCCATCGTCCGCCGCATCAACGCGGAACAGGGCGTCAGCGTGCTGCTGGTCGAGCAGAATGCGAAAGTCGCGCTCGAGACCGCGCACTACGGCTACGTGCTCGAGGTCGGGCGCGTCGTCATGGCTGATTCCTGCGAGGCGCTGATGCGCAGCCAGGACATCCAGGAATTCTATCTGGGCGCGAAGGAAGAGAGCGCGCGCGGCGAGCGGCGCTGGAAGAAGAAGAAGACGTGGCGATAGCCCGCCCGGGGAAGGAGGAGACATGGCGTCGAACGAAGTCGGGTTGACCGTATCGGACACGATCGCGCGCAGCTTCGCGCTGGCGGCCGACACGCGGGGACCCACGACCGCGCTGCGCCACAAGCATCTCGGCGTATGGCGCTCCGTGAGCTGGAGCGAATGGCTGGAGATCGCCAAGGACGTCGCCTGCGGCCTGCACGCCCTCGGCTTCCGGCCGGGCGACACGGCCTCGATCCTCGCCAACACAATGGCCGAATGGGTCTATGCCGACATGGGCGTCCTGTGCGCGGGCGGCGTGTCGTCGGGCATCTATCCGACGGATTCGGTTCGCCAGGTCGAATATCTCGTCAACGATTCCGGCACGAGCGTCATTTTCGTCGAAGACGAAGAGCAGCTCGACAAGGTGCTGGAATGCCGGGAGCGCTGCCCGAAGCTCACGCGCGTCGTCGTCTTCGACATGGAGGGCCTCTCCGAATTCAGCGACCCGATGGTGATCTCGCTCGACGAATTGCAGGCGATCGGCCGCAACACGCGGCACGGGAACGAGCGCATGTGGGACGACATGCTCGCGAGCCGCAAGGCCGACGATCTCGCGATCCTCGTCTACACGTCGGGCACCACCGGGCCGGCCAAGGGCGCCATGCATTCCAACCGCAGCGTCACCTACCAGCTGCGCCATGCGAAGGAATACCTGCCTCCGGGCCATCACGAGCGCCTGCTGTTCCTCCCGCTCTGCCACGTGGCCGAGCGCATTGGCGGATATTACGCATCGGTGGCGCTTGGCGGCGTCATGAACTTCGCCGAGAGCCCGGAGACGGTGCCGGACAATCTGCGGGAGGTTCAGCCGACCGTCTTTCTCGCGGTGCCGCGCATCTGGGAAAAGCTGTATTCGGCGATCGTGATCGCGGTGAAGGACGCCACGCCGCTCGAACGCTGGTGCTACAAGGCGGCGCTCGCGGTCGGCTACCGCGTCGCCGACTGCCGGCTCGAAGGAGCCGCGCCCTCGCTCGGCCTGAAGGCCGCCAATTGGCTCGCCCATCGCCTCGTCCTGCGCAACGTGCGCCGCATGATGGGCGTCGACCGCTGCCGGCGGGCCTTCACCGGCGCGGCGCCGATATCGCCCGAGCTGATCAGGTGGTACCTCGCGCTCGGCGTCGAGATGCTGGAGGTCTACGGCCAGACCGAGAATTGCGGCGTCGCCACCTGCATGCCGCCCGAACGCATCAAGCTCGGCACCATCGGCAAGACCGTGGACTGGGGCGAGCTCAAGCTGTCGCCCGAGGGCGAGATCCTGTTGCGCGGCGAATTCGTGTTCATGGGCTATCTCAATCAGCCGCAGAAGACGGCCGAGACCGTGGATGCGGAGGGCTGGCTGCACACCGGCGACGTCGGCATGATCGACAACGAGGGCTATGTCCGGATCACCGACCGCATGAAGGACATCATCATCACCGCGGGCGGCAAGAACATCTCTCCCTCGGAGATCGAGAACGAACTGAAATTCTCGCCCTATATTTCGGACGCGGTGGTGATCGGCGACAAGCGGCCCTACCTGACATGCCTGGTGATGATCGATCAGGACAATTGCGAGAAGTTCGCGCAGGACAACAACGTGCCCTTCACCAATTACGCGAGCCTGTGCGCCGCGCGCGAGATTCGCGATCTCATCTGGTCGGAGATCGAACGCGCCAACGGCAATTTCGCGCGCGTCGAAACCATCAAGAAGTTCCATCTCATCGACCGCCAGCTCACCTCCGAGGACGAGGAGCTGACGCCGACCATGAAACTGAAACGCGCCTTCGTCGGGCGCAAGTTCGCAGACGAAATCGAGGCGATGTACCGCGACAAGGCGGCTGCATGAACCGGCATACGAGTTCCCGCACCGGGACTCGTGGGAGAGGGAGGACGAACATGAATCGCGCATCGATCTTCGGTCCGCTGACGCTGGCGGCCGTCATGGCGGCGGGCGCCGCGCCGGCGCAGGTGAAATTCTCCAACCAGGGCATTTCGGCGAGCGAGATCGTCATCGGAACGCAACAGGACCTGTCCGGCCCGAACAAGGGCTGGGGCGTTCCGGTCGCCAACGGCATGAAGATGGCGACAGACGAGATCAACGCGGCGGGCGGAATCAACGGCCGCAAGATCAAGCTGATCATCGAGGACAACGGCTACGATCCGAAGAAGGCCGTGCTCGCCACGCAGAAGATGGTCGAGAAGGACAAGGTCTTCGCCATGATCGGGCCGATGGGCTCGCCGACCGTTCTGGCGGCGCAGGACATCCTGCTGGAGGCCGGCGTTTTCCAGCTCTTTCCGCTGACGGCCGCGGAATTCACCTTCAAGATGGACGCCGGCAAGCCGCAGGAGCGGCTGAAGTTCAACAACCTCCTGCCCTATGTCGAAAGCACGCGCGCCGCGCTGAAATACATGCTCGAGAGCCGCAAGTCGCAGAAGCCCTGCATCATGCATCAGGACGACGAATACGGCCGCAACGTGCTCGACGGCTTCAACAAGCAACTCGAGGCGATGAAGATGACGCCGGCGTCGGTGACGAGCTACAAGCGCGGCGCGTCCGATTTCAGCGCGCAGGTCGCCAAGATGAAGTCGGACGGCTGCGACATCGTCGTGCTCGGCACGGTCATCCGCGAAACCATCGGCGCCATGGCGGAAGCCAAGAAGATCGGCTGGGGCGTGACCTTCCTCGGCGCCACGCCGACCAACGTCCTCGAAGTGCCCAATCTCGGCAAGGAGGTCGTCGAAGGCCTGTACGCGGCGTCGGGTTTTGAAATTCCCTACGAGGATACCGCCAAGGACAAGGTGAAGGACTGGATCCTCAACTACAAGAAGCATTTCTCGGTGGACGCCAATACGCAGGCCATCATCGGCTACAATGCTATGACGACCTTCGCCTATTACGCCAACCTCGCCGGCAAGGACCTCGGCGGCCAGAGCTACTTGGCCGCGATGGAAAGCGGCAAGGAGTTCCGCGACATCTTCAGCTCGCCGCCGATGAAGTTCTCGCAGACCAACCATCTGGGTTCGACGATCACGCAGGTGCAGCAGGTCAAGAACGGCCGCTGGGTCCTGATCAAGGACGGCCTGTCGTTCTGACGCGTCGTCGTCGCAAACATTCGGGCCACGGCGCGCGATCGCCGTGGCCGCGCTACGCGACGCCGGCTCGAAATACGCCCGGGCCGTTCAGGCGTCCCTCGCCCCGGACGTTCAGAATACGACGACGCGCGCCCCTTTCGGCACGCGCTTGTAGAGATCGACGACGTCGGAATTCAGCATGCGGATGCAGCCCGAGGATACCGCCTGCCCGATCGTGTCCGGCTCGTTCGTCCCGTGAATCCGGAACAGCGTGTCCTTGGCGCCCTTGAACAGGTAGAGCGCCCGGGCGCCGAGCGGATTGTCCATGCCGCCCTCCATGTGCCGCGGCAGGTCCGGGCGTCGCAGCAGCATCTCGGGCGGCGGCGTCCAGCCCGGCCAGAAGGCCTTGCGGCCGACGCTGGCCACGCCTTTCCAGGCGAAGCCCTGTCGGCCGACGCCGATCCCGTACTCGATCGCCTGGCCGTTCGGCAGCGACAGGTAGAGTTTGCGCGAACGGGTGTCGACCGTGATCACCCCGGCCGGCTGACGGGTCGGATCGTCCACGATGCTGCGCGTCTGCTCGCTCCAGTCGATCTCGGCGTCATGATCGACCGGCGTCGAATAGGCCGGATCGGCGTCGGGCGGCAGCGCGGCCATCGTGGCGCGGCCTCGCGGCGCGAGGTTTCTCGGCGCGAGATTTCTCGGCAGGAGCGGCCCGGCGTCATCGTCCAGTTCGGCGCCGCCCGGCGCGCGGCGCTGCGGTCGCGCGAGCGGGCGGCCGTAGTCGGGGTCGTCGTCGAATTCGCCGGGATCGAAATCGGCCTCGGGCGCGCGCGGCCCGCCCAATCCCGGCGGATCGATCCAGCGCGAGGCCGGCGCCTGCGCAGCCACGCGCGACGTCCAGCCGCCGAGCGCGAACGGCGCACATACGAGCAGCAGGAGAAATCTGCGGGACATTTCCGGTCTCCAGCGTTCCCAGCCGCTCTTCCATACAGGGGCATTGTGGCGAGAACCTGCGCCGGTTCGCCCGGCGTCCTCGCCCGCCGTCTCAGGCCTCGACCATCCGGTATCCCACCCCCGGCTCGGTCCGGATGATCGTCGGCGCCGAAGGATCGCGCTCGACCTTGGCGCGCAGCTGGCCGATGAAGACGCGCAGATATTGCGTGTCCTCGGTATGCGCCGGCCCCCACACCTCCTTCAGGATCTGGCGATGCGTGACCACGCGGCCGGCGTGGCGCACGAGCGACGTCAGCAGGTCGTATTCCTTGGGCGTCAGCTTCACCGGCGCTCCGTCGCGCGTCACCAGCCTGCGCTCCTGGTCGACAAGGAGCCCGTCCTTCCGGAACACGGTCGGCGCCAGCGCCGGCGCGCTCGACGCATGGCGCAACGCCGTGCGCAGCCGCGCCATCAATTCGCCGATTCCGAAGGGCTTCTCGACATAGTCGTCGGCGCCCAGGTCGAGCGCGGCGATCTTCTCCGCCTCGCGGTCGCGCGCCGACAGGATGATCACGGGAACGCGCGAGACGGCGCGAATGTCGGCCAGCACGTCCTTGCCGTCGCGGTCTGGCAGGCCGAGATCGAGCACCACCGCGTCGGGCGCCTTGCCGACCACCGCCTTCAGCGCCTCGGCGCCGGTCGCCGCGGCGATCGCTTCGTAGCCCGCGGCATTGAGCGCGACCCTGAGGAAGCGCTGGATTTGCGGTTCGTCGTCGACGACGAGAATGCGCGGATTGGTCACGGCTGGCTCCGGGGCGGCGCCGGCTCGCCCGCGGGCAAGCGTATGACGATGCGCGTTCCGCGTCGACGCACGGCGGGGCTCTGCGCGATGATCGTCCCGCCCATCGCCTCCACCAGCCCCCTGCAGATCGACAGGCCGAGCCCGGTTCCCGCCTTGCGTCCGTCCGTGCGGCCGCCGCGATAGAATTTTTCGAACATGCGCTCCAGATCGGCAGGCTTCACGCCCGGCCCGTCGTCCGTGACGCTGACGACGAGATCGCCGCCCTCGCGCCGCGCATGCACGACGGTTTCGCCATCCCCGCCATATTTCTGCGCGTTGTCGAGCAGATTGAAGAAAACCTGCTCGATGAGACGGCTGTCGCCGCGCGCCGGCGGCAGGCCGGGCGCGACGCTGGCGCGGATCGCGGCTTTCGGGAAGGCCTTGCGGCAGCGTTCGATCGCCGCCTGCACGACCTCGCCGAGATCGATCCAGTCCCGGCGCACCTTGAGGCCGCCGGCCTCGATCCGCGACATGTCGAGCAGATTGGCGACGAAGCGCGACAGGCGGCCGGTCTCCTCCTCGATGGACGCGAGCAGGTCGGCGCGGTCCTCGGCGCTCATCCGGTCGCCGAGGACGCGCAGCGAGGACGCCGCGCCGGCGATGGATGCGAGCGGCGTGCGCAAGTCGTGCGAAAGCGAGGCGAGAAGGGCGTCGCGCACCTTCTCGTTCTCCTCGAGCGAAGCGGCCTTGAGCGCATCGCGCGCCAGGATCGCCCGCTCGAGCGCGATCGCGGTCTGGTCGAGAATCGCTGCGATCGCGCGTTCGTCCTGCGGCGACATGGGCTCGTCGCGCGACGGCGCTTCGAAACCGCAGACCGCCACGGCGCCGCGCACGGTCGTCAGCGGCCGGAACTGGAGGCCGACGCTCGGCAGCGTGCCGGTCGCCCAGCCGGCGGGCTCGGACTTCTGCAGCGCCCAGCGCGCTGCGGTCCGCTCGGCGGCGTCGAGCTGCGTGTCGGGCGGCCAGGCCGCATGGGGCTTCAGTTCGTCGCCGTCCGGCATCAGGAGCACGACGGCGCCTTTGAGCATCGCGTGCAGATGCGCGGCGGCGGCCCACAGCACGTCGTCGGCATTGGCGGCGCCGGTCGCCTTGCGGCCGAATTCGTACAGCGACTGCGTGAGCGCGGCGTTCTTCGCCACGCCTGCGCTCTGGTCGCGCAAGCGGCCGGCGAGCGAACCGGTGAGCACGGCGACCGCGAGGAAGATCAGCAGCGCGAACAATTCGTGCGGCTCGGCGATCGTGAGCGTATGGACCGGCGAAATGAAGAAGAAATTATACGCGAGGAACGACATGACCGAGGCGATCACCGCCGCGCGCGCGCCGCGCCAGACCGCGCAGAACAGCACCGCGGCCAGAAATATCATCGACAGGTTCGGCAGAAGCAGAAAATGCGCCAGCGCGCGGCCGAGGCCGACGGCGCAGGCCACCGCCAGCGCCGCAACCAGAGTCTCGCTCCAGAGCCCGTCGGCGGACAAGCGCCCCATCGGGTCGAACCGCGCCGCGGCCGCGGGCGCATTCGCGGCGACGACATGGATATCGACCCCCTCCGCCCGCCGCGACAGTTCCGCCGAAAATCCGCGCCGCCACGGCGCGCGCCACACGCCGGGTCGCGCCTTGCCGACGATGATCTGCGTGATGTTCTCGCGCCGCGCGAGCCGCAGCGCGTCCCCGACCGGATCGACGCCGGAGAGACGATGCGTCTGCCCGCCGAGGCGCTCGGCGAGCGCGAGCGCTTCCGCGACGCGCCCCGATCTCGCGGCGTCGGGCGTCGCGCCGGAGCGCTCGACATGCGCGACCAGCCATCCGGCATTGAGCGCCGTCGCGAGCCGGCTGGCTCGCCTGACCACGTGCCCGGCCGCCGCGTCGGAAGCGATGCAGGCCATCAGCCGCTCCGAAGAGCCCGAGGGACCTTCGATCGCCTTGCGCTTGAGATAATCGACCATCTGGTCGTCGACCCGGTCGGCGGTGCGCCGAAGCGCGAGTTCGCGCAGCGCCGTCAGATTCCCGGGCGCGAAGAAGCGCTCGGTCGCGCGTTTCGCCGTCTCCGGCACGTAGACCTTGCCCTCGTGCAGCCGCTGGATCAGTTCCTCGGGCGTGATGTCGACGAGCACGACGTCGTTGGCGGCGCTGATCACCTTGTCCGGGACGGTCTCGCGCTCGACGACGCCGGTTATGTGCGCGACGACGTCGGCCAGGCTCTCGACATGCTGGATGTTGAGCGCGGTCCACACGTCGATCCCGGCGTCCAGCAATTCCTCCGCATCCTGCCAGCGCTTCGGGCGCCGGCTCTCCGGCGCGTTGGCGTGCGCGAGTTCGTCGAGCACGAGAAGCTTCGGTCGGCGCGCGAGCGCCGCGTCGATGTCGAATTCCTCAAGGGCGCGGCCGCGATAATCCGTCTGCCGGCACGGCAGGACCTCGAGCCCGTCGATCAGCGCGCCCGTCTCGGCGCGCCCATGCGTCTCGACGAGGCCGATGACGACGTCGACGCCCTCCGCCTGCAGGCGGCGGGCGTTCTGAAGCATCGCATAGGTCTTGCCGACGCCCGGCGCCGCGCCGAGAAACACTTTCAGGCGTCCTCGGGTCTCCCGCCGCGTCTGCGCGAGAAGCGCGTCAGGGTCCGGTCGTCCGTCGCCGTCGCGAACAGGCCCTGCCATTCCGCAGCTTCCTCCTCAACCCGATCCTAACCGATCCAGCGCCAGATTGAGCCTCAGAATATTGACGCGGTTCTCGCCGATGAAGCCGAGCCACGGGCGCTCCACGGCGGCGTCGACCAGGCCGCGCGTCCTAGCCTCGGGCAGGTTGCGCGCCCTGGCGAGGCCCACGGCCTGCGCCATCGCGGTCTGCGGCGAGACGTGCGGGTCGAGACCGGAGGCCGAGGTCGTCGCCGCATCCGCGAGGATCGGGCCTTCGCCGGGCGCCTTCCGCCACGCCGCCGCGTCGCGCCTCACGCGGTCGATCAGTTTCCGCCAGGTCGGCCGACATTGGCGCCCGGGGAAGTGGCGGCATTGTCAGGCGCGTCCACGCACTTCGAGGCGTCGGCCGGATCGGGCGCGCCGCATTTCGCGGGATCGCGGACTGCGGCCAGACGGCGCACAATCCCCTTTCGTCAGTCGAACACGACGACGCCGCGCGCGACGCCGCCCTTGCGCAATTGCTCGAAGCCCTCGTTGATCTGGTCGAGCGTATAGGTGCGCGAGATCAGGGAATCGAGGTCGAGCTTCTTGT
>JBDHTL010000073.1:0-17963 GCA_039808645.1 Rhodoblastus sp. | reverse complement strand
CCCTTGCCCTCCCCCGTATCCGACCGAAGTCGGCAACTTCAAGCGAAGTCGGCAACAGCCGACTTCCCGGCGCCGACTTCGTGACCGCGCGAGAGGGGACGGCAAGCGGTTCGGGCAACATCGACTGCCGGGCGGCAGAATCTACTCCCTCTCCCGCGGAGCGGGTGAGGGTTGGGGAGGGAGCCGACCGCCGCTATGCTCCGCACCGACTCGGCAAAAGGAACAAAGATGGCGTCGCGCAAGGAGCTTTCGGCCCGCACCGGCTATTCGGCCAACGATCTCGATCGCATGTCGGACAAGCGCGACGACGCGGCGCATGTCGAGGCCCTGCGCACGCATCACGAGGCGCGGACTTTTGTCATCGCCGGCGAGAACGTCATCCTGGAGCGCGACAGCGAGGGCTATCGCTCGCTCTTCACCTTCGCTGAGGCTAGCCGCATGGGGCAGGCGCGCGAGACGGCGTTTCTCGGTCACGACGGCGTCGGCGGCGTATTCGCCGTGCTGCTGGAGGACGCGCCGCAGGATCTCGGCCCCAGCCGC
This sequence comes from Rhodoblastus sp., assembly GCA_039808645.1. GTDB lineage: Bacteria > Pseudomonadota > Alphaproteobacteria > Rhizobiales > Beijerinckiaceae > JAJXWB01. The sequence goes on along the minus strand of JBDHTL010000073.1, from coordinate 17,423 downwards.
GAACAGCTCCAGCGCATCTATCGCAACGAGGCGCCGCCGCCGGGCAAGACGGCGGAAGTGCGCGTGGATCTGCGCTCGATCCTCATGCAGGGCATGGTGTCGGAGAAGGTCGCCGGCCGCCTCGCGCAGGCGAAAAGCCTGACCTACTGGCATTCGCGCCACCGCTTCTGCTCCAATTGCGGCGTGGAGACGCAGAGCGCCGCCGCCGGCTGGAAGCGCGTGTGCCCCGCCTGCAAGGCCGAGCATTTTCCGCGCACCGATCCGGTCGTCATCATGCTCGCCGTTTCCGGCGACAAATGCCTGCTCGGCCGCCAGCCGCGCTTTCCCAAGGGCATGTATTCGGCGCTCGCGGGCTTCGTTGAGGGCGGCGAGACGCTGGAGGACGCCGTGCGCCGCGAGATCAAGGAAGAGGCGGGAATTTCCTGCGGCAAGGTGAGCTACATGGCCTCGCAGCCCTGGCCTTTCCCCTGCTCGCTGATGATCGGCTGTCTTGCCGAAGCCGAGGACGAGAAGATCACGATCGACGTCACCGAACTCGACGACGCCCGCTGGTTTTCGCGCGAGGAAGCGCTGAAGCTGGTGGAGGGCAGGCTCGACGGCTTCTTCTGCCCGCCGAAACTCGCCATCGCGCACCATCTCATCGCCGCCTGGGCGCGCGGGGAGGTGGTTTGAGCCGCATGCCCCCCTCCCTTTCCCTCCCCCGTATCTGGTCGAAGTCGGCAACAGCCGACTTCGTACCTGCGGGAGAGGGGACGGCAAGCGCCCGTGTTGACGGCTCAAACCGATACGACGAGTCTGCTCCCTCTCCCGCAAAGCGGGGGAGGGTTGGGGAGGGGGTCGGGCCGATTCATAAATCGCAATGACCTCCGCCCTCGTCCTGTTTTCCGGCGGTCAGGATTCGGCGACCTGTCTCGCCTGGGCGCTCGAACGCTATGACCATGTCGAGACGATCGGCTTCGACTACGGCCAGCGTCACGCCATCGAATTGAAGCAGCGCGCCGTCGTGCGCAAAAAATTCGCGGGCCTGAAGCCGGCGTGGCGGGAAAAGCTCGGGCCGGACCATACGCTCGATCTCACGGCGCTCGGCGCGATCTCGGACACGGCGATGACGCGCGAGATCGCCATCGAGGCGGATGCAAAGGGATTGCCCAATACATTTGTGCCCGGGCGCAATCTCATCTTTCTCGCCTTCGCCGCCGCGCTCGCCTATCGGCGCGGACTGACGCGCATCGTCGGCGGCATGTGCGAGACGGACTTTTCCGGCTATCCGGACTGCCGCGACGACGCGATCAAGGCGATGCAGGTCGCGCTCAACATCGGCATGGACGCCCGCTTCGCGCTGGAGACGCCGCTGATGTGGATCGACAAGGCGGCGACCTGGGCGCTGGCGCGCGAGATCGGCGGCGACGCGCTGGTCGACGTCATCGTGGCCGATACGCACACCTGCTATCTCGGAGAGCGCGGCGCGCTGCACGATTGGGGGCATGGCTGCGGCGCGTGCCCGGCGTGCCGGCTGCGCGCCGACGGCTTCGCAAAATGGATTTCAACCCGATAGGACCGCACATGCCGCACTGGACCGCGCTCGTCACGCTTCTTTCCATCGCCGTCTACTTCTGGGCCGGCCTGCGCGTCGGCATGGCGCGCGGGACTTACAAGATCAAGGCGCCGGCGACCACGGGCAATCCGGATTTCGAACGCGTGTTCCGCGCGCACCAGAACATGCTGGAATGGATGCCGATTGTCCTGCCCTCGCTCTGGCTTTTTGCGCTCACCCTCTCCGACCGCTGGGCGGCGCTGGTCGGGCTCGTGTGGATCGCGGGCCGCGTGCTTTACTTCATCACTTATGCGCAGGCGGCCGACAAACGTGGCCGCGGCTTCGCCATTCAGGCGAGCGCCGCCGCCGTTCTTTTTCTCGGTGCGCTGGTTGGCGTCGTGCGGGCGTTGATCGCCGGCTGAACAGTTCAGGCCGTCTGGCCGGCTTCCCAGCCGATGATCGCCTGCTTGCGCGCCACGCCCCAGTGATAGCCGGTGAAGGAGCCGGAGCGACCGAGCACGCGGTGGCAAGGCACGACGAAGGAGATCGGGTTCTTGCCGACCGCCGCGCCGACGGCGCGCGCCGCCTGCGGCTTCCCGATCTTTCGCGCGATATCCGAATAGGTCGTCGCGCAGCCCATGGGAATGGCGAGCAGCGTCTCCCAGACGCGCAGTTCGAAATCCGTGCCGATCAGGACCAGGCGCAGCGGCCGGTCCGGGCGCCATTCTTTCGCATCGAAGGCGCGGCGCGCATAGGGCGCGGTCGCCTCGTTGTCCTCTACGAATTGCGCGTTCGGCCAGCGCCTGACCATGTCGGCGAGCGCTGCAGCGCGGTCGCCCTTGTCGACCCAGCCGAGCCCGGCGAGCCCCTTGGGCGCAATGACCGCGATGGCCTCGCCGAACGGCGAGGGATGGAAGCCGTAGCGCAGGACGAGGCCCTCGCCGCCGCGCTTGAAATCGCCGGGGGTCATCGCCTCGTGCGCAACGAAGAGATCGTGCAGGCGGCCGGGCCCGGAGAGGCCTACTTCGTAGGAGGCGTCGAGCACGCTGGCGCTGTCGCGCAGAAGCGCGCGGGCATGGTCGATGGTGACGGCCTGCAGGAAGGCCTTCGGCGTCAGGCCCGCCCAGCGCTTGAAGAGATGGTGGAAATGCGAGGCGGAGAGGCCGACATGGGCGGCGACCTCCTCGACCTCCGGCTGGCGGCGCGAGGCCTTGGTCATGTATTCGATCGCGCCGCGCACGCGCTCGTAATCGTCGGCGAGGTCGAGGGGCGTGAAGGCTTTGGGGTTCGGGCGTTGCAGCATGGCGATGTTCCGTCTGAATTTGCCCGATTCTGCCCGTGAGACCTGCGCGCCGCCACCCGATTCCTACGACAGGTCCGGCCCCCGCCGCGCCAGCGTCAGGGCCAGCGTCAGGTCGCCGGCGACCTCGGCCTTCTGGCCCGGTCCCAGAAAACTTCCAAATTCGACGCTGCGGCCGTGCGAGACCAGCGCGAGCCGCTCGACGCCGTATTCCTCGTGCTCGCTGCGATCGAGGCGCACCCAGGCCGGGTTGAACCGGAATTCGCGCGCCGCGCCCTGCGGCGACACTTTGGCAAGGCTCAGCTCCACCGGCGTCAGCCGCAAGTCCTCGTAGGCGCGGGCGGCGCGAAAGGAGATCTGGAACGCCAGCCACATCCCGAGGGCGTCCAGCCCGAGAAAGCCGACGACCGGCCAGGCGCCCATCACGAAGAACGGCAGGCTGATCGCGCAGATGGCGAGGCTGACGGCGATGACCAACAGCTTCGCTTGCGCGCGCGTCAGCGAGCGGTGCGGACGAAGTCGCACGGCGTAGATCGGCTGATCGTAGGCTTCGGCCATGGAGCGGCTTTGCGGAACTCGGTCCTGACAATATAAAGCGCGATGCCCGAAAAGAAGAGGCCGCCGGCCACCGGCGCTGCGAAAAAGTCCGCCGCCAGAAAGAAGCCGGCGCCGCGCAAATATGCGGACGCGGCGACGGTGCGCGAGATCTTTTCACGCCTGCGCGCGCAAAATCCGGAGCCGAAGGGCGAGCTTGAATATGTGAACCCCTACACGCTGCTGGTCGCCGTGGTACTTTCCGCGCAGGCGACGGACGCCGGCGTCAACAAGGCGACGCGCGCTCTGTTTGCAGTTGCCGACACGCCGCAGAAGATGCTGACGCTCGGCGAAGAGAAAGTGCGCGACCACATCAAGACGATCGGCCTGTTCCGCGCCAAGGCGAAGAACGTGATCGCGCTGTCGCAGATTCTCGTCGAGAAGCACGGCGGCAAGGTTCCGCTCGATGCGGCGTCGCTGGAAGCGCTGCCGGGCGTCGGCCGCAAGACCGCCAATGTCGTGCGCAACATCGCCTTCGGCGAGGCGACGATCGCCGTCGATACGCATCTGTTTCGCGTTTCGAACCGCATTCCGCTCGCGCGGGGAAACACGCCGCTGGAAGTGGAACTCGGCCTGCTGAAGATCATCCCGCAGGAATTTCTCCTGCACGCCCATCACTGGCTGATCTTGCACGGCCGCTACATCTGCAAGGCGCGCAAGCCCGAATGCGCGCGCTGCGTGATCGCGGATTTGTGCACGAGCGTCGAGAAGACGATTTAGTTTTCCAGAAACCCTCGCCCTGAGGAGTGATCCGAAGTGGTCTCCGTCAACCGAACTCCTCGAAGAACCCGAGCTTCTTCTGCATCGGCGCGTCGTCCACCTGGAACAGGAAGGCCGGCTTCGACGTCGAACGGTTCGTGATCTCGATCCGCGCATGCGTCGGTACCGCAAGCGTGTCCTGCCCGCCCCAGTTCAGTTCGACGCCGTCGATGACCGCCTGCCCCTCGCCTTCCACCACATGCAGCACGGCGGACGCCGAGCGGCGCACGGGCCGGATCGTCTCGCCGGGACGCAGCATGAGCGCGGAGAAGCCGAGGATCGGCAGGCATTCGCCGCCCGTTTCCGGGTTCACATAGGCGAGTTGCACCGCCTCGCCCTTGTCGGTCACGGTCGCGAGATCGTGCAGGGCGGCGCGCGTCTCCTTCCACGGGAAGCGGCACAGCGGATAGCTCGGGCGCTTGGAACGCAGCGAGACGTAGGGCACGAGGCCGGCGCGGCGATAGCGGTTCTGCGAGGAATCCGGCTGGTTGCGGATCTTCTGCGGCTCGCCGTCGATGCAATAGGAGGCTTCGAGCGCATAGACCATCGGCAGGTCGAGCGCGTCCATCCACACGACGGGGCCGGAGCCTTCATGGCCGTGCTCGTGCCAGAGGCCCGACGGGGTGAGGATCAGGTCGCCCTTCTCCATCGGCATTTTCTCGCCTTCGACGACGGTGAAGCCGCCCTCGCCCTCGACCACGAAGCGCACGGCGCTCGGGCTGTGCTTGTGGTTGGGCGCCGTTTCGCGCGGCAGGATCAGCTGCATGCCTATGTAGATCGAGGGCGTCGCCTGCATGTTCTCGAGGCCGAGCCCGGGATTGGCGAGCACGAGCACGCGGCGCTCGGCCTTTTCGATCGGCGTCAGCTGGCCGGCCTTGAGAAGTTCGGGGCGGATTTCCGCATAGCGCCAGACCATCGGCTTCGTGCGGCGGGCGGGGATGTTGTAGGGCAGGGCGGCGCGAAGATTCGGCCAGAGCGGCACGAGGTTCTGCGACGTCAGGCCGTTGCGGTAATCGAGCGGAAGCTCCTCGAGCGTGCCGAGCTGCGACATGGCTGTTCCTCCTGATGCGCGCGCCGCGCTTATTGTTCCAGAGCCTTGCTGACGTTCCAACCGTATAGCCATTCGAGCGCGTCGTAGAAGCGCTCGACCGACCGACCCTTCCAGAGGCCGTTGCGGATTTTCCGCTCAATGCCGCTGGCGTGATAGATGCGGCCCATTTCGCGGCCCGACAGGACGATGCGCGCGGTGCGCGTCGTGCGGCAGGCCTGATAGAGCTGCAACGCCCTGGGGAAGTCGTTCTGGTTGACACGCAGGGCCTCGCCGAGCGTCACCGCGTCTTCCAGCGCCATGCAGGCGCCCTGCGCCATGTATTGCGTGGTCGGATGCGCGGAATCGCCGAGCAGCGTCACGCGTCCGAAGGTCCAAGTCTCGATCGGCTCCTTGTCTGCGGTCGCCCAGCGGCGCCAGGATTTCGGCAGATCGATCAGCTGGCGCGCCCTGGGGCAGACCTCCTTGAAATAGCTCTGCACCTCTTCCCTGGAGCCGTCGGTGACGCCCCATTCCTCGGGCTTGCGCGAGTGGAAGGTGACGACGACGTTGTATTGCTCGCCGCCGCGCAGCGGATAATGGACGAGATGGCATTTCGGCCCAGCCCACAGGGAGGCCGCGTTCCACTGCAAATCCTTCGGGAAATCGGCCCTGTCGATCACGGCGCGATAGACGACGTGGCCGGTGATGCGCGGCAGATCATTGACATATTGCGCCCGCACGACCGACTTGCCGCCGTCGGCGGCAATGAGGCCGAGGCCGCGATGGGCGACGCCGTTCTGGTCCCAGGCGGTCACGCCGGCATCGTCCTGCTCGACGCGCTCGATGCGCGTGGACGTCTTGAATTCGATGCGGCCCGATTCCTGCGCGCCTTCCAGCAGCGAGGAATGGATGTCGACGCGATGGATGACGGCGTAGGGATTGTTGAAGCGCCTGCGGAAGGTCTCGCCCGTCGGGATGCGGCCGACCAGCGAGCCGTCGATCGCATCGTGCATGATCATCTCGTCGACCTAGACGGCGCGGCCGCGCGCCTTCTCGCCGACGCCGAGGGCGTCGAAGGCGGAAAAGGCGTTGGGGCCGAGCTGGATGCCCGCGCCGATCTCGCCAATCTCCGGCGCCTGTTCGAGAACCGTGACCTGGAAACCCTGCCGCGCCAGCGCCAGCGACGCGGCGAGCCCGCCGATGCCGCCGCCGACCACGATGATCCTGTTGCTCTCCTGAGCCATGCTCCGTCCTCCCAGACCGGAATTTTATTCTTGCGGACATGTAGCCATATATTCCGTATACGGTCAATCAGTACTCGGTTTAATTGGAGACCGGCTCGCCCTGCGTCCATTGGACTCGCGGCGAACCGGGAATTTCCCGTTCGTTAACCACTTTCTCAGGACCCTCGCCTAAGGCTAGATTGGATTGATTCGGGCAGCGAGGCGGACGCTGCCGGACTGAGGCTCCTGGCGTCGGCGTCGGCCGATGCACGCTTGCGCCTCGAAAAGGGGACGGCGGATGAGGCGGCGGCGGCAGGATCACCTTGTGATTGAGCTGACTCGCCCGATCGTGGAACGCCAGCCCATCGTGGCGCGCCCCTCCGCTTTGCGGCGCTTCGCCGTCCGGCTGCGCGGGCCTCTCGCCCGCCTGACCGCGACCGCGTCGTGGCTGGCCCTGACGGCCGCCGCGCCGGCGCTGGCGCAAGGACGGCTTGCCGAGCAGCCCATCCACGAGCCGAACGTCGTCGGCGTGTCGCTGGTCGTCGGCCTCGTCATCTTCGCGACCATCACCGCCCTGCTGCATCTGACCGGCCGCAAGCAATGGACGCAGCGCGAAAGCACCCTCGTCGCCGAGTTGGAAGCTGCGCGCGCGAAGCTCGAACGCGCCCATGTGTTCCTCTCCGCCGAACCGCAGATCATCGTCGCCTGGGGGTCGGCTTCCGGCGAACCCGAGATCGAGGGCGAGATCGGCCTCGTCACCGATGCGCCCGTGCCGCGCCGCGTGCTCGGCTTCGGCGCCTGGCTCGAACCGGCGCTGGCGCAGCGCCTCGACGATTGCGTCGAGCGCCTGCGTCGCCGCGGCGAGGGCTTCCGCATGTCCCTTGTGTCGCTGGCGGGCCGCCATCTCGAGGCCGACGGGCGCGCGATCGCCGGCCGCGCGGTTCTGCGCATCCGCGACGTCTCCGGCGACCGGCTCGAACTGCTCTCGCTGCGCCAAAGGCACGCCGAGCTCGGCGCGCAGACGGACGCGTTGCGCGCCATGCTCGATTCCATCGCCGCGCCGGCGTGGATGCGCGACGGCGACGGCAGGCTTTCCTGGGTGAATGCGGCCTACGCCCGCGCCGTCGACGCCAAGGATCCGACCGAGGCGGTCGCGAGAGGCGTCGAACTGCTCGACCGCGATGCGCGGGAGATGAGCCGCCGCACGACCGACGCCGGCGAGACATGGCGCGCGCGCCTGCCCGGCCTGGTCTCGGGCGCGCGCCACCTGCTCGACGTCGTCGACGTGCCGACGCGCGCGGGCTCGGTCGGCTATGCGCAGGACCTGAGCGAACTCGAAGCGGTGCGCGACAATCTCGAACAGCAGATGGAATCGCACACCCGCACGCTCGACCAATTACCGACGGCGGTGGCGATCTTCGACGGACAGAAGCGGCTGGCGTTTCACAACGCGGCCTATCGCCAACTCTGGGCGCTGCCGCAGAGCTTCCTCGACCAGGGCCCGACCGATCCCGAAATTCTCGACCGGCTGCGCGCGCAGCGACGCCTGCCCGAACAGGCGGACTTCCGCGCCTGGAAGGCCGGACTGATGGCCGCCTACCAGTCGCAGGAGACCCGCGAGCATCTCTGGTACGTGCCGGGCGGCCGCACCTTCCGCGTCGTCTCGAACCCGAGCCCGCACGGCGGCGTGACCTACCTCTACGACGACGTGACCGAGCGTTTCGAGATCGAGTCGCGCTTCAAGCAGATGATGAGCGTGCAGAACGAGACGCTCGACACGTTGCAGGAAGGCGTCGCCGTGTTCGGCACGGACGGCAAGCTGAAACTGCACAATCCCGCCTTCGCGCGGATTTGGCGGCTCGACGCCGACATGCTGCTCGCCCATCCGCATTTCGACGCCATCGCCCAGCAATGCGCGCCGCTGGCGGGGTCCGGCGGCGGCGTCGGCAAGCTGCGCGAAGTCGTGACCGGCCTGCACGAGCAGCGCACCGGCCACGCCTTCCGGATGAACCGCGCCGACGGACTGGTGCTCGATTGCGCGGCGCAACCGCTGCCCGACGGGGCCACGCTCATCACATTCATCGACGCCACGGCCCAGGTCAGCGTCGAACGCGCGCTCACCGACCGCAACCAGGCGCTGATCGAAGCGGAGAACCTGCGCAACGATTTCGTGCACCACATTTCCTACGAGCTGCGCTCGCCGCTGACCAACATCATCGGCTTCATCCAGTTGCTCGACGACGAAACCGTCGGTCCGCTCAACCAGCGCCAGCGCGACTATGTCGGCTATGTGATGAAATCGTCGTCGGCGCTGCTTGCGATCATCAACGATATTCTCGACCTCGCCACGATCGACAAGGACGGGATGCAGCTGGAAGCAGACGACGTCGACATTGCCGAGACGATGCGCGCCGCAGCGGCCGGCGTGCAGGACCGGCTGTCGGAATCCGGGATCAACCTGTCGATTGTCGCGCGCGACGACATCGGAACGTTCCGCGCCGACGGCAAGCGCGTGCGGCAGATCCTGTTCAACCTGCTGTCGAACGCCATCGGCTTCTCCGAGCCCGGCCAGACGGTCACGCTCGCAGCGCTCAGGCGCGGCGAGGAGATCGCCTTCAAAGTGTCCGACAACGGGCGCGGCATTCCTCCGGACGTGCTCGACAAGGTGTTCGACCGCTTCAAGAGCCATACGATCGGCACGCGCCATCGCGGCGTCGGCCTCGGCCTCTCGATCGTGAAGGCGCTCGTCGAGTTGCACGGCGGCAAGATCCACATCGATTCGGCGCCCGGCGAAGGCACGGCGGTGACCTGCATCTTCCCGTCGAGACGACTAGACGCGGGCGCAGCCGACGCAAGAGCCGGCGCCATCGACAACCAGCGGAAGCCGGTATGAGCGACGTGGGCGCGCCGACGATCTGGCGGATCGACGCCAGCGACGAGGCGGGAACGCGCGATGTCGCCAGGCTGGTCGCGGGGCTGGTGGGGCCGGGCGATCTCGTGACGCTGTCGGGCGACCTCGGCGCGGGCAAGACCGCCTTTGCCCGTGCGCTCATCCGCAAGCTGACGGGCGAACCGGATCTCGACGTGCCGAGCCCGACCTTCACCTTGATGCAGGTGTACGAGAGCGGCGATTTCCCGATCGTGCACGCCGATCTCTATCGCATCGGCAATCCATCCGAACTCGGAGAACTCGGCTGGGACGAGGCGACGGACAGCGCGCTCGTGCTGGTGGAATGGGCGGACCGCGCGGGCGGCGCGCTGCCTGAGGAACGGCTCGACGTGCGTCTGGCCATTCCGCCCGAAGGCGGCGACCGTCGCCTGATCGAGCTTGCCGGCTTCGGCGGCTTCGCCGCGCGCCTCGCGCGCGCCAAAGGCGCGACGGAAATCCTGCGCACTGCAGGCTGGCAGGACGCCGAGCGCGCCTTCATGCTGGGCGACGCCTCGACGCGCGCATACGAACGGCTGACGAAAGCCGACGGCGCGCGTGCGATCCTGATGATTTCGCCGCCGCGGCCGGACGGCCCGCCGGTGCGTTACGGAAAGCCTTACAGCGCCATCGCCCGCCTCGCGGAGAATATCCGGCCGTTCGTGGCGATCGATCGCGCGCTGCGCGAGGAGGGATTGTCCGCGCCGCAAATCTACGCCGCCGATCTCGACAGCGGCTTTGCGGTCCTGGAGGACCTCGGCGGCGAAGGCGTCATTGATGAGAGCGGGCCGATCCGGGACCGCTATGCGGAGGCGGTCGCCGCGCTGTCGCATATACACGCGCGCCCGCGATCCGACACGATCGCGATGGACGACGCGGCGATCTACCGCATTCCGCCCTACGATCTCGATGCGCTGCTGATCGAGATCGAGTTGCTGCTCGAATGGTATGCGCCGCATGTTGCGGGCGCGCAGCTCTCATCCGGCCAGCGCGCGACCTTCGTCAACCTGTGGCGGCAACTCGCGATCGAAATCGTCAACGCGCCGGCGACCTGGACCTTGCGCGACTACCATTCGCCCAATCTGATCTGGCTCGCCGAACGCGAGGGGATCGCGCGCGTCGGCATCATCGACTTCCAGGATTGCGTGATGGGCCATCCCGCCTACGACGTCGTGTCGCTGCTGCAGGACGCGCGCGTGACCGTGCCGGACGAGATGGAGCTGCGCCTTCTCGGGCATTACGCGCAGCTCAGGCGCGCGGCGACGAACGAATTCGACATGGCCGGCTTCGCGCGCGCCTACGCCATTCTCGGCGCGCAGCGCGCCACGAAGATACTCGGCATATTCGCCCGGCTCGACAAGCGCGACCGCAAGCCGCAATATCTCGCCCACCTGCCGCGCGTGACGCGCTACCTGCGCAAGAATCTCGCGCATCCCGCGCTGGCTGCGCTGCGCGAATGGCACGTCGCCAATCTGCCGCGCATGGTCGAGGACGCCTGAGCCCCATGCCGACGGAAGACAGAAAGCCGCTCGACACGGCCATGGTGTTCGCCGCGGGCCTCGGCACGCGCATGCGGCCGATCACGAACCGGATCCCGAAGCCGCTGGTGACCATCGGCGGCAGGACGATGCTCGATCACATGCTCGATCGTCTCGCCGATGGCGGCCTGGCGCGCGCGATCGTCAACGTTCATCACCTGGCCGACCAGATCGAAGCGCATCTGAAGCATCGCACACGCCCGCAGATCGTCATTTCGGACGAGCGCGACAAGCTGCTCGACCAGGGCGGCGGAATCAGAAAGGTCCTGCCGCTGATCGGCGACGCCGATTTCTTCATCTGCAACACCGACGCCGTCTGGCTCGAGGGTCCGCATTCCGCGATCGCGGCGTTGAAACAGGCCTGGCGACCTGCGGAAATGGACGTGCTTCTGCTCGTTGCGGCGACATCAGGCGCTGTCGGCGTCGACTGGCCGGGCGACTTTCACATGGCGCCGGACGGGCGCCTGACGAAGCGCGCCGAGCGCGAGGTTTCAGCCTTCGTCTATGCCGGCGTCGGGATCATGAAGGCAAGCCTGTTCGCCGACGCGCGCGAGGAAGTCTTCCGTCTCGCGCCGTATTTTTTCCGCGCCGCCGAGGCCGGTCGCCTGCACGGCTTGCGGCTCAATGGCGCCTGGCTGCATGTCGGCTCGCCAGAGGCGATCGAGGAGGCCGAACGCGCCTACGCGCGGCCCGCCGCCTGATCATGGCGCGTCCGCGTCTCTTCACCATTCCGCCGGGCGTCCCCTTTCTGGCGACGTTCGTACGCGCGCTGACCGCAGGCGAGATCGTTCCCGGAATTTCGCGCGCCGCGGGCCCGCTGGCGCTCGCCGATCTCACGATCTACGTGCCGACGCGGCGGGCGACGCGCGCGCTGATCGCCGAGTTCGCGGCGCAGGCCGAGCGCCGCGCGACGCTCCTGCCGAAGATCCGGCCTCTTGGAGCGGTCGACGAAGACGCCGCGCTGCTGTCGGAGCCGGAGGACGTCTTCGCGTCCTTCGATCCCGCGATACCGCCGGCCATCGGCGAGATGGAACGCCGCTTTCTGCTCGCCGATCTCGTATACGCCTGGTCGCGGGCGCTGCGCGGCGCGATCGTGGGCGTTGGCCGCGACGGCGCGATCGTCGTCGACCCCGCGCAGACGCTCGTCGTCGGCGCGACGCCCGCCGACGCGCTGGCGCTTGCGGGAGAACTGGCCGGTCTCATCGACGAATTCATCGTCGAGGGCGCGGACTGGTCGGCAATCGACCGCCTCGCGACCGAAAACTTCGATCGCTACTGGGGCATCTCGGCCGAATTCCTCAAGATCGCCATCGAGCGCTGGCCGGGCATATTGGCCGAGCGCGGGGCGATCGATCTCGCGGAGCGCCGCGCGCGGCTGATACGCAAGGAGATCGAGCGGCTGTCGCGCGCGGACGAACCGACCATCGTTCTCGGCTCGACCGGCACGAACCGCGCGACCGCCGAACTCATGGGCGCGATCGCGCGACTGCCGCGCGGCGCCGTGGTGCTGCCCGGGCTCGACCAGATCATGCCGGAGGCGGACTGGCGGATCGTCGCCGGCGCCGGAGACAAGAGCGAGGCGTCGCATGGGCATCCGCAGGCCGCGCTCGCGCGGCTGCTTTCGCGGCTCGACGCGATACGCGACGACGTGCGCGCGCTCGGCGAACCGGACGGCGCGCTCGCCAGGCGGCGGCAGTTCGTCTCGCAGGCGCTCGCGCCCAGCGAATCGACCGGGAACTGGCGCGCCTATGTCGGCGCGCACGGCGACGAGCGCGAAGACGCGCTGAGGGACGTCAGCCTGATCGAAGCGGCGGACGAGCGCGAAGAGGCGCTCGCCATCGCGATCTGCCTTCGGGAATTGCTGGAGACGCCGCAGGCGACCGGCGCCCTCGTCACGCCCGACCGCGCCATCGCGCGGCGGGTGCGCGCGGAACTCGCGCGCTGGGGCCTGAGCGTCGACGATTCCGGCGGCCAGCCGCTCGGAACCACGCGGGCGGGGGCCTTCGCCCGCGCGGCGCTGGCGGCGGCGTCGGAACGATCCGACATCGCGTTCCTCGCCCTGCTCGGCCACGACAGCGTCGCCCCGATCTTCGATCGCGCGCGAACGACAGGCCTCGCGCAGAAGATCGAAATCGGCGTGCTGCGCGCGACGCCGCACGACGCCGACTGGCGCGCGCGCCTTGCCTTCGCCCGCGCCGGCGCGGGCGACCGCCATGCGCATCCGGCGGTTCGACGGATCGCCGCTTCGGACTGGGACGACATGGAGCGCGTGGCCTTTGCGGTCGACGCCGCGCTCGCGCCCCTGCGCGCGGGCGACGCGCGATCGATCGGCGAATGGGTCGCCTTGCATCGCCGGAGCCTCGCGGAATTGGGCGCGCACGCCGAACCGCGCCTGGCGGAGGACGACGTCGTCCTCGAACGGCTGTTCGACGAAATCGGGGGGCTCGGCGTGGACGCCGCGCCGCGCATGCGGTTCGACCTCGATCAGTACCGGAGCATGTTCGACCGCCTCGTTTCCGACGCCACGGTGCGCGGACCGCAGCGCGCGCATCCGCGACTGAAGATACTCGGCCTGCTCGAAGCGCGTCTGCTCGACGCCGATCTCGTCGTTCTCGCCGGGCTCGACGAAACGATCTGGCCGCCGCAACCCCAGAGCGACGCCTTTCTCAACCGGCCGATGCGGGCGCAGATCGGACTGACGGCGCCCGAACGGCGCATTGGCCAGAGCGCGCACGATTTCGTCATGGCGATCGGCGCGCGCAGAGCCGTGCTCACCCGCGCCGTCAAGCGCGCGCGCGCGCCGACCGTCGCCTCGCGATTTCTGCAGCGGATCGGCGCGCTCGCCGAAGAAGCCGCGCTGGCGGCCATGCGCGAACGCGGCGCGCGCTGGCTGTCGCTCGCCCGGCTGATCGACCAGGGAGAGCCCGTCGCTCCCCTTGCGCGCCCTGCGCCCAGGCCGCCTCTGGATTTGCGCCCGACGTCGCTCGGCGTCACGCGTATCGAGACGCTGCGCCGCGATCCCTACGCCATCTACGCCGAGCGCATCCTGAAGCTGCAGCCGCTGCAAGCGCTCGACTTCGCGATCGGCCCGGCGGAACAGGGCATGGGCGTTCACGCGGCGCTGGCGGCCCTCGTCGAGAAATGGCCGGAGGGCGCGCTGCCGCCCGGGGCGCGCGACTTCCTGATGGCCGCCGCGCGCGATGAACTTGCGCCCTTCTTCGCCGATCCGTCGTGGCGCGCGTTTCGCTGGCCCGCGCTCGAACAGGGCCTCGCCTATGTCCTGGCCTACGAGGCGGAACGACGGCCGCAGCTGGCGAGGATCGCCGGCGAAACGCGCGGGCGGCTCGAATTCGATCTCGACGACGGAAGCGTATTCGCGCTGACGGCGGAAGCCGACCGGATCGAGATCGATCGCGCGGGTCGCGCGCATATCGTGGACTACAAGACCGGCGATCCGCCCTCGCCGACCCAGATCGAGATCGGTCTGGCCGCGCAACTGACGCTGGAGGCGGCGATGGCGCGGCGCGGCGCCTTTGCGGAGATCGGCGCCGTCGAGGCGGCGTCGGGCCTCTACATCAAGCTCGGCGGCAGGGAGGGCGGCAAGATCGTCGGCGCGCCGGCGACGGGCGACGGCTTCGTCGCGCTGGCGGAGGCGCATTTCGAGCAATTGTTCAAGCTTCTGTCGTCCTATCGCGTCCCCGCGCGAGGCTATCCGTCGCGCGCGCTGCCGCAATTCATCAAGCGGGAGGGGGATTTCGACCATCTCGCGCGCGTCAAGGAATGGTCGGCTTCCGGCGGCGGCGCGGAGGAGGGCGAATGAGATATCCGATCCCCGCCCGCACGCAACAGAACCAGAAACGCGCCTCCGACCCGCGCGTCTCGGCCTGGGTGTCGGCCCATGCCGGCTCCGGCAAGACCCATGTGCTCACCCAGCGCGTCGTGCGTCTCCTGCTCGACGGCGTGCCGCCCTCGCGCCTGATCTGCCTGACCTTCACCAAGGCGGCGGCGGCCAACATGTCGGCGCGCGTGTTCCGCACGCTGGCGGACTGGACGCTGGCCGACGACGAAACGCTGCGCCGGAAGATCGCCGCGACCGGCGCCGAAGCGCCGCGCGACCTGAACGTCGCGCGAAGGCTGTTCGCCGCCGCCGTGGAAACGCCGGGCGGCCTGAAGATCCAGACGATCCACGCATTCTGCGAACGGGTGCTGCATCTCTTCCCGTTCGAGGCCAACGTCCCCGCGGAATTTCGCGCGGCGGAGGATCTCGAGCGCGCCGAGCTTCTGGCGCTGGCGCAGCGGCAGGTCTTCGCGGCGGCCGCCGACGACGACGCTCTCGGCGCCGCGCTGGCCCATGTCGCGGCGGAATGTTCGGAGGGCGGCTTCGAGAGGATTCTCGGCGCCGCGCTGATGAAGCGCGAAGCGCTCGAGGATGTCGACGGGCTGATCGCGCGCCTGCCGGGCGCGCTCGGGCTTGCGCCGGGCGACAGCGAAGGCGCCGTCAGGCGCGCGATGATCGCGGGCGGAATTCACTGGTCCAAATGGCCGGCCATCGCGGAAGTCTTCGCGGCCGGGTCGAAGACGGACAAGGAACAGGCCGCGCGCCTCACGGCAGCGTCGGCCGATGCGCCCGGCGAGGCCTGTCTCGCCGCCTATCTCTGCGTCTATTTCACCGGCGGCGGCGAGGGCGACCGGCGAAAGCGGCTGGGGACGAATGCGATCGAGACGTCGGCGCCCGGCCTTCTCGACCGTCTGGCCGCGGAGGCGGAGCGTCTTGAGAGTCTGCGCGACAAGCTGCGCGCGCTGGAGACCCTCGAGCGCTCGACCGCGCTCCTGCGTCTGGCGTCGGCCTGCCTTGCCCGCTATGCGGCGCTGAAGCGCGCGCGCGGCGTGCTCGATTTCGACGACATGATCGAGCGCACGCGCGCGCTGTTCACGCGCGAGGGCGCGGCCGCCTGGGCGCTCTACAAGCTCGACAACGGCGTCGACCATATTCTGGTCGACGAGGCGCAGGACACGAGCGAAGCGCAATGGGAGATCCTGGAAGCGCTCGCGTCGGAATTTACCGCGGGCGCCGGCGCGCGGCCGCGGCAGCGCACGTTCTTCGCGGTCGGCGACGAGAAACAGTCGATCTTCTCGTTTCAGGGCGCGTCGCCGCGATCTTTCGGCCGCATGCGGACCGTGTTCGGGCGGCGCGTGGAAGGCGCTGGCCAGGTTTTCGACGCCGTGCCGCTCGACCTGTCGTTCCGCTCGGCCAGGCAGATCCTCGACGCGGTCGATCACGTCTTCGCCCGTCCCGATGCGATGCGCGGCCTGAACGCCGATCCCGCCGAGCCGCCGCCGACCCACAATGCGCTGAAGGACGATGTTCCCGGGATGGTGGAGATCTGGGAGCCGATCGCGGGAACCAAGGCGAACGATCCGACGGAATGGACGCTGCCGCTCGACCTGCCGGGCGAGACTTCGCCGCCCGTCGAACTGGCGCGGCGCATCGCGCGCAAGATCAAGAGCCTCATGGCGGCCGCGTCGCGGGATCGCGTGCACGATTCGGAAACCGGCGCGCTGCGGCCGATCCATCCGGGCGATGTCATGATCCTGGTGCGCCGGCGCGACGCGTTTTTCGAGGCCGTGGTGCGCGCGCTGAAATCCGAAGGCGTGCCGGTGGCCGGCGCGGACCGGCTCGACGTCGCCGGCCATATCGCGGTGATGGATCTGCTCGCCGCCGCGCGCGCCGCGCTCGCGCCGGACGACGATTATTCGCTGGCCTGCGTGCTGAAGTCGCCGCTCTGCGGGCTCGACGACGACGACCTGATGGAGCTCGCGCCGCGCCGGCCCGGCGGGCTCGATGCGGCGCTGCGCGCCTCGGCGACGGCCTCGCACAGGACCGCCGCAGAACGGATCGCGCGCTGGCGCAGGTGGGCGGCCGAGAAGAGCCCGTTCGACTTCTTCAGCAGCCTCCTCGGACCGGACCGCGGGCGGCGCGCCTTTCTCGCGCGCCTCGGGGCGGAGGCGGGCGACGCGCTCGACGAATTCATGGCGCTCGCGCTGGAGCACGAGCGCAGCGACGCGCCGTCGCTCGCGGCCTTCGTCCACGAGATCGAGGCGCTGACGCTCACGCTCAAGCGCGACATGGAAGGCGCGGAAGATCTCGTGCGGGTGATGACCGTTCACGCCGCCAAGGGGCTCGAGGCGAAGATCGTCTTTCTGCCCGACACCTGCCGGCTGCCGCCGGCGTCGAGCGAGGGCGCCCTGTTCGAGCTCGATGGTCCGGCGCTGGCGTGGTCGCCGCGCAAGCAGAACGATCCGGCGGCCGTCGCGCGCCGCCGCAGCGCGGCGCGCGACGAGGTCGAGAACGAGTATCAGCGGCTGCTCTATGTCGCGCTCACGCGCGCCGAGGAGCGGCTCTACATCTGCGGGCATCATGGAATGCAGGGCAGGCAGGCCGGATGTTGGCTGGATCTGATCGTGGACGGCCTCGCGCACGAGCTTGCGCCCGCGCCCGACGCGTTCGCGCCCGGCGGC
>JBDHTL010000072.1:0-18020 GCA_039808645.1 Rhodoblastus sp. | reverse complement strand
TCGAGGCGAAGCTCGACCGCGTGCAGGGCGCCAATAGCTGGATCACGCTCGGCCTGCGCGAAGGCAAGAACCGCGAGGTGCGCCGCGTGCTCGGCTCGCTCGGCCTCGACGTCAACCGCCTCATTCGCGTCTCCTACGGCCCGTTCCAACTGGGCGAACTGCCCGAAGGCGCCGTCGAGGAAGTGCGCACGCGCGTGCTGCGCGATCAATTGGGGCCGAGTCTGATCGCGCAATCGCAGGCCGATTTCGACGCGCCCGCGCGCGAGGAGGCCGATGACGAGCGCCGGCCGCGCAGGAGCGAGCGCGATTCTTCACGCGAGGAGCGACCTGCGCGAGATCGCGCGCCGCGCGAAAATTCCGGCAGGACGCGTCCTGAGCGTCCACGTTTCGACCGTCCCGACCGCGACCGTCCGTCGCGTGAAACATTCGACCGGCGCCGCGAGGATGCGGAGCCGGAGGTGAAGCGCGAGCGCCCGAAGGGCGGGCCGCGCAAGCACGTCTCGACGTTGCGCGCCGACCGCGACAAGCGGATGCAGCAGGATGATCGCGTGAAGATCGAACGCGGCGAGACCGCCGACCGCAAGGGCAGGGCGGTGAAGGTCGAGCGCGTCGTCTCGGCCGCGCCGAAGACTGGCGAAGATTCGCGCAACGCCCGCCGCTTCAAGGCCGAGCGCGGCGGCGACCGGCCGATGCGGCGAGGGCGCGAGGAGCGCATGCCGCGTGAAGAGAAACACGACAGACGCCGCGCCCCCACCCCAACCCTCCCCCGCTTCGCGGGAGAGGGAGCAGACTCCGGGCGTGGACAGGATGGTCGGTCTCGGCGGGGCGCCGTCCCCTCTCCCGCGAAGCGGGGGAGGGATAGGGAGGGGGCCCTGCCGCAACGTGAATATCGCGGCGAAGGCGGCAAGCGTTTTTCGCGCGACGAGCGTGGCGGCGAGCGGCCTTTCAAGCGTACGGAGCGGCCGGGCGGCGACAGGCCGCGCAGCGGCGGCGATCGCAAGGGTCCGCGCCCCGGTGGGAACAGGCCGCGCCCCGGTGGCGACAAGCCGCGCGGCGCCGGTCCGCGCAAGCCGCCGCGCGGCGGCAAGTAAATGCGCATCGTCGGCGGGCGCTTCCGCGGCCGCGCGCTGAAAGGCCCTGCCTCGCGGGCGATCCGCCCGACCTCGGACCGTCTGCGCGAATCGATCTTCAACATTCTCGCGCACGGCTACGACGACGCGGTCGAGAATGCGCGCGTGATTGATCTTTTCGGCGGCACGGGGGCGCTCGGCCTCGAGGCGATCTCGCGCGGCGCCCGTTTCGCGCTGTTCGTCGACGAAGGCTCGGAAGCGCGCGCCTTGTTGCGCGAGAACGTCGAGGCGCTCGGGCTCGGCGGCGTCACCCGGATCTTCCGGCGCGACGCGACGAAACTCGGCGATGCGCCGGCCGGCGAGAAATTCGATCTCGCCTTTCTCGATCCGCCCTACGGCAAGGGCCTCGCGCCGCGCGCCCTGCATGCGCTCGCAGATGGCGGCTGGCTGAGCGAGGGCGCGCTCTGCGTGATCGAGGAGGCGGCCGAAGAAGAGCTGGCGCTGCCGGCCGGCCTGGAGCGGCTCGACCGCCGCGCCTACGGCGAAACGCAGATCGTCTTCGCGCGCGTCTTGCGATCCTAGCCGCGCGAGCGCGCGACGGAAGCGCCGAGCGCGGCCGCGATCACCAGCGCCGCCGCGGCGATCAGCGAGGGCGCGAGAAAGCTTCCCGAGGATTCGCGCATCTGGCCCGCAAGCGCAGGTCCCACGATCTGCCCCAAGCCGAAAGCCGAGGTCATGATCGCCTGCGCGCGTTGCGGCGCCATTTGCGTCAACCGCCGCGCGATGCCGAGCCCGATTGCCGTGATCGCCATGAACGTGCCGCCGAGGAAAATCCCGGCGAAGACGATGGCGACCGGCGATTGCGAGACGACGCTCAGCGCCACGCCGGTCGCCTCCACCAGGCAGGCGACGGAATAGGCAAAGACGTCGGTCGTGCGCCGCGCGACCCACGCCCAGAAGGGAATGGATAGCGCGCCCGCGAGTCCGACGATCGCCCAGGCATAGGGTTCGATCGCCGCGAGCGAGGCCGTTTCGCGCACGATCGCGACCAGGAACGTCGCGGTGATGACATAGCCGAAGCCGAACAGGCCGTACGAGATCACGAGCGCGGCGAGCGCGGGCGAAACGCCTCCGCCGCCGGCGCTCGCAGCCTTTGCCGGCGCGGGCGGCGCGGCGGGGGCCGGGAGGAGCGCGAACACCACGAGCGAGACGAGAATCGCGATCGCCGCATTGGCGAGCCACATGGCCTTCCAGCCGAAGCCCGCGAAGGCGAGGCCGGAGACGAGCGCCGAGGAAAAGGCGATGCCGAGCCCGACGCCGGCGAAGGGCGCGGCCGAAAGCCCGACGCGTCCGGCGCGCACCAGCGGCTCCAGCGCCATCGAGGACAGGCAGACGATGACGAAGGCGCTGCCGAAGCCGCCGACGAAGCGCATGACCGAGAAGACGGGAACGGACGGGGGAATGGCCATGCCGGCGAGCGACAGCGCGCCCGAGAGCAGGCCGACCAGAAAGAACAGCCGGGGATTGCGCTGCATCGCCGCGCTTGCGCCCATCAGCGCGCCGACGAGATAGCCGAGGAAATTCGCCGCAGCCACGATGCCCGCGCTCGCCGGACTCAGAGCGCCGTCGGCGATCATGGCCGGCAGGATCGGCGTATAAACGAAACGCCCGATGCCGAAGGCGGCCGCCATGGCGAACATGCCGCCGATCGCGAGCCGCGCCGGCGAAGGGGCCCGGGTCATCGCCATGCGTGTGCGGACTGGCGCTTCGCCGTCAATAACATGTCTCCCTCGCAAGCCCTTGGATTAGACATTATCCTTCGCCGAAAACCAATCGCAGGGATCACATACGAGCCCGGATGAACACGCAAACCGCAGACATGCCCCTTCTCGCGCTGCTCGACGGCGGCGCGCCCGACGACGTCCTGTTCGTCTTCGATGGCGTCTTCGCGACGCGCGGCGGCTTCGCGCGCAAGATCGAGCGGACGGCCGGCTGGCTCGCGAATTGCGGTATAGGCCGTGGCGATGTCGTCGCAGTCTGGCTGGTCAATCGAATCGAATGGCTCGCGCTTCTTTTCGCCGCGGCGCGGATCGGCGCGACGGTCGCGGCCGTCAACACCCGCTATCGCGCGGTCGACGTCGCACATGTCGTCGGCCTGTCCGGCGCGAAAATGCTGGTGATGGAGCCGGGTTTTCGCTCGATCGACTTTCCCGCCATCCTCGCCGGTCTCGATCCGGCTTCCACGCCGGCGCTTGAGAAACTCGCCATCGTCGGCGACGGCGCGGTGAAATCGCACTGGCCGGTCGTGCGCTTCGACGCGTTCAAGACGGACACGACGGCGCCCGCGCCGACCGGCGAGGCCGACGCGCCGCTGCTGCTGTTCACGACCTCGGGCACGACCAAGGGGCCGAAGCTCGTCGCGCATTCGCAGAAGACTCTTGCGACGCATGCGCGCGCCATCGCGCAGGCGCTGAAGCTCTCGCCGGAAGATCATTCGCTGCTGGCCATGCTGCCCTTCTGCGGCACGTTCGGCATGGCGAGCCTGCTCGGCTTTCTCGCGGGCGGCGCGCGCGTTCACGCGATGGACGCTTTCGACGCCGCGCCCGCGCTGCGCATCCTGCAGAAGGAGAAGATCACGCATGCCTTCGGCTCGGACGAGATGTTCCGCCGCATTCTCGCTCTGACCGAGGCGCCGAGGCCCCTGCCGCATGTGCAGCTCCTGGGTTTCGCCGCCTTCCAGCCCGGCTGGCGCGAATTCGCGGCGCAGGCGGCCAAGCGCGGCCTTCCCCTGCATGGCCTCTATGGCTCCAGCGAAGTGCAGGCGCTGTTTTCCATCGGTCGCGACGATGCGCCTTTCGCCGATCGCATCGAATGCGGGGGATGGCCGATGTCGCCGCAAGCGCGCGTGCGCGTGCGTGACGCCGAGACGGGCGAGATCGCAAATCCCGGCGTTAGCGGCGAGATCGAAATCGACGCGCCCTCGCGCTTTCTTGGCTATTTCCGAAATCCACAGGCGACCGCCGAGGCGACGACGCCGGATGGGTTCTTTCGCACAGGCGACATCGGCCGCATGCGCGCCGACGGTTCGTTCATCTACGAGACGCGCGCCGGCGACGCCATGCGGCTCGGCGGCTTTCTCGTCGGCCCCGGCGAGATCGAGGACGAATTGAAGTCCTGCGAGGGCGTCGCGGACGCGCAGGTCGTCGCGGTGGAGATCGCCGGCCAGGCGCGCTGCGCGGCTTTCGTCATTTCCAAGGCCGGCGCGACGCCGCAGGAAAGCGTGCTGATCGCGCATGTGCGCGCGCGGTTGGCGGGCTACAAGGTTCCCGCGCGCATTTTCCTGATCGACGCCTTTCCGGTGACCGACAGCGCCAACGGCGTGAAGATCCAGCGCGCGAAACTGCGCGACATGGCCATGCAACGCATCGCCGCCGGCTGAGCGGCGCGCAACGAAATGACGGACAAGATGAACGAACCGAAAAGCTGTTTCTACACATCCCACGGCCTGCGCCTGCACTACGCCGATTGGGGCAACGAGAGCGCCCCGCCGCTGCTGCTGATCCACGGCGGGGGCGATCATTGCCGCAGCTGGGATCGTCTCGCGCGCGAATTGCAGCCGCATTTCCATGTGATCGCGCCCGATCTGCGCGGCCACGGCGATTCCGACTGGACGAAGGGCGGTTCCTACGCGCTGACCGAGTATGTCTATGACATCGTGCGTCTTTACGAGACGCTCGGCATCGACCGCGCGAATATCGTCGGCCATTCCATGGGCGGCATGGTCTCGCTGATCTTTTCGGGAACCTATCCTGAAAAGGTCGACAAGCTCGTCGTGCTCGACGGCGTCACCGTGCTGCCGGATTCTTCGCGCGCGCCGACGCACGAGCGGATAGCGAAGTCGATCGCGCAACTTGCCGAGCGCGAAGGCAAGACGCCGCGCGTCTATGCGACGATCGAGGAAGCCGCGGTGCGCATGAAGAAGCGCAACACGCGGCTATCAGACGAACTGGCGATGCATCTGGCCAGGCACGCGCTGAGGCGCGACGAATCCGGCGGCTATGTCTGGAAGTTCGACAAGTATCAGCGCGTGGCGGCGCCGCATCGCCTCTGGCCCGAGGATCATGTCGCGCTGTGGT
Organism: Rhodoblastus sp.; assembly: GCA_039808645.1. Classification (GTDB taxonomy): domain Bacteria; phylum Pseudomonadota; class Alphaproteobacteria; order Rhizobiales; family Beijerinckiaceae; genus JAJXWB01. The sequence continues at coordinate 12,814 of JBDHTL010000072.1, read as the reverse complement.
CGCGCATTTCGTGTCCGACGTTGCTGCTGTTTGCCGACCGCAGCTTTCTGGACAACGAGAAGCGCCACGGCCTCGTCCGGCACTTCCCGAATGCGCGCGCGAAAACGATCGCGGATTCCGGTCATTGGGTGCAGCACGACCAGCCGGAGGAAGTGCTGGCGGAGATCAGCGGGTTTCTGGGGGTGAAGCCCTGATGTGTCATGCCCGCGAAAGCGGGCATCCAGGGCCATCGCGCGCGTCGACGTCTGGATCCCCGCTTTCGCGGGGATGACAGCGGCGCGAGACGCCGTTACCGCTTCTTCGGCGCGATATCGACGCCGTTCATCGCGCCCACCGCCGTCGCCAGCATCGGCACATAGTCGGCCGCGCCGCCGCGCGAAACTGCGAGCGCATAGGAATTCTTCACGGCATTGCCGAGCGGATTTGACATGCCGGCGGAGTCGGCCATCGACTCCAGGTAGCGCATGTCCTTGAAGGCGTTGGCGAGCGTGAACTTGTGCGCTTCGCGATCGCCCTCCAGCGTCCAGCGCATGAAGGTCTGGTAGAAGCCGCAATCCATGCGGCCGCCGCGAATGACGCTGTCGAACCGCTGCGGCGTGATGCCGACCTTCTGCGCGAGCGTGACCGCTTCGGAATAGAGCGCCGCATAGCCCATGGCGAGGAAATTGTTGAGGAGCTTCATGCGGTGGCCGTCGCCCGTGCCGCCGATATGCACGACGCGCCCCGCCCACGTGTCGAGCACCGGCTTGAGGCGCGCGAAGACTTCGTCGCTCGCGCCCACCATCGTGTCGAGCGTTCCCTCCCAGGCTTCCTTCGGCGTGCGCGACAGCGGCGCATCGACGAGCGTCACGCCGAGCGCGGAAAGCTCCGTGGCGAGCGCAATGGTGGAGACGGGATCGGCGGTCGAGCAATCGACAACGATCGAACCCGGCTTCAAGCCTTCCTTCAGCCCGCCGCGCACGATCGCCTCGACCTCCGGCGAACCGGTGACGCAGATGAAAACGATGTCGCTGGCCTCGGCCAGTTCGCGCGCGCTCTTCGCTTCCCTGACGCCGCGCTTCAAGAGGTCTTCGACCGGCGCCCGATTGCGATGGCCGAGCACGGTGAGCGCATAGCCCTTCTCGACGATGTTCTTCGCCATGCCGTGGCCCATCAGGCCGACGCCGACGAAGCCGATGCGTTCAGTCTTGCTCATGCGATACTCCTCACGCCGCTTCCACGTGGCGCGGCCGCCAGATCGCCGTATGCGTGATCTGCGCGAACACATGCGCGCCGTCGGCGACGGCCAGCGCATCGAATTCCACGATCGCATGGCCCTTCGTCACGCCGTTCGACGTGATACGGTTGCGCAGCGTCAACTCCTGGCCCACGCGAGCCGCGCAGAAGTTGCGCAGGCGGCTGCCCACGTGAATCCAGGGGCCGAGCACCACGCTTTGCACCAGCGCGGCGTTGCACAGCCGCAGAATCTGGCCGGGGTGGACCAGATTTTCGCGCAGATAGATGTCGTCGCGCTCGCGGACGTCGGCCAGATATTGCTGCAGGCCCGCGCGATCGATCGTGACCGGCGCCAGCCCGAGCGACACGCCGGGCGCGAGATTGCTCTCGCTCGCCTTCGGCCGCTCTTGCGGCAGCGCGCCAAGCGGCAGGCTGTCGACCGCCGGCGGCGCCGCGGCGTCCGCCAGAACCGCGTGGCCCGTCGCGCAGACAACGCCGCCGCTTTCGACGCTGAGATCGAGCACGCCCCTGTCTTCGCGCGCCGTCACGCGCGCAATGTTTCCGTCGTAGACGGGCTTGATGAAGCGGCATTCCGCGCCGCCGCGTTCGAGCCATGCGCGGCCCCAGAGCGCCACCGGCATGTGCGCCATGTAGGCGTAGACCTCCACGCCCGGCACAAGCGCGCCGGTGAAGCCGAAGCGGCGCGCGACGTCGTCGTCGTGGATCTTGTTCTCGGACGTGACCGCCGTGTTGAAGGCGCTGACCTCGTAGGGCGCCGGAGCATGTCCGCTCATGTTTTCCTCCCTCGCCCCGCCTGCGCCTCTCAACTGCGCATTGACTTCGCCGTGCGAGCCTCCGCATCATGGCGCAGATAAAATTGTAGAACAATCGGAGGAAACAATGAGACGCTTCACCCGTGGCGCGCTTGCGTCCGTCTTCGCGCTCTCGCTTGCAGCATCCGCCCTCGCGCAGGACAAGCCGCCGCTCAAACTCGGCCTCATCCTCGACATGTCCGGCCCCTATGCCGACATTACCGGCCCCGGCTCGGTGACGGCGGGCAAGATGGCGGCGGAGGATTTCGGCGGCGAGGTTCTCGGCCGCAAGATCGAGGTGCTGTCGGCCGACCATTTCAACAAGGCCGACGTCGCCGGCACGACCGCGCGCGAATGGTTCGACAACCAGGGCGTCGAGGCGATCATGGATGTCGCGGCCTCGGCCACGGCGCTCGCCGCCAACGAAATCGCCAAGGCGCGCAACAAGATCCTGCTGCTGTCGGGGCCCGGCGCCGTGCGCATCACCAACGAGGCCTGCGGGCCCTATACGGTGCACTGGGCCTACGACACTTATTCCTTGGCGAAAGGCACGGCGACCGCGGCGGTGAAGGCCGGCGGCGACAGCTGGTTCTTCATCACGGCCGACTACGCCTTCGGCCACGATCTCGAAAAGGACGCCTCGCAATTCGTCGTCGCCAACGGCGGCAAGGTGCTGGGGCGCGCGCGCCATCCGCTGAATACGCCCGACTTCTCGTCCTTCCTGCTGCAGGCGCAGACCTCGGGCGCGAAGGTCGTCGGCCTCGCCAATGCGGGCGCCGACATGATCACCGCGGTCAAGCAGTCCTCGGAATTCGGCCTCACGAAATCCGGACAGAAGCTCGCCGTGCTGCTCGGCTACATCTCGGATGTCGAAAGCCTGGGGCTCCCGGTCGCCAAGGGGCTGCTGCTCACCGAGCCCTTCTACTGGGACCGGACGCCGGCAACCCGCGCCTGGTCGCAGCGCTTCTTCGACAAGTTCAAGCGCATGCCGACGGCGGCGCAGGCGAGCGTCTATTCCTCGATGACGCATTACCTGAAAGCGGTGAAGCAGGCGGGCTCCACGGATTCGGCCGCCGTCATGAAGATCATGAAGGAAACGCCGATCAAGGATTTCTTCGCCGACAACGGCGTGATCCGCGAAGACGGCCGCATGGTCCACGACATGTATCTCTTCGAGGTGAAGGCGCCGGAAGAATCGAAGGGCAAGTGGGACGACTACAAGCTGGTCGCCACCATTCCCGGCAAGGACGCATTCCTGCCGCTGGCCGAGTCCAAGTGCCCGCTGGTGAAGAAGTAGTCGGGCGGCGTGGCCCCCTCCCCAACCCTCCCCCGCTTCGCGGGAGAGGGGGCAGACTCGGGATTTCATGTGACGTCGTGATCAGGAACCTTGGCCATCCCCTCTCCCGCGAAGCGGGGGAGGGAAAGGGAGGGGGCGCCGGTCGCTGCGGTTAATCCGGCCAGAACCATTTCGGCGCCATCAGCACGGGGCGGTTCTGCATCTGCAGCGCCAGCGCCATGCACTTGCCGTAGCGGCGGTTGACGCTGTCGGCGAAGTTCCCCGTCGTCATCTTCGATCTGATCTTCGCGCTCTTGAGCTGGATGCCGGGGACTTGCGCGAAAACCGGCTCCTTGCCGGTCACGCGCGCATGGAGGCCGCGCACCGCGCGCCAGGTCTGCGTCGTCGTGAAGTTCTTGCTCTTTTCCTGGACGAGATCGCGGCGCAGCGCCACGTCGTCGATGCCGAGCCGGTAATGTTCGATCAGCGCGCGAAGCGCCGTCTCGCTGTTCGTCACGTCGCTCTTCACGCGGCCGACCTTGTCGTAGGAGAGAAGATCGCCGTCGACCGCGACCTTGTGCCCGGACAGCTTGCCGACGATCGCCTGGAAGGCCGCATTGCGCGCCGAATAGCGGCCGGCGTTGTAGTCGGCGAAGCGGAAGATCTTCTGGTCGTAGCCGGTCTCGTATCCCAGCAATTGCCGGGCGCCGAAATAAAGCCCGCCGGCGCGCGTATAGAGCCTGTCGCGCACCGCATTGCTCTCGGCATGCGTGATCGGGCGCCAATGCTCCCCGCGCTCGGCGTTGAGCGCGAAGGCGACGGACACCTGCATCGATCCGACGGTCGAAATCTGGTTGTATTCCTCGACCCAGCCGTCGAGCAGGCCCCAGTGCAGCAGCCCGTCGAGCGCGGACTTGCCCGCGCCATATTCCACCAGCGCGCGATAGGCGAGATCGAGGTCGCGCTCGGTGCGCGCCGCGCGAATGCGCTTGACGAAGGAATGGCGCGCATCCGGCATGGCGTCGAGCATCTCGTAAGCCTTGGCGCCGAGGATCGGGATCTTCCCGAGTTTTTCGCGCACCGCCTTGTCGGCGATCTTGCCGAGATTGGGCACGGCCGGGTTGGCGTTGAAGCCCGATTCCTGCGACGCCACCGCGATGATCGAGCAGATGTTCTCGCGCGTTTGCGGAAACTTGTTGTCGGCGAGCGCGGCGAGAATGTCCTCGCCCCAGCCGGCCGCGTCGCGCACGCCGCCGCGTTCGTTGAGGATGAGACGCGCGACGTCGGGCGGCGTGAAGGCCTGGGCCAGTGCGGTCGTGAAGGACGCGGCGGCAAACAGCGCCGTCATTGCGAGAAGCCGAAGGCGACGCGGCAATCCATCCCCGCATCCCCACCGAAACTCGGGGACGGATTGTTTCGTCGCTGCGCTCCTCGCAATGACGGCGCCGTTCATTTCTGCTTGTCCCTACAACGCCCGCCACCCGATGTCGCGGCGGCAGAATCCGTCGGGGAAGTCGATCGCGTCGACGCCCGCATAGGCGCGGTCGCGGGCCTCGCGCACATCGGCGCCGAAGCCCGTCACGTTCAGCACGCGCCCGCCATTGGCGAGAATCTTGTCGCCCGCGCGTTTCGTGCCGGCATGGGTGACGACGACGCCCTCGAGCGCATTGGCGCGCTCGATTCCCTCGATCACGCCGCCCTTCTGCGGCGCAGCCGGATAGCCCTTCGCCGCCAGCACCACGGTCAGGGCGGACACCGGTTTCAGGTTCACGCGCGTCGCATCGAGATTTCCGCGCGCGCAGGAGTCGAGCAGCGACAGCAGGTCGTCGGCGACGCGCGGCAGGATGACCTGCGTTTCCGGATCGCCGAAGCGCGTGTTGAACTCGATCAGCTTCGGCCCGTCCTTGCCGATCATCAGCCCGGCAAACAACACGCCCTTGAACGGCGTGCCGGCGTCTGCCATCGCGCGCACCGTCGGCTCGACGATTTCCGCCATCACGCGCGCGGCGATGGCGTCGGTGACGACGGGCGCCGGCGAATAGGCGCCCATGCCGCCCGTGTTCGGGCCGGTGTCGCCGTCGCCCACGCGCTTGTGGTCCTGCGCCGAAGCCAAGGCAATCGCGTGAAAACCGTCGCAGAGCGCGAAGAACGAGGCTTCCTCGCCTTCAAGAAACTCCTCCACCACCACTTCCGCGCCGGCCGCGCCGAAGGCGCCGCCGAAACAGGCGACGACCGCTTCTTCCGCCTCTGCCTGAGTCATGGCGACGACCACGCCCTTGCCGGCGGCGAGCCCGTCGGCCTTCACCACGATCGGCGCGCCGTGCTTGCGCACATAGGCGAGCGCCGCGTCGCGGTCGGAAAAACGTCCGTATGCGCCTGTCGGAATCTTCGCGCGCGCGCAAAGATCCTTGGTAAAGCCTTTGGAGCCTTCGAGCTGGGCGGCCGCCTTCGACGGCCCGAAGGCCGCAATGCCGGCGGCTTCCAGCGAATCGACGAGACCTTCGACCAGAGGCTGCTCCGGGCCGATCACCACGAGCCCGATCTGCATCAACCGGCAGAAATTAACGACCGCCGCATGGTCCGCCGTATCGATGCTGACGCATTCGGCGACGGCCGCGATGCCGGGATTGCCGGGCGCGCAAAAAAGCCTGCTCAGGCGCGGGCTCTTCGCCAGCGCATTGGCGAGCGCATGTTCGCGCCCGCCGGAGCCGATCAGCAATAGGTTCATGGCGGCCTTCCCGGAAATCCGCCGCCTCATATCAGGCGCGACGCGAAAAGTCAGGGCGGCGCCCCTTCCGCCGGTCGTCGCGGCCGCGACAGGAGCGAGCATGACGGCTACAACGGGGCGGCTTGGAACAGGCGACGGGGGGCGCGATGCGGTTGGTCATTCTCGCAGCGGCGGCGATCGTGTCGGCGACGCCCGCCGACGCCATGGATTGCAAGGCCGCGCGCGGCGAGGTCGACAAGGCGATCTGCGCCTCGCCCGAGGCGCTCGCCGCCGACGCCGCAATGGCTGCCGCTTACAATGCGCTGCGCGAGAGCATGACCCCGCAGCAGCGCGAGGCGCTGCTCGTTTCGCAGCGCCTCTGGATCAAGCGGCGCGGCTACGGCTGCGAATCCGACAAGCCCGGCTATGCGCGATGCCTGACGACGCAGACAGACCAGCGCCGCGCCTTCTTCGCGGCCCGGCCGGAGGGCGGGCCGGGGCTTGATTCGCCGCTGCGGCCGGAAATCGTTGCAAGGCCCGGCCGGCCGCGCGACTGGGAGGTCGATGTCGAACTGCTCAAATTCGTCGAGCCGAAGACGCCGGGCGAAAAGACCTTCAATACGGAGATTGCGAAGATGCTCCAGGGCATCCCGACCGACCGCAAGGAGATCGAGCGCAACCAGACCTTTTCCTACGACATCTGGATGCGGCTCACATGGCTGTCGCCGCGCCTCATCTCGGCGCGCCTCGAAGGCTATTCCTTCGAGGGCGGCGCGCACGGCAATCCCACGACCTGGGGCTTGAACATCGATACGAAAAGCGGCCGCAAGCTCGTCTTCGCCGACGCTTTCGACAAGGTCGCGCGCGAAAAGCTGACCGCCTCCTGCCTCGCCCAGATCGTGCCGGAAAAAGTCCGGCGCGGCATGGACGCGCCGAAGGGAGACGAGCTCGACAGGTTGCGCGCCAACATCGACGAAAACCTGTCCAGCCTCGACACGTGGAATTTTTCCGCGAAGGGCGGGACAATCGTTTTCGGCCACTATGTCGTCGGCTCTTATGCGGAGGGGACCTACGAGTGCGACGTGCCGCTCGCGCGGCTGAAGGAATTGGCGACGAAGGATTTCCCGCTACCGGAATGAAACCCCTAGGCCGATGGCTCACGCCGCGCGAACGCCGGCTGCGCCAGCGCCGTGGCGTGGGTGCGGATGTCATCGGGCCAGCCCGCAATGCGCGCGGCGAAGGCCGCGCCGTCCCTGGCGAACAGTGCGCGCGTGGCTTCCTCGAAGCCCGGCAGATCGCCGCCGATCGCGTGAATGAACTTGTAGGCCGCCTCCTGCGCGCGCCGGGCCTCCTGCCGCGGATCGCGGCTCGCCGCCTCGACCAGCTTGCGCAGCGCGACCGACGCGCCGCCCGGCTGCGCGCGCAGCCAGTCCCAGTGTCGGGGAAGCAGGGTTACCTCGCGGGCCTCGACGCCGAGCTTCGGTCGTCCGGGGCCGCGGGGCGGCTCGGGAGCGAAGGTCTGTTCGGCGCGCGCGGCAGCCTCGTCCGCGGCGCCGCGCAGATCGAGATCGATTGGCGCGCTGGTGGCGGCGTCGAAGACGAGCAGCGGCGGGGAGGCGCCCTGCACGGCATGCGCCGCGCGGGCGATGGCGGCGGCCGAGCCTCGGGCGAGGAGGCGGTGGCCGAGGAAGGCGATGAATGTGCTTGGGTCTGTCACGAGGCTATTTATATCCGGGTAAAATACCAAGTCAATATCGTCCGGGCAAAAATGCCTGGCGTGGCGCTTGCGCCCCCCGCAAGCGAGGCGGGATGGCGCCGATTGGTCGCGCGTCCGGTGATCGGCCATAATGGGGCATGGCTGAATCGCCCCCCGGCAACGCCCCCGAACTCTCTGTTTCCGAACTCGCCGCCGCGCTCAAACGAACCGTCGAGGACCGGTTCGGCTTCGTGCGCGTGCGGGGCGAGATTTCGAACTATCGCGGGCCGCATTCTTCGGGCCACGCCTATTTCTGCCTGAAGGACCAGAACGCCCGCCTCGACGCCGTCGTCTGGAAGGGCGTGTTCGGCCGGCTGCGGACGAAGCCGGAGGAGGGACTGGAGGTCATCGCCACCGGCAAGCTCACGACCTTTCCGGGCAAGTCCTCCTACCAGATCGTCATTGAGGCCATCGAACCGGCCGGCGTCGGCGCGCTGCTGGCGCAGCTGGAAGAGCGCCGCAAGCGGCTGGCGGCCGAGGGCCTGTTCGATGTTGCGCGAAAGCAGCTTCTGCCGTTCCTGCCGCGGACCGTCGGCGTCGTCACCTCGCCGACCGGCGCCGTCATCCGCGACATCCTCCACCGCATCCGCGATCGCTTTCCCCGCGACGTGATCGTCTGGCCGGTGCGCGTGCAGGGCGAAACGGCGGCAGGCGAAGTGGCGGCCGCCATCCGCGGCTTCAACGCGCTGCCCGAGCACGGCCCGATAGCGCGCCCTGACGTGCTGATCGTCGCGCGTGGCGGCGGCTCGCTGGAAGACCTCTGGGCCTTCAACGAGGAAATCGTCGTTCGCGCAGCAGCAGACAGTCTCATTCCGCTCGTGTCCGCCATCGGCCACGAGACCGACACGACGCTGATCGATCACGCCGCGGACCTGCGCGCGCCGACGCCGACGGGCGCGGCGGAGAAGGTGACGCCGGTGCGCGTCGATCTGCTGGCGCAACAGACGGAGCTCGCGCGCCGCCTCGTCCATGCGCAGATGCGGCATCTCGACGCGCGCCGCTCGGAAGTGCGCGCGCTCGCCCGCGTGCTGCCGACGCCCGACGATATCCTCGGTTCGCGCCGCCAGTCGCTCGACGCCTGCGCCTCCAGCCTGCGCAAGGACATTCGCGATCTTCTCGCGCAACGGCAGCGCCGTCTGGCCGACCTCTCGGCCGTGCTCGCGCGCCATTCGCCGCACGCCGAACTCGAGAGGACGCGCCGCCGCTTCGAGCGGTCGGCTGACAATCTCGCGCGACTGGGCGCCGCCTTCATGCCGGCCCGCGCCGACGTCCTGACGCAGATCGGCCGCCGTCTCGAACGCGCGATGGACAATCGATTGATTCGCGGCCGCGACCAGATTGCGCGCCGGCGTGAAACGTTGGCCACATGGTACGGTCGACTCGCGCCGGCCTTCGCGCGCCTCGTCGCGCAGCGTCGCGACCGGCTGGCGACGCTCGAAAAGCTGCGCGCCTCGCTCGGCTACGAGAACGTGCTCGCGCGCGGCTTCGCGCTGGTGCGCGACGAGCATGACGCTCCGCTGCGCAGCGCGGCCTCCGTCGCGCCGGGCCAGAGGCTCGTCATCCAGTTCGCCGACGGCCGCAGTCGCGCGACCGCCGACGGCGAAGCCGCGCCGACGAGGAAAACCGCAAAGGCCGCGAAGCCGACGAGCGGGCAGGGGTCGCTCTTCTGACCGGTTGCGCGCGCCCGCCATCCATGCGCTATGCTCGGACTGCGCCGACAGAAGCGCAGGGGAGCGCCGGGTGAGAAGCGTGGCCAGGGGTTCGTTCAGACAGGCGGAGCGCCGTTCCCGCGCAAGCGGGAATCCGGACAGCGCGCACCCGGCGGCGGTCCTGGAATCCCGGCCGTTTGCGCCGCGGGCGGCGGGAACGGCGACCGGGCCGGGTTTCCGCACGGCAGGATCGCGCCGCTCATGCTGATCGCGCTCATGTCGGACATTCACGGCAATCGCGAGGCGTTCGACGCCTGCCTCAACCATGCGCGGCGCCAGGGCGCGGAACGCTACATCATCCTCGGCGACCTCGTCGGCTACGGCGCCGATCCGGGCTACGTCGTCGACGTCGTGCGCGGCATGCAGGAAAAGGGCGCGATCGTCCTGCTCGGCAACCACGATGAGGCCGTGTCGGGCTCGCTCGGCGGCATGAACGAATATGCCCGCGCCTCGATCGAATGGACGCGCAGCAAGCTCGACGTCGCGCAGAAGAAATATCTCAGCGAATTGCCGCGCACGCATCGCGAGGGCGACGCGCTCTACGTCCATTCCGACGCGTCCAATCCGGCGGCCTGGATCTACGTCAACAATCCCGCGGTGGCGGAGCGCTCGATGCGCTCCGGCGATGCGCATGTGACCTTTTGCGGACATGTGCACGTGCCGCAACTCTATAATATGGCGCCGATGAAACCCGCCGTTCCCTTCACGCCGCAATCCGCGATTCCCGTGCCCTTGTCGCCGTCGCGGCGCTGGCTCGCCGTGCTCGGCGCCGTGGGCCAGCCGCGCGACCACATCCCCCCGGCCGCCTATGCGATCTACGACGACGAGCGTCGCACGGTCAGTTTCTGCCGCGCGCCCTACGACATCGAACGCGCCGCGCAGAAGATCAAGAACGCCGGCCTGCCTCCCATCCTCTCGGCCCGCCTGTTCGTAGGCCGCTGACGATGGGACGCGACGTGATGAAGACCGGCGCCCTGGTCGACGGCTTTCTCGTCGGCGAAAAGCTGCACGTCGGCGGCATGGCCTCGCTGTGGCGGGTGACGCGCGACGACATCGATTTTCCGATCGTGCTGAAGACGCCGCTCATTCTCGACGGCGACGACGCCACGGCGATCGTCGGCTTCGAGATGGAGCAGATGATCCTGCCGCAGCTTCAGGGGCCGCACGCGCCCCGCTGCGTCGCGGTCGGCGATTTCTCGCGCCAGCCTTACATCGTCATGGAATATGTGCAGGGCGAGTCGCTGCTGCCGGAGTTCGAGCGGTCGCCGCTGTCGGTCGAGCGCGTGCGCGACATCGGCGCGCGCGTGGCGACCGCGCTCGACGCGCTCCACCGCCAGCACGTCATCCATCTCGACATCAAGCCGTCCAACATCATCCTGCGCACGACCGGCGAGGCCGCGCTGATCGACTTCGGCCTGTCGCGCCACGAGCAGCTGCCCGATCTTCTCGCGGAAGAATTTCGCCTGCCGATGGGCACGGGCCCGTATATTTCGCCCGAACAGGTGCACGGCGACCGCTCCGATCCGCGCTCCGACCTCTTCGCGCTCGGCGTGCTGATGTACCATCTGGCGACCGGCGAGCGGCCGTTCGGCTTCCCCCATTCGCGGCGCGGCCTCCGCAAGCGCCTGTGGCGTGATCCCGTTCCGCCGCGCGCGATCAGGCCGGAAATCCCCGAATGGATGCAGGAGATCATCCTGCGGTGTCTCGAAGTCGATCCCGCCAGACGCCACCCGACAGCGGCGCAGCTCGCCTTCGATCTCACACACACGGCCGACGTCCGCGTCAGCGAGCGCGGCCGGCGCACGGAGCGCGATCCGCTCGTCGTCGCGCTGAAGCGCTGGTGGAAGACGCCCTTCGGCCGCACGGCGCCGACGACGCAGATCGCCGAGCACATCTCCTCCGCGCCGATCGTCGCCGTCTGCGTCGATCTCGAGGCGAACGTCGCGCTGACCACGGCGCTGCGCGATACGGTCGGCCGCATCCTGCAGGCCATGCCGGAGGCGCGGCTCGCCTGTCTCAACATCCTGCGCCTCAACCGCATCGGCATCAATTACGCGCTCGATTCCGACGGCGCCAACATTCACGTGAATCGCCTCGTCGAACTGAAGGAATGGGCGCGGCCGCTCGATCGGCACGACGCCCAGACGACCTTTCACGTGCTCGAGGCGCCGGATGTCGCGGGCGCGCTCGCCGATTACGCCCGCGCCAACCGCGTCGACCAGATCGTCATCGGCGCGCGCGGCTCCTCGTCGGTGCGCCGGTTCCTCGGCTCGGTCTCCTCGCGCGTCGTCGCCGAAGCCGCCTGCACCGTGACCGTGGTGCGCGCCCCGGCGCAGGACGGCGAGGGGCTTGCAGAGCCGGCCGCCGCGGAGCAGCCGTAGAATTGCCCGCCGGACGCCGCTATAGTCCGCGCCCTCAGGAGTTCTGCCGACAATGAACCGCTTCGAACGTCCCTCGCCGGCGGCACAGGAAGCCGAGGTCGAATATCTCGACGGCGACATCCGCGTGCGCCGTCCGGGGGCCTATGTGCGCTGCGCCGCGACGGGCGAACCGATCCCGCTGGAAGATCTGCGCTATTGGAACGTGGACCTGCAGGAAGCCTATGCGAGCCCGCAGGCCAAGCTCCAGCGCCTCGGCCGCAAGGGCTGAAGGCCGCCGGGAGCTGTCATGAACGCGCGCCCGCGAGCGATTTCGCGAGCAGCGCGTCGACGGCGGCATCGTCCTCGAAGACCAGCCGCACGCCGATCGCGACCGGCGCCGGCGCGCCTGCCGGCGGCGCGGGCAGGCGAACCGCGTCCTTCCGCGTCGTGACGAGTTGCGCGCCCCTCTCGCGCGCGAGCGCCGTCAGGGCGTCGAGTTCCGCCGCCCGATAGGGATGGTGATCGGGAAAGGCGCGCCGCGCGACGACGCGCGCGCCGATCTCCTCCAAAGTCCGAAAGAACTTGTCCGGCAGGCCGATGCCGGCGAAGGCCACGACGTCTCGGCCAGCCAGCGCGCGGGCGTTGTCGTCCGGCTCGATTCGCGCGCGCAGGACCCTGACGCCGGCTTCGGCCGCTCGAGCCGCGACGACCTCGCCCGCTCTGCCGGGGCCGACGATCACGACCGCCTGGACGCAGGGCAACTGGGCGGCGAGCGGCGCGCGCAGCGGGCCGGCAGGCAGGCACAGTCCGTTGCCGACCCCGCTTGCGCCGTCGACGATCGCCAGCGCGAGATCGGGTTCGACGCGCCGGCTCTGCAAGCCGTCGTCGAGGACGAGCGCGCTCGCTCCTGCCTCGACTGCGGCGCGCGCGGCGGCGGCGCGATCGCTGCCGGCGAAGGTCGGCGCGACCTGCGCGAGCA
>JBDHTL010000071.1:0-18034 GCA_039808645.1 Rhodoblastus sp. | reverse complement strand
TGCACGGAGGCGTTGTAGTGCGTGGTGCGCCCGCCTTCGGCCGACCACACGAGCCGTCGCCGCGCCTCGTCCAGCGTCACGATCGGCTCGCGCACGACCATGCCGTTGACGAAAGTGACGAGGCGTGCGGCGCGGCCTTCTTCCACCTGCGTATCAATCACGAAGCCCGGCACGAGCCGCGTATGCAGCGCGCCGATGTCGCGGATCGCCTCCCAGGCGGCGTCGGGCGTCGCGGCGACGCGGATTTCCTTTACGACGCTCGCCATTCTCAAGCCTCCGCGCTGCAATAGGCCTCGATCCGATAGCCGTCGGGATCGATCGCGAAGGCGGCGTAATAATTCGACCCGTAGGCCTCGCGCAGGCCCGGAGCGCCATTGTTCTTTCCGCCCGCCTTCAGCGCGGCCGCGTGAAAAGCGTCGACGCTCGCGCGGGTCGGCGCGGCGAAGCAGAAGTGAAGGCCGGATTCCATGTCGTCGGGAACGGGGCGACTCGAAACGGCGACCCAGAACTGCAGCCTGGCGTCGCCGTAGCCGAGTTGCGTGTCGTCGGCATGGCCGCGCCTGTAGCCGAGCGGCGCGAGCGCGGCGTCGTAGAAATCGCGCGTGCGCGCGAGATCGCGCACGCCGATCGAGACATGGTCGAGCATTTCTCATTCTCCTGCCGGTTCGGCCGTACGGCCCGATGACGCGAGAGTGATCGGATCGCGCCTGCGCGGCTTGGGGAAAATTGCTATCTTCGGCGCATGCCTGCGCAATTCTCCACCAGCGCGCCGAAGGCCCGCACAATCGCCGGCGGCGCAGACTGGCGCGTCGCGGAATTCGTATGCGACGCGGGCCCGGACGACCGGCCGTTCGAGGAGATGCACGAGGAGGCGGCGATCGCGGTCGTCGTCTCCGGCTCGTTCCGTTATCGCACCCATGCGGGCGCGGCGCTGATGCATCCAGGCAGCCTCCTCCTCGGCGCGCCCGGCCGCTGCTATCAATGCGGCCACGAGCATGGCCGCGGCGACCGCTGCATCGGCTTCGGCTTCCGCCGCGATTATTTCGCGGAGATCGCCGCCAGCGCGGCCGGCGATGCGCGCTACGAATTCGCCGCGCCCGCCCTGCCGGCCGCGCTCGGGCTCGCGCCGCTCGCCGCGCGCATGGAGGCGCTCGCCGATGTCGCTGCGCTCGCGACGGAGGAGGCGGCGGTTGCCCTCGCCCATGCGGCCGCCCGCATCGCATCGGGCTTCACGCCATCGCGTGCGAAAGCGAGCGCGCGCGACGAGCGCCGCGTGGCGGACGCGCTGCGCTTTATCGAGACCCATGCCGACGAACCGCTCGATCTCGACCGTCTCGCGGCGGTCGTGGGCTTGAGCAAATTCCATTTCCTGCGCTCCTTCGCCCGCGTCGTCGGCCTCACGCCCTATCGCTATCTGCTGCTGACGCGGCTCCGTCGGGCCGGCGCGGAAATCGTCGCCACCGATCGGTCGATTTCCGCGATCGCCTACGAGGCAGGCTTCGGCGACCTCTCCACCTTCAACGCGCATTTCCGGGCCGCGATGGGCGCGACGCCCAGCCGCTGGCGGCAGGCGCGCGGCGCGATTTGACCTGAAAGCCCGCTCTCCCTAGTTTCCGCGGCTTCTCCAGCCTCGGAACCCTCATGTCCGCCGACCCGATCGCCGCGCCAACCCTCCTCGAAGCCGCCCGCGTCTCGCAGGCCTGGCCGTTCGAGGAAGCGCGCAAACTGGTCACGCGGCTGGAGAAGCATCCGAAGGACGAGGTTCTGTTCGAGACGGGCTACGGCCCCTCGGGGCTCCCGCATATCGGCACGTTCGGCGAGGTCGCCCGCACGACGATGGTGCGCCGCGCCTTCGAGGTCCTGACCGAGGGCAAGGTGAAGACGCGCCTTCTCGCCTTCTCCGACGACATGGACGGCCTGCGCAAGGTTCCCGACAACGTGCCGAACAGGGACCTGCTGGCGCAGGACCTGCACAAGCCGCTGACCCAGGTGCGGGACCCCTTCGGCACGCACGAGAGTTTCGGCGCGCACAACAACGCGCGGCTGCGCGCCTTTCTCGACGCCTTCGGCTTCGAATACGAGTTCGCCTCGTCCACCGAGTATTACAAGAGCGGCCGGTTCGACGCCGCGCTCCTGCACATGCTCGCGCGCTACGACGCGGTGATGAAGATCATGCTGCCGACGTTTCGCGAGGAACGCGCCGGCACCTATTCGCCGTTCCTGCCGATCCATCCCGTCACCGGCCATGTCATGCAGGTTCCGCTGGAATCGCACGATGCGGCGAAGGGGACAATCTCGTGGAAGGACCCGAAGACAGGCGACCTCTACGAGACGCCGGTCACCGGCGGTCATTGCAAGCTGCAATGGAAGCCCGACTGGGCGATGCGCTGGTATGCGCTGAAGGTCGACTACGAAATGGCCGGCAAGGATCTCATCGATTCGGTGAAGCTGTCCGGTTCGATCGTGCGCGCGCTCGGCGGAACGCCGCCGGAAGGTTTCAACTACGAGCTCTTTCTCGACGAGAAGGGACAGAAGATTTCCAAGTCGAAGGGCAACGGCCTCACCATCGAGGAATGGCTGACCTACGCGAGCCCGGAGAGCCTCGCGCAGTTCATGTACCAGAAGCCGTCCGCCGCCAAGCGGCTCTATTTCGACGTCATCCCGCGCACGGTCGACGAATATCTCGGCTTTCTCGATCGCTATCCGCAGCAGGCGTGGAAGGAGCGGCTCGGCAATCCCGTCTGGCACATCCACAATGGGTCCCCGCCCGAGGCGGAGGTGCTGCACCACCCCGGCGAGGGCGACGCGCATGGAACGAGCGTGTCCTTCGGCATGCTGCTCAATCTGGCGGCGGTGGCGAACAGCGAGGACGCTGGCGTGCTCTGGGGATTCCTGAGGCGCTATGCGCCCGGCGCCTCGCCGGAAAACCACCCGCGCCTCGACCGGCTGGTCGGCTATGCGGTCGCTTATTTCAGGGACTTCGTGCGGCTGAAGAAGGCCTACCGCCTGCCCGACGATGTCGAGCGCGACGTTCTGGCGCGCGTCTCCGCCATGCTCGACGCGCTCGCCCCGGACGCCAGCGCCGAAGACATCCAGACGCATCTCTACGATGTCGGTCGCGCCACGCCGCGCTATCAGGATTTCAAGGCCAAGACCGCGACGCCGGAACGCCCGGGCGTGTCGAACGACTTCTTCAACATGCTCTACCAGACGCTGCTCGGCGAAGATCGCGGCCCGCGCTTCGGGTCCTTCGTCGCGCTCTACGGCGTGCCGGAGACGAAGACGCTGATCGCGGATGCGCTGGCGGGCGAATTGAAGGCTCGCCACGACGCCTTCATGGGAGGGCGCAAGGCGAAGGGGGCGTGATCCGCCGCGTCTCCGTCATCCCCGCGCAGGCGGGAATCCAGACCTTCGCCGAGTACGCTGCGTCATCGGCTTCTTGATCTCGGCGGCTGCGAGAGGGTTGCGGCCCATGCGCTATGATCTGATCGCAGGTCTTTCGGTCGCCGGCCTCCTCTTGCCGGAATCCGTCGCCTATTCCTCGATCGCGGGCGTCGCGCCGCAGCACGGGCTCTTTGCGGCGGTCGTCGGCCTCGTCGCCTATGCGGCGCTCGGGCGCTCGCGCTACGCCATCGTCGCGCCAACCTCGTCGTCGGCCGCCGTGCTCGCCGCGGCGGCGGCCTCCGTCGCGTTCGACACGCCGCAGGCCCATCGCGAGGCGCTCGCGTTCGGCGCGGTCTGCCTTGCCGGGCTGTTCTTTCTCGTGGCGGGCGCGCTTCGGCTCGGCAGCCTCTCGAGCTTCATTTCCCGACCGGTGCTGCGCGGCTTCGCCTTCGGCCTGGCGGTCACCATCGTCGCGCGGCAAATGCCCGGCGTTCTCGCGCTGGACGCCGCGAACGGAAATTTCTTCCAGCTCGTCGCCGCGCTCGCGCTCCACTGGCGCGACTGGAACATGGCGAGCCTTTCGATCGGCGCGGCGGCCCTGGCCGCGCTCGTCGCGCTGCATCGATTTCCGGCGCTGCCCGGCGCCTTCATCGTGCTCGTCGGCGGCGTCCTCCTGTCCTATGCCGTAGACCTGCCGGCGCATGGCGTGCGGCTCGTCGGCGCCCTCGATATCGTTCCGTTCTGGCCCGACCTGCCGGTTCTGAGCTGGCGCGAATGGACGCGGCTCGCGGAAGTCGCGGCGCCGCTTTTTCTCATCATCTACGCCGAATCCTGGGGCTCGATGCGCAGCCTCGCGCTGCGCCACGGCGACAGTCTCGACGCCAATCGCGAAATGCTGGCGCTGGGCGTCGCCAATCTCCTGTCTGGCCTCGTGCGCGGCCTGCCCGTCGGCGCGGGCTTTTCGGCCTCGTCCGCCTGCGAGGCGTCCGGCGCGCGCACGCGGCTCGCGGGCTTCGTGGCGGGCCTCGCGATGATCGCGCTTGTCGCCAATGCAGGGCCGTACATCGCGCGCCTGCCGCAGCCGGTTCTTGCCGCCGTCGTCGTGGCCGCGCTGCTGCACGCGCTCGATCCCGCGCCGCTGCTGCGGCTCTGGCGTATCGACCGCGACCAGTATGTCGCGCTCGCCGCGGCGCTCGGCGTCATGATCCTCGGCGTGGTCGACGGCATGCTGCTTGCGGTGGCGCTCTCCATCGTCGCCATCCTGCAACGCATGGCGACGCCGAAACTCGTCGTGCTCGGCCGCCTCAAGGGCAGTCACGATTTCGTGGAAGCGTCGCAAGACGGCGTCGACGTCGATCCGCGCATCGAGATCCTGCGGCCGACGCAGCCGCTGTTCTTCGCCAACGCTGACGTCGTTCTCGCGGATGTCGTTGCGCGCATGCAGGCCAATGCGACGGCGGAGGCGGCGATCCTCAGTCTCGAGGAGACCCCGAGCCTGGATTCGACGACGCTCGATGCGTTGATCGAATGCGACGCGCAGCTCGAGGCGCTGGGCCGGCGGCTTTTTCTGGCGCGCGTCAAGACCTCCGTCGAGGAAACATTGGCGGCCGCCGGCGCCGACGATCTCGCCAGGCGCGCCGCGCAAAATTTCAGCGTATCGGACGCCTGGAAGGCGGCGACCGCCGCGCTCGCGGAGAAATCGTCGCGCGCGTGAAACTCAGCGCCAGGCGAAGACCGGCTGTTCGAGATGCGCGACACGCGTGACGCGTCCCGCCACGAGTTCGCGGAACTGGTAGAGGAATGCGGCGGTCGGCGCATGGATGGTGCTGTCCCAGACCCGCAGGCGTATGACGGGCCGGTCGCTCTCGGAGATCGACAGGAACTCGACGCGCCTGTCGTCGGAGAGCTGCGTCATCGGCGCGCGATGCACCGACTGCACTTCGTCGGGGTTCGGCTTGATGTTCTTGATGCGCCCGCCCCAGACGACGACCGGCGTGACCACATAACCCGAGCGCGTCGGATAATCGTCGAGCGTCGCCAGCGCGTCGTGGGCGGAAATCTTCAGGCCGAGCTCTTCGTCGAGTTCGCGCAGCGCGGCTTCGACCGGCGTTTCGCCGGCGTCGCAGCGCCCGCCCGGCAGCGCCCATTGCGCGGCATGGCTGCGCAGGCGCGGCGAGCGGCGGGTCAGCAGCAGGCAGGGGTCGGTCTTGTTCATGCCGTCGACCACCACCAGCGCCACGGCGGCGTGCTTCAGCCCCGTTCGTTCCACGGGCTGCGATTCACGCGTGAACGCGGCGCAGAGTTCGGCGAGGCGGGCGCGGCCGGCGGCGTCGATCGAAAGGTCCATGCGCCTTGGTCGCATGGCGCGGCGGGGCCGGCAACCGCGCGGCGCGCCTACCTGATCAGCGGCGCGGCGATGGATGCGAGCCGCGCAGAATAGGCTGCTTCGCTGAAATGCGCGTCATAGGCGGCGCGGGTCGCGCTCGCCGCGCGCTCGGCCGGCGTCGGCGCAGGCAGCGCCGCCGCCTTGCGCAGGGCGGCGGCGAAGCCTTCCGCATCGTCCGCCAGCGTGACGTTGGCGAGCGCCGACGGATCGAGGTTCATGCCGCGAAAGGCGTGGGCGGTGGCGATGAGCGGCAGGCCGCTCGCCATCGCCTCGACGCTCTTGATGGACAGGCCCGTGCCGCTGGTCGTCGGCAACAGCGCCAGTTTCGCGCCGGCATAGATGTCGCCGATATGCTCGACGCGGCCGGCGAACCAGTCGCGATATTTTTCATGCAGCGCGGCGTCCGCCGATTTCACGCCGCCCGCGACAGAGCCGTAGATGCGCACGGAAACCTCTGGCGCGCGCGGCGCGACCTCGCGCAGGAACCACAGCGCGCTTTCCACGTTGGCGCGGTTCCAGCTCGACACCAGCACGATTTCGTCGCCGCCGGGCCCGGTCGGAACGGGCGGCACGGCGGGATAGATCAGTTCGTGCCGGTTTTCCGGCAGCAGCGCGCGGAAGGCCTCGTCTTCCTCGGCGTTGAGATGCAGCAGCGTGTCGGCCGTGCGCATGAGGTCGAGCTCGCGCGTCAGCATCTGCTCGTAGCTCGCGCGCGGCCTCAGCCACGGCAGGCCCTCGTTCATGATGACGAACTGGCGCGCCTGCACATCGTGCGAATCCATCAGCACCGGCGCGCGCGCGGCGGCAAGGCGCAGCGCCACGGGCATGCAGAAGAAATGGTTGCAATGGACGATGTCGAACGTCTCGTTCGACAATTGCGCCGGCAGCTTGGCGCGCGAAATCATGCCGGCGCGGATCACGGCCTGATCGCCGTGGATGTAGGGCCAGAGCACGTCGCTCAGAAACGCCGGCGCGAAAACCGCGGAGAGCGGCGCGCCGACGCAATGGCGCTCGTGCGCGTCGAGTTCGGGGGTCGCCTTCGCGTAGCCCTTCCAGATCCAGCCGCGATCGGGAACGAAGCCCGGCTGGTCGGAACAGGCGATGGTGACGACGCGCGCGCCGAGCCGTGTCCAGGCCTCGACTTGGCCGAGCACGACCTGATAGGTGCCGCAGGAATGCCAGGCGGGATGGACGATGGCGACGCTGCGCCCCCCGAACGGGCCTCTCATCGCGTCACCAGCGGCGCCACGATGTCGCGGATCTTCCGTACATAGGCGGCGTGCGAAAAATTCGCTTCGTAGAATTTTCGCGTGTCGCTCGTTGCGCGCGCGGCGCCCGCCGCCATCGGATTGGATGCGGGGCCGGCGACCGCGGCTGCTTGCAGCGCGGCGGCGAAATCTTCCGCGCTGTCGCACAAAACGACATTCGACAGGCTGTTCGGATCCACCTTCATGCCGCGAAACGCCTGGCGCGTCGCGATCAGGGGCGCGCCGGAGGACAGCGCCTCGACGGCCTTGATGGACAGTCCGTGGCCCTCGGTCGTCGGCAGCAGGACGAGTCCCGCATGGGCGTAGATCGCGCCGATATCGTCGACCCGCCCGAGAAAGAGCTGCTTCCATTGCTCCTGGAGCGCGGGATTGCGCGCCTTCAGCGCCCCGTCGACGTTGCCGGCGATCTTCACTTTCGCATCCGGGGCCCGCGGCGCGACATGTTCGAGAAACCATTCCACGCTGAGCGTATTGGGAAAGTTCCCGCTCGCCACGATGACGATGTCGCTTCCGCCCGGCCCTGTCGGCGCTTCTTCCACCGCCGGATAGACCAGCGCATTGCGCATCTCCGGCAGGAGCTTCTCGAAGGTCGCCCATTCCTCGGCGTTGAGGTGAACGAGTAGGTCGGCCTTGCGCAGCCAGTCCAGTTCGGTCGCCAGCAATTGATCGTAGCTCGTGCGCGGCGGCACGACGAACAGGCCGTCGTTGCGCAGGTCGTATTGCAGGGCCTGCACGTCCTGCGTCTCGATGACCAGCGGTGCGGTCGCCGACAGGTTGCGCGCGGCCGGGATGCAGAAGAAATGGTTGCAATGGATGAGATCGATGCGCCGCAGCGCCAGTTCGTCCGGTATCGCCGCGAATTTCGTCATGGCGGCGGTCGCCTGGGCATGGTCGCCGTGGATCAGCGGCCAGTAGAGCTCCGTCCAGAAGGCCGGCTTCATGACGATCGAGCCCGGCATGTTGGCGTAATAGCGCTCGTCGGCCGGCATGTCCTGCGTATGCGCGATGTAATCGCGCCAGCGCGGGCTCGTGAGGTCCGATTGGCCCGGCGGCCATTCCCGCACGGCGAGCGAGATCACATGCGCGCCGAGCCGCTTGTAGACGGCCGCCTGGCTGACGTTGACCTGGTAGGAGCCGCAGGAATGCCAGGCCGCATGTACGACCGCCACCGTCTTGCCGGCGAGCGGAAGCTTCTGATCTGCAAAGGCTTTGGGGGCGGATAGCGTCAAATGGTCGTTCCGGCCGGGTCTACGGACCTATTGTCTAGGCGGCCCCGGATATGGGACAAGGCGCCCGCGCGCGCAGGTTCGGGAAGCCTTTGGATCGGCGGGCCTTCATAAGGATTATTTCTTGTCGAATCCAGAGCAAACGGCCGCCGCGCCCAAACGCGGCATGGCCATCGTCGCCAACGATAAGATCGCCGAATGGCTGCTGCCCTTTCTGGAGAGCTGGCAGCGTCACGACGCGCATATTCCGCTCTATCTCATCCCCTACGACGACAATCTGACCGTCACCCGCCGCGCGGCGCGCGCCTATGGCGTGACCATGGTCGAAGAGGTCGACAGGCGCGTGGATCGGCTGGCCGCCGATCTCTATCCGCTGTTTCCCGGCTACCGCCGGCGCCTGCGCAAGCTGCAGTCGCTCGCCCTGCCGCTCGACGAGGTCATCTACATCGACGTCGATATCGTGCTGTTCCGCGATTTTTCGCCGATGTTCGGGCTACTGAAGAAGGGCGAGACGGAATTCATCGTCGCCTCGCCCTCGTTCGAATATGTCTACAACAAGAAGAAGGACGATTATCCGGACCTGAAGGACGCGCTGCTTTTCAACGACGGCTATTTCGTCACATCGAACAAGTTCCTGAACCTGGACATGTTCGTCGACACGATGGCGCGTGACGCCAAGCTGTTCCACAAGGTGCGCAAGCGCGGCATGCTGTTCGCGCAGCCCGTGGTGAACTTCACCTGCCATCGCAACGACGTGAAGATCAGGCTGATGTCGGACCTGATCCCGAACGCCTCGCACGAGACTTTCTACAAGGCCAAGGGCGTGACCTTCAAGGACGGCGCGCCGCTGGATTTCCAGGGCAAGGAAATCTACTTCTGTCATTGGGCGGGCCTGCAGAGCACGCCCGGCAAACTCGCCTTCGACGACGCCTGGCGGGACTATTCTCAAGCCGCCTGGGCGAAAGTCGGGCGGTAGTTTTGATACGGCTGCGGCGCCTCTTCCCTCTCCCTTGTGGGGCGGGCGAGGGGGCGCGCAAACCTGCGAGATTGGCGCTGCGATCTTCTGGCAAGATCGCGCGCCTCCCACCCTAGCCCTCCCCACGAGGGGAGGAACCAGAACCGGCCAGGCAGCAGACACTCTGATCGATGGACCAGACGCCGCGCATCCTCTCCTTCTATCTCGGCAGGCGCGTCCTGCTGACGACATTGGTCGTGCAGGTCGCGCTCACCATTCCCGTCGTCCTGTCCGCCCTGTTCCATCAGCTGCCGCCGGCCGCGCTGCGTGGCGGCCTGCTCTTGCCCGCGCTGATCGGCACGCTGCCGACCGTCACCTACATCGCCCTGCCGATCTCGGTCGGCGTCGCCGCCGCGCTCGAGTTCTCGCGCATGATGTCGGAGGGCATGGTCGCGGTCCTCTATTCGCTGCGGCTCTCGGCCTGGTCCATCGCCCGGCCGGCGATCGTCTGCGCGCTCGGCGCGACGGCGCTCGGCTATCTCTGCTCCTGCTGGATCGCGCCGCGCTATGTCGGCGCCATGCACGACGTTCTCAACGTCATCCGGCACTCGCTCAACCATCGCATGCTCGAGCCCGGCCAGTTCTATTCCTTCGACGAGGGCCGGCGCATCGTCTATTTCGAACGCTGGGAGACGCCCGATATCGCGGCGAACGTCTTCATCCGCCAGCGTTCGCCGGAAAAGAAGATCGAGGAGACGATCACCGCCAACCGCGCGGAATTCCGACGCAACGACTTCAACGTCGTGATGATCCTCACCCACGGCCAGATCCAGAGCCGGCCCGACGACGGCCGGCGCGTGCGCGTGTCGGATTTCGACGAATACGCGATCTCGCTGCCCATGCAGGGCGCCAAGGCGCTGCCCTCGCGCAACTGGAAGGGCGTGTTCGAACTGAACATGCGCGACCTTTTCGCCTACATGAAATACGCCATGGTCGACCGCCGCAATTTCGCGGAATGGGCGTCCGAGGCGGTCAAGCGGCTGGTCATTCCCGCGCTGGGGCTCGCCCACACGCTGCTCGGCATCGGGCTGGTGCTCAACGTCGCCAGCGCCACCGGCCGCCGGTCGGCGGCAGGCGGCGCGGCGGTTGCGGTCCTGCCGGCGGTCCATATCGGCATATTGGTGGCCGCCGAAACGCTGATCCGCGCCAATCCGGCGCTGGCGATCTTCGTCGTCGGGCTGGCGGTCGCGGAAATCGCCTGCGGCGCCTGGCTGATCCAGCGCCAGCAGATCGGGGACGCGCGGCGCGCCGCGCCTCTCGCGCCGGCTTTGGCCGAGGCGTAGATGGACTGCGAGCCTTCAGGCTCGCGGTCCGCTTACGCCGCCTGTCCGCCGCCGATGACCGCGTTGGCCTCGTCCTCGTCGTCCTTGCGGACCGCCGCCTTGTAGGCGGGGATGATCACGTCGGGATCGCCGACCTCGCGCACGACGCCGGCGTCGATCCAGATCACGCGGTCGCACAGCGTGCGCAGATAGTCGAGGCCGTGCGAGACGACGAGGATCGTGCCGCGCTTGGCGAATTCCGCGATGAAATTCTCGCACTTCTGCGCGAAGGCCTCGTCGCCGACGGACAGCGCCTCGTCGACGATGAGAATGTCGGCGTCGACATGGGCGCAGATGGCGAAGGCCAGCCGCGCCACCATGCCGCTCGAATAGAGCTTCATCGGCTGGTCGAAGAACATGCCGATCTCGGCGAAATCCGCGATCTGGTCGAGCTTGGCGACGATCTCCTTGCGCTTCAGGCCGAGGATCGCGCCGCCGATGATGGCGTTCTCGCGACCCGTCAGCGCGCCGTCGAAGCCCGAGCCCAGCGCCAGTATCGGCGCGATGCGGCCGTCGATGTCGACGGAGCCGGTCGTCGGCTTGGTGATGCCGCAGAGAATCTGCAGCAGCGTCGTCTTGCCCGCGCCGTTGCGGCCGATGATGCCGACGCACTCGCCCTTCTTGATCTCGAAGGTGATGTCCTTGAGCACCCAGTGCTTCTTGTAGAAGGTCTTGGCCCAGCCGAAGAGCGCCTGCATCAACTGGTCGTTGCGATGCAGGTAGAGCTGGAACGCCTTGCCGGCGTTGCGGCAGGAGATCGCTGACTCAGAGGACATCGACGATCACCGACTTGTATTCCTTGAAGAACCTGTAGCCGAAGAGGAAGACGGCATAGGAGGCGACGAAGCAGCCCAGATACATCCACGGACTGGGGAAACGCTCGTAGATCACCAGGTCGCGCAGCATGGCGATGTAGTCGCCCACGAGGTTCAGCTTGATCCAGGGCTGCAGGCCGGCCGGCAATTGTTCGACCTGGAAGAAGACCGGCGTGGCGAACATCAGCAGCGGCACGATCGACACCATGAGGTGGGCGACATCGCGCGTGAAGGCGCCGAGCGCCATCAGGAACCAGACCGTGCCCAGCATCAGCAGCATGAAGGGCAGGATGATGAAGGGAACGAAAATCACCGTCCAGGAGACGTAGTGGACCGTGAACAGGCGCACCGCCAGCAGCGTGGCGAAGCTGATCGCGCCGTAGACGATGGCGCGGATCGTCGAGGTCCAGGCGATCGTCTCGGCGGGAAAGATCGACTTCTTGATGAAATGGACGTGCTCGTGCAGGAGCGTCGGCGAACGCGCCGCCAGCTCCGCGAAGACGTTGAACAGGATCAGGCCGCAGAAGCTCGCCGCGGCATAGTCGTAGATCGGCACGCCCGAAGCCACGGCCGGCGTCGCGATGGTGAAGATGGTCGTGTAGACGAGCAGCATCGCCAACGGCGCGAAAATCGCCCAGATCCACCCCAGGAAGGAATCGCGAAAGCGCGAGGTCAGCTCGCGCCGCACGACGGCGCGGATCAATTCGCGGTGGTGCCACGCCCGCTCGAACGGCTCGGTCAGGATATTCGGCAAGGCTCGGATTTCCAACTCTCGGACTGGTCGGGACGTTCGTCGTTGACTACGGACGCTGGCAAGATCAATCGCTCGTGGCGCATCGGGCGGGCGGCGTCCGATCAGATCGGATGGGCCGCGAACGAATCCGCCGCCCCGGCCGGCGCGCCTGGCGCGCCTCCGCCTCCCGGCCCGCGCTGTAGACCAGTTCCGGCCGGCTTCGTCAACGCCCCCCGGCTCCGGGCGGCCACTTTGGGGGCGGGGGCTTTATTTCCGAGCCCGACTGCCGTAACGAAGGCCGGCGCGAACCGCCCTTGCCGGTCGCCGATGGCCCGGGTCTCCCGGGCGCCGAATTTCACGTCCGGCGCGGCCGATCGCGGCGAACGGACCGTCCGAAACCGAAGAGAGCGGGGGCCCGCGTGGAACTTTACGACCAGATCGTCGAAGTGATCGCCAAGGAGGGCATGGTCGACGCCGACAAGATCAAGCCCGCTGCGACCATCGAGAGCCTCGATCTCAAGTCGATCGACATCGTCATGATTCTCACGGCGATCGAGGAGAAGTTCGACGTCTACATCCCGATGGACGGCGCCTTTCAGGAGGCCAAGACCATTCAGGACCTGGTCGACGCGCTGGCCGCGCATATCCAGAAAGAGAAGAGCTGAATGGCCAAGGGCCGTCGGGTCGTCATTACCGGGATGGGGGCCGTGTCCGGCGCCGGTCTCGGATGGAAGTCTTTGTGGAGCGCCGCACGTGACGGCGTGAGCGTCATTCGGCCGCTCGAATTCGCGCGCGACTATCCCGGCCGCATCCGGATCGGCGCGCAGGTGCCGGATTTCGACGCGGCCAGCCTGATCGACCGCCCAACCCTGATGTATTGCGATCCCTTCACGCAATACGCCATCGTCGCCGCCGACCAGGCGGTCGCCGAGGCGGGCCTCGATCGCGGCAACGTCGGCGGCCTCGATTGCGCGGTGATCTTGGGTTCCGGCATCGGCGGCATCCGCACGGTCGACGACGGCCTGTTCAATCTCTACGCCAAGGGCGTGAAGCCCGAGCCGCTGTCGATCCCCAAGCTGATCGCCAGCGCCGGCCCGTCCATGCTCTCGATCCGGTACGACGCCCACGGCCCGGTCTTCGCCGTCGCCAGCGCCTGCTCCTCGGCGAGCCAGGCGATCGGCATGGGCATGCACATGGTCCGTTCCGGCATGGCCGAACGCGCCATCGTGGGGGGCGCCGAGGCGAGCCTGTCCGTCGGCACCCAGATGACCTGGGAAATGCTGCGGGTTCTCACCCCCGACAAGTGCCGCCCCTTCTCCAAGGGCCGCAACGGCATGAGCATCGGCGACGGCGCGGCCATGTTCATCCTCGAGACGGAAGAGGCGGCTCTCGCGCGCGGCGCGCCGATCCTGTGTCGGCTGCTCGGCTACGGCACCTCCGCCGACGCCCGCGACCCCATCCGCCCCGACGCGGATGGCGCCTCGCTCGCCATGCGCCGCGCCATCGACGACGCCGGCGTCTCGCCCGACGACATCGCCTATGTGAACGCCCACGGCACCGCCACCGCGCTCAACGATCCGACCGAAGCCGAGGCCATGGGCCGGATTTTCGGCCAACGCCTGCCCGAAGTTCCGGTCTCCTCGACCAAGCCGGTGCACGGCCACGGGCTCGGCGCGGCCGGCGCGCTGGAGCTCGTCTGCACGATCATGGCGCTCCGCGAGGGCGTCGCGCCGCCGACCATCAATTTCCTCGAGGCCGACCCCAAATGCCCGGTCGATTGCGTGCCGAACGCGGCGCGCGCCCTGTCGATCCGCACGGCCATGTCCAATTCCTTCGCCTTCGGCGGCGTGAACGCCTCGCTCGTCGTTCAGGCGGCGGACTGAGATCGCCATGCGCGCCGAGCGGTCGCACAGGCCCGAGGAAGCGGTCCTCGGCCCATTCGAGGTCGCGACCGGCGCAAGCGAAATCCTGGCCTTTGCGAAAGCGACCGGCGCGCCGGGAGACGGCGTTCCTGCGACCTTTCCGATCGTCTGGCTGTCCGCGCCGGCGCTGAAAGCGGCGTTGCGCGAGGCCGTCGGGCCCGATTTCCTCCCCGTCCACGAATCCCAGTCCTTCGACTATGCGCGCCTGCTTGCGCCAGACGCAGCCTACCGGCTCGCGGCCGTCGCCCGGCGCGAGCGCGCCCCGGACCGCCTCGTGGTCGAGGCGTCGGTGACGGAGCCGGCCGGCGCGCCGGTCCTGACCTTGCGCGCCGTGCTGCGTCTCGTCCCGCTCGCGGGGGGCCGGGCGCATGAATAACCCGCTCGCCCGCGGCGACAAGATGCCGGAAACGCCGGTCGGCCCGTTCGACGCGGCGGCGGTCGCCGCCTATGCGGCGGCTTCCGGCGACGACAATCCGCTGCATCTCGATCCCGCGCTGGCCGCGCGCGCCGGCTTTTCCGCCCCGCCGGTCCACGGCATGCGGCTGATGGCGGAAATCGTCCCGGCGCTCGCCGCCTGGAGACCGGACATGGCGATCCGTCGCCTGTCGGGGACTTTCGTCGAGCCGCTGCTGATCGGCGAGCGCGCGATCCTGTCCGGCCGCGTCCTGCGCGCGGCCGGCGAAATCCTCGTGCGCGTGTCGATCCAGGGCCCGCGCCGCGGCCCCAGCGTGCTCGCCGAGGCGACGCTCGTTCCCAAGGAAGGCGCGCGATGAGCCTTGCGCCCCGCTCCATCGTCATCACCGGCGCGTCCAGCGGCATCGGCCGCGCGCTCGCCCGCGAATACGCCGCGCGGGGCGTCCGCCTGACGCTCGTCGGCCGCGACGCCGCCCGGCTCGAGGCCGTGGCGGCCGACTGCCGCGCCAAGGGCGCGGAGGTCGAGACGGCCCAGGTCGACGTGCGCGACCGGCAAGGCATGCACGATTTCTTGCGCGCGACCGACGCCAAGAACCCGCTCGATCTCGTCGTCGCCAATGCCGGCATCAACACGGGCCTGCCTTCGGGCGCTCTCGCGGAAGACCCGGAAGCGGTGCGCGGCATTTTCGCGATCAACCTGCTCGGCGTCTTCAACACGGTCGAGCCCGTGATCGAGCCGATGGCTTCGCGCGGCCGCGGCGTGATCGCCATGACCGGCTCTATCGCCGCCATTCGCGGGCTGCCCTATTCGCCGTCCTATTGCGCGACCAAGGCGGCAGTGCATCTCTATGCTGAATCGCTGCGCGGCACGCTCGCCCGCAAGGGCGTCGCGGTCAGCCTGATTGTGCCGGGATTCGTCCATACGGCGCTCAACGAAAAGCTGGTCGCGCCCAAGCCGCTGGCGATGACCGACGACCGCGCCGCGCGGATCGTCCGGCGCGGCCTCGACCGGCGGAAGGCGAACATTATCTTCCCCCGCCTGCTCTATTGGGGCGCGCGCTTGACGACGATCCTCCCGACGCGGCTGGTCGATTTCTTCATGGTGCGCCAGCGCGTCGACGTGCCGGTCACGCGCGAGAGGATGAATTCGTGAGCCTGGCCCTCGACATCCTACGCTGGATCGCCGCCGTCTATTGCGGCGTGGCGCTGTTCGGCATCGCGCTGACGGTCGCGCTCGGCCTGGTCGCGCCGCTCGTCCACGCGCGGCGGGCCCGCCGCGCGGACCTGCCGCCGATCAGTTTCGTCCTGCCGATCAAGGATTGGGCGCCGAGCTTCGCGCCCTCGCAGGAGTCCGTGTTCGGTCTCGACTATCCGGAGTTCGACGTCACCGCGACGGCCGCCGAGGCGGATTCGGAGGCGGTCTCGGCGATGCGCGGGATCATCGCCGGCCATCCGGACCGGGAGGCCCGGTTGGTGCGCTCGACCGCCTCCTTCGCCGTCAGCCCCAAGGTCAACAATCTCTATCAGGCGGTCGAGGACGCCCGGTACGATCTCATCGCCACCAAGGACTGCAATATCGTGCTGCCGCCACAGACGGCGCGCGCGGCCATTGCGGCGATGACGGAAGACGTCGGCCTCGTCACCGCCATCACGGAGGCGCGGGACGCGGCCAATGCGGCCGCGAAGATCGAAGCCTCGCTGATGAACCAGTCTCACGCGCGCATCCTTCACGCGGCCGCCGCCCTGGGCCTGGGCTTCGGCCTCGGCAAGCTGATGATCTTCAAGCGGTCGGACCTGCACCGCGCCGGCGGCTTCGACGCGATCGCGCATACGGTCGGCGAGGATTCGGCGACCGCGCATGCGCTGGCCGCCATCGGCCTGCGCACCGTCATCATCGGCGCGCCGATCTACCAGAGCCTCGGCGTCCGCAAATTCGCCGACGTCTACAATCGCCAGATGCGATGGGCGGTCATCCGCCGGCAGAACGAACTGCCGGGCTTCCTCGCGGAGCCGCTCGGCCTGTCTGTCTTCGTGGCGCTGGCGGCGGCTTTCGCCGCGCCGCTGTTCGGCTGGTCCGCGCTGGCCGCCTTCCTCGGCGCGCTCGTCTTCTGGTTCGCCTGCGAAACCGCGCTTGCCTTGGCGCGGGGCTGGGATGTATCGGTGAGCGCCCCCGCCGTCATGATCGCGCGCGACGCGATGATGATGTCTGTCTGGTTGCGCGCATGGTTCACCAAGCGTGTCGTCTGGGCGGCGGAAGTCTACGACGCCCAGCAGGAGCGCGGCGCGGCGCCAGCCCCCGCGACCCCCGCCCGGAAAAGGAACGATGCGTGACGGCGCAAGGACTGCTCGTCGGACTGATCGATATTGCGTTGACGCTGTGCGTTCTCGGCATGGTCGCCATCGGGGCGAGCTTCCTGCTGCTGGTCGCGCGCTTCCTCTACGACGAGATCCGCGGCGCCGGCGACGGTTCGCGCGCCGTTCCGCCGCTGGCGGAAGCCGACCTGCCGCATGTCGTCCTGCAAATCCCCGTCTTCAACGAGCCGCGGGTCGTCGAAGGCGCCCTGCGGGCCGCCGCCACCATCGACTGGCCGCGTGAAAAACTGCACATCCAGCTGCTCGACGATTCGACTGACGAGACGACCGAGCGCGCCGCCGAGATCATCGCCGAACTATGCACAGCCGGGCATGATGTGACCCACGTTCGCCGCGAGGACCGCTCGGGCTTCAAGGCGGGCGCCTGCGCGGCGGGGCTCGCGCTCAACGATGCGCCCTTCGTCGCCATGCTCGACGTCGACTTCCGCCCGCCGGCCGACTGGCTGCGCAAGGCGATCCCGGTCATCGTCGCCGACCCACAAGCCGGCTTCGTGCAGGCGCGCTGCGAATTCGCCAATTACCGCAAGAACTGGCTCACCCGCGTGCAGGGCCTGATCCTCGACGCGCATTTCATGATCGAGCAGCGCACGCGCGCCAATCTCGGCTGGCTGTTCCAGTTCAACGGCACCGGCGGCATCTGGCGGCGCGCGGCGATCGACTCGGTCGGCGGCTGGCTCGATTATTCCCTGACCGAAGACCTCGATCTCACCATCCGCACGGCGCTCGCCGGCTGGCACGGGAGATTCATTTCCGAACCCGCAATCCCCGGCCAGATGCCCGAGGGCATGCGCGACTGGCGCCGCCAGCAGCGCCGCTGGTCGAACGGATTCATCCAGGTCGCCCAGCGCACGATCGGTCCGCTGTGGAATGCGCCGTGGAGCCTTGGCAACCGCATTTCCTCCATCGCGCTCATCCTGCATCAGGTCTTCTTCCCGCTCTGCGCCGGCGCGATCATCTTCACGCTTCTCGGTATTCTCGCGCGCGGGTTTTCCGCCTCGGCCTACGTTCCGCTCTTCGCATTCATTTTCGTGATGGTCGCGGCGGTCGTGATCGGGATGACGCTGCCGCCCTATCTCGCGCTGAAGCGCGGCACGGTCTGGCGCTATCTCGCCACGATGGCCATGCTGCCGCCGCTGTTCATCTATCTGGCCGTCGCCAATGCGCCCAAGATCCTGC
>JBDHTL010000070.1:0-18366 GCA_039808645.1 Rhodoblastus sp. | reverse complement strand
TAAGTCCGGGTCGGAAAGTGCCTGCAAGCTTGCTGATACCCTCAAGTACGATTCGATTGAGGGTTAGAAGATGTGTGAATCGCAACCGAAAGCCAGCGCCTCCATGGAGCCACTGCTCTAGAATCTCCATTCCGACGTCGAACTGCCGAAGTGCGTTGCGCGCCTCTGCGGCCGCGACTTCCTGCGGGTCGGAAATTAAATCGGGTTCGCTTGATTCACTGTGCCTTTCCGGCCCCGTCGTCTCCATCAAGTCGGCCCCCAACGCGGTCAATCGCGGCGTATAATTGCTGTTTGATCAATTTTAACGACGTGAGTCCTGCGGGCGGCAAGATCAGACGCCGCCTGCCGAACGATATCCTTCGTCACCGCGCTGTTCTCAATTGCGGCACTTCCGAACGCAAAGCTCTGGCGCTGCGCTTCTTGCTGCGAAGCTGACATGGTCACGCTCTTTGCGCGATTGAGAAGCTCTTCGAGGCTCTGATTCATGGTCCCGGCTCCCTCCAGAATCGACTGTTAGCGAAACTTAACATCCAACTTAGAAAGTGAAAGAACCGTTCACTTCTCCGGCAGGTTCAGCCGGATATGAAGTTCGCGCAGCTGCTTCGTCGAGGCTTCCGAGGGCGCGCCCATCAGCAGGTCTTCGGCGCGCTGGTTCATCGGAAACAGCGCGACTTCGCGCAGGTTCTGCTCGCCCGCCAGCAGCATGATGATGCGGTCGACGCCGGCCGCCATGCCGCCGTGCGGCGGCGCGCCATAGTGGAAGGCGCGGAACATGCCGCCGAAGCGCTCCTCGACCGTCTCGCGCCCATAGCCGGCGATCTCGAAGGCCTTCACCATCGCTTCCGGCTTGTGGTTGCGGATGCCGCCCGAGGCCAGTTCGTATCCGTTGCAGGCGACGTCGTACTGGAAGGCGTTGATGGTCAGCGGGTCCTGGCCGTTCAGCGCGTCGAGGCCGCCCTGCGGCATCGAGAAGGGGTTGTGCGAGAAGTCGACCTTCTTCTCCTCCTCGTTCCACTCGTACATCGGGAAATCGACGATCCACGCGAATTCGAAACGCGTCTCGTCGATCAGCTTCAGCTCCTGCCCGAGTTTCGCACGCGCAGAGCCTGCGAATTTCACGAAGGCGGCGGGATCGCCCGCAACGAAGAAGGCGGCGTCGCCCGCCGTCAGGCCCAGTTGCGCGCGAATGGCCTCGGACCGGTCCGGGCCGATGTTGTTGGCGAGCGGGCCGCGCGCGCCGACGCCGGTCGCGCCCGGCTGTTCCTTCTGCACCGTCTCGTCCCTGGCGCGGTCGAAGAACAGGATGTAGCCGAGGCCCGGCTGACCCTCGCTCTGCGCCCACGAATTCATGCGGTCGGCGAACGTGCGCTGGCCGCCCGACGGCGCCGGGATCGCCCAGACCTGGTTCTTCGGCTGTTCGAGCAGACGCGCGAAAACCTTGAAGTTCGAGCCGCGGAAATGTTCCGACACGTCCTGCATGACGAGCGGGTTGCGCAGGTCCGGCTTGTCTGAGCCATATTTGCGCATGGATTCGGCGTAGGGGATGCGCCTCCACGGGCTCGGCGTCACCTTGTCGTCGCCGGCGAATTCCGCGAACACGCCGCGCATCACCGGCTCCATCGCCGCGAAGACGTCCTCCTGCTCGACGAAGCTCATCTCGATGTCGAGCTGGTAGAATTCGCCGGGCAGACGATCCGCGCGAGGATCTTCGTCGCGGAAACAGGGCGCGATCTGGAAGTAGCGGTCGAAGCCCGCCATCATCAGCAGCTGCTTGTACTGCTGCGGCGCCTGCGGCAGCGCGTAGAACTTGCCGGGATGGATGCGCGAGGGCACCAGGAAGTCGCGCGCGCCTTCGGGCGACGAAGCGGTCAGGATCGGCGTCTGGAATTCGTTGAAGCCGCCCTCCTTCATGCGCCGGCGCAAGCTGTCGATCACGGCGCCGCGCAACATGATGTTGCGGTGGAGCTTTTCCTTGCGCAGGTCCAAGAACCGGTACTTGAGGCGCGTCTCTTCCGGGTAAGGCTGGTCGCCGAACACGTTGAGCGGCAGTTCGGCGGCGGGGCCGAGCACTTCCGCCTCGGTGATGTAGAGCTCGACCGCGCCCGTGGGCATGTCGGCATTGTCGGTGCCCTCGGGGCGGATGCGCACCTTGCCGTCGAGACGCACGACCCATTCGGACCGGAACGTCTCGACCAGCTTGAAGGCGGGCGAATCCGGGTCCGCCACGCATTGCGTGACGCCGTAATGGTCGCGCAGGTCGATGAACAGCACGCCGCCGTGGTCGCGGATGCGATGGCACCAGCCGGACAGACGCGCAACCTGGCCGGCGTCGCCGGCGCGAAGATCGCCGCAGGTGTGGGAACGATAGCGGTGCATGGGCCTGCCTTGAATGGTCGCGCCTTGGCGGAGAATTTGTCGCGGCAGGGTTTAGGCGCGAGGGGGGCCCGATGCAAGGGCGGCGGGGCGGCCGCGCGTCGTCAATCCCCGGCAGGGCCTGCGGCCCGGACATGAGCGGGACAAGAACGAGCAACGCTCCCGGCACGGGTCCTGCTTAACCATCGACGTCATGTCAGGCTCAAG
Organism: Rhodoblastus sp.; assembly: GCA_039808645.1. Taxonomy (GTDB): domain Bacteria; phylum Pseudomonadota; class Alphaproteobacteria; order Rhizobiales; family Beijerinckiaceae; genus JAJXWB01. The sequence continues at coordinate 15,786 of JBDHTL010000070.1, read as the reverse complement.
CCATCTCCGCCCTGTCGCAGACCTGCCCGATCTCTGGACGCTCAACCTGCGGAATCTGAGCCGGCACGGGCTTTCGCCGGTCGGCCTGGTCCGCCGCATCCTCGAACTCGAAGGCCGGATCTATCCCGTGGAGTCGCATGGGCATATCGGGTCGGCCATCCATTGGGCGCCGGTTTTCGAGGCGAATCCGGACACTTGGGGCGCCCTGACCAACGAGGCCGCCGATGTCGTCGCCTACTGGCGAATAGAGGCGCTGGAGCCGCTCGCCTTCGACCGGGCGCTCGCCGGCCTGATCGAGCCCTTCGACATCCATTCGCGCGATTGCGAGGACCTGTCGCAGCCCGGCGTCTACCACATCTATCTCGTGCGGACCTGCATCGACCCCGCCTGGCGCGAGATTTCGACGCGCCGGCTGTTCGCGGACAGCTTCTTCGCGGCCGTCGAGCGGCTGGCGCTGCGCGGCGTCCGCTTCGGCGACATGGTGGCGGTCGCGCATTCCGACGACGAGTGCCGGATCTGCGAGGACCTCGGCCTCGCCTTCCTGCACGATGCGCCCGACGACGGCGCGGTGTTCGGCGGCGCCTTCGCCGAGGCGCTGCTGCGGCTCGGCCCGGCGCTCGCGCGCCGGCGGCCGAAGCTCGTGCAGGCCTATCTGCCGAACGCTCTCATGACGCGCCTCGCGTGAAGCCCCTCACATGACATCTTCGCCCCTGGCGTAGCGCAGCGCGTTCTGGAAATACCATTCGGCGTTGGCCCTGTTCGCGGCGCCGCTGTCGCGCGTCTTCACCACTTTTGCCGGCACGCCGGCGATGATCGAATTGTCGGGGAAGACGGCGTTCTCGGTGACGATGGAATGGCCGGCGACGATGCAATTATTGCCGATGACCGCGCCGTCCATGATCGTGGCGTTGATGCCGATGAGGCAATTGTCGCCGATCGTGCAGCCGTGGATCGTCACGTGATGGGTGATCGAGCAATTGGCGCCGACGACGGTCGGCGTCGAACCGCCGACATGCACCATCACGAAATCCTGGATGTTGGTGCGCTCGCCGATGACGATCTCGTGCATCTCGGCGCGCATGACGACGTAAGGCCAGATCGAGACGTCCTTGCCGATCGTCGCCCGGCCGTAGATGTAGGCCGTCTCGTGGACAAAGGCCGGGTCGTTCAGTTTCACGTTCTTGCCGATATGCGCCATGGGCTCCGTTTCCTCGCCGGATCGTTCCGTGGTTTCATTCAAGCAGAGGCTTCCCGCGAAAACAAAGGAACTGACGCCATGCCTGCCGGCCCGCCGACGCATCCCTTCGAACGCAGCCATTCGATCGTCATCGCCGCGGCGCCCGACGCTGTGTTCGACTACGTCAGCAATCCCAGGACCTGGCCGCACTGGATCGCCTCCTCGCACGAGCTCCTGTGCGACGACCGGCCGATGCGCTTCGGCGACACGTTCCACGAACATTGGAGCACGCGCTCGGGGCCCGTCGAACTCGATTGGCTGGTGATCGCCTGCGACCAGCCGCGCCTCTGGAACGGCCTCACGGGAACGGAATTCACCGGGCCGATCGTGGTGGAATATCGCTGCGAACCTGCGGCCGAGGGAACGCGATTCACCCGCACGTTGCGCAATCCGGCCCGGCCGAAGCCGCCGACGCCCGAGATGGTGGCGCGGATCGACGCAGAGGCGGCGACGGCGCTCGCCAACATCAAGCGCAACCTCGAAGCGCGGGGATAACGGCGCGCGGCTTGCAGCCTGCCTTCCGAAGGCGAGATCCCGTCGCAGAACGGCGCGGATCTGCGCCCGACCGCGACAGGAGGCGCGCATGTCGAAATTCGCGATCGGCTTCGCGCCGGCCCATGCGGCCCGAAACGGGACGCGGGCGCATGTCGCGGCCCGCGCCGACGCCAACGTCCCGCGACGGTTTTCCTATGCGCGCGCCCATTTCGCCGTGGTCGGATTCCTGACGCTCGTCGCGGCCCTGTCGATGTTCGCCGCCCTGTGGCGGCTGTTTCATTTCGCGCGCTGAAGGCCCGGAAAGGCGGAGCTGACGGCTTGCGGGAGGCGACGAATCCGCCTAGACATGTTCATGGTCCGTTCCCGATCGTCCTTCGTCTGCCAGAACTGCGGCGCCGTCTCCAACCGCTGGCAGGGCAAGTGCGAATCCTGCGGCGAGTGGAACACGATCGTCGAGGAACAGGTCGCCGCCGGGATCGGCGCGGCGACGGCGGGCCGCGTAACGAAGGGCCGGCCGTTCAAGCTGGAGGGGCTCGACGGCGAGAGCGCCGAGGCGCCGCGCATCGTCTCCGGCATCCGCGAATTCGACCGCGTCACCGGCGGCGGGTTCGTGCCCGGCTCGGTCCTGCTGATCGGCGGCGAGCCCGGCATCGGAAAGTCGACGCTGCTGATCCAGACCTGCGCCGTTCTCGCGCGGAAAAAGCGCCGGGTCGTCTACATTTCCGGCGAGGAGGCGACCGCGCAGGTGCGCATGCGGGCCGCGCGGCTGGGGCTGGCCGACGCCGCCGTGCAACTGGCGGCCGAGACGCATGTGGAAGACATTCTGGCGACGCTGATGCAGGGCGAGCGCCCTGCCCTGGTCGTCATCGATTCGATCCAGACCATGTTCACCGACACAGTCGATTCCGCGCCGGGCACGGTCACGCAGGTGCGCGGCAGCGCGCAGGCCCTGATCCGCTTCGCCAAGACGACGGGCGCCTGCGTCGTGCTGGTCGGCCACGTCACCAAGGACGGCCAGGTCGCCGGCCCGCGCGTGGTCGAGCACATGGTCGACGCGGTTCTCTCTTTCGAGGGCGACGGCGCGCACCACTTCCGCATGCTCAGGGCGCAGAAGAACCGGTTCGGGCCGACCGACGAGATCGGCGTGTTCGAGATGACCGGGGCGGGTCTGGCGGAGGTCGCCAACCCCTCCGCCCTGTTCCTCGCCGGTCGCGAGGCCGGCGCGCCGGGCGCCGCCGTGCTGGCGGGCATGGAGGGCTCCCGGCCGATGCTGCTGGAAATCCAGGCGCTGGCGACGCCGACGACGCTGGGCACGCCGCGCCGCGCCGTGGTCGGCTGGGATTCGCAGCGGCTCTCGATGGTGCTGGCGGTTCTCGAGGCGCACGGCGGCGTGCGGCTCGGCGGCCACGACGTCTATCTCTCGATCGCCGGCGGGCTGCGCATTGCCGAGCCGGCCGCCGACATGGCCGCGGCGGCGGCGCTGGTCTCGTCGCTGACCGGCGCGCCCCTGCCGCCGGACGCCTGCTATTTCGGCGAAATCGGCCTGTCCGGCGCGATCCGGCCGGTCATCCATACGGGCCTGCGCCTGAAGGAGGCGGCGAAGCTCGGCTTCCGCCGCGCCGTCCTGCCGCCGCCGCCGTCCGACAAGGGCGAGGATGCGCCGGCCGGCGTCGCGCTCCAGCGCTGCGGCCATATTTCGGCGCTGGTCGCGGACATCGCCTCCGCCGCTCCCCAGCGCAATCCGCAACGCGAGCGCGTTCGGGAGCGGGCCTGACGGCGCAAGCGCGTTCGCGACGTTCCGTCGTCCGCGAATCCGTCGTCCGATGCCGCATTAACGCGTCGCCGCGCGTCGCGGGAAGAGAAACTCAATAAATTTGTAGCCAGTTTGTTTCCGAGGGTTTGGAGCTCGGCCGGACGGCGCGGGCTCCATCGGCAAGGAGTCAAACGTGTTCGACGCGACCGCAACGCCCGGGGGCGACCCCGACCGGCGGCGCGAGCCTTGGGTCGGCCCGCGCGAGCGCCGCGCGAAGCCGCGCGAGAGCGCGTTGCGCGATGGCGCTGTCCACGTCGAGGCGCTCGACATTGCGGCCGCGCGCATCCATCGCGCGGAATGGGCGCGGCTGGCGGCGCGCGCGGCCGAGCCCAATCCCTTCTTCGAGCCGGATTTCATTCTTCCGGCCGCCCGGCAACTCGTCGCCTCGCGCCGCCCGACCGTTCTCCTCGCGCGCAAGCGGATCGACGGGCGCATGCGCATGATCGGCGCCCTGCCGCTCGCGCCGTCCGGCCGCCTCGGCGCGCTCGGGCCGGCGCGCGCCTGGCGCGATCCGCTGATGGCGCTCGGAGCGCCGCTGCTCGACCGCGACCATGCGGTCGAAGCCTTTTCAGCCTTCCTTGCCTGGGTCGGGGAAGGACGTCCGCGCGGCCTGGCGCTGCACATGACGCCGCGCACGGGCCCGGCGGCCGCCGCGATCCGCCGCGCCTCGCAGATGCGCGCGGCCGATTGCCTCGAATTCGACGACGGCGCGCGCGCGGCGCTTCACGGCGGGACCAACCTCGACCAGATGATTTCGCCCGGTCGGCGCAAAAAGTTCCGTCGCCTTCGGCGCCGGCTCGCCGAACAGGGCGAGATCGTCACTCGCATCGCCTCGGGAGCGGCGGTGGAAACGGAGATGGAAGCGTTTTTCGAACTCGAGGCCTCCGGCTGGAAGGGACGGCGGCGCACAGCGCTCGCCTCCTCGATCCGCACGCTGGCGCTCGCGCGCGGCTTCCTGCGCGGCCTGTCGCGCGAAAACCGCTGCAAGATCGCCTGGCTCGAACTGAACGGCGCGCCCATCGCGGCCGCCATCCTGCTCTATGCCGGCGAAACGGCCTTCTACTGGAAGGTCGCCTACGACGAGAGCTATGCCGATTTTTCGCCCGGCGCGCAGCTCATGGTCGACCTGTCGCGCCTGCTGCTCGCCGACCCGGATTTCACGCTGGTCGATTCCTGCGCCTTGCCGGGCGAACGCAGCATCGAGGCGATCTGGAAGGGCCGCCGCCGCGTCGCGGACCTGCTGATCGGCAGTCCGGGGCTGGGCTTCGCCGTGACCGGCGAGATCGAAACGGCCCGGCGCGGCCTGCGCGCCGGCGCCAAGATCGTCTACCGGAAGGTCATGAAATACATCCCGCGCTGAAGCCTCACGCGCCGGCAGCGCCCGCATAGCCCGCGTAGGAATGTTTCAGCGTCGCGTGGTTCAGCAGCATTTCGGCGACCTGCCTCGTTCCCGTCGCGTCGTAGATGCGCGAGCGCACCCAGTAGCTCTCGGTGCGCTTGCTCTCCGACAGCGCGGCGATCTCGCGGCGGATCACGTAATCCTCGCCGACGAAGAGCGGGCCGTCGATCATGCGGATCTCCTGGTCGGCGAACAGGCCGACCGCGGGGCCCTTCACCGGAAATCCGGCCTTCGCGCTCGAATATTCCGCCAGCACCGAGACCATTTCGAGCGGCACGATCGGCCGGCCCCAGGGGTTGTCGGCGCCCGAATGCCAAGACGAACTCTCGGTGATGACCGAGAGTTTCTGGTTCAGGGAGAACGGATAGAGCGCGCCCATGTTCTGGTCGGCGTCCATGCGCACGCGCTCGTCTTCGGCGCCTTTCATGCCGACGCGCAGGTCGGCGAGGATGACGAGCCTTTCCGGAGGACGCAGCGCCTTCATCCGCGCGTCCAGCAAGGTCTCGCCGTGATCGGGACCGATCGAGGCCGAGGCCTCCAGCACCGGCGTGCCGTCGGCCTTCTGCGCCCAGGCCTTCGTGCGCCTGCCGCCGGAGGGCGGCAGTTCGACGAAGGCGCGGACCTCTTCGCCCTCCACCACCATGTTCTGGTAGTGCGCGGAAATGCAGCCCCGCTCGTACCAGTCGCGGCCCCAGACGCGCTCGAGCAGCGGCGGAAACAGGCTGAAATGCGTCGGCCCCTCGATCGGCCCCGCCCGGAAGCCGAGCTTCTCGGCCATGGCGTCGTCGTGGATTGACGTGTGGCCGCCGTATTCCTGATCGGCCAGCATCTGCCGTGGACGGCGCAGCGGGCCCGACATCACGAGCGGCGTTTCAAATCCATTTGCCCAGGTCATGCGGTTTCCTCCCGCGCGAAACTATCGCGCGGCGGGAGGCGCGGTCCACGGGTCGGGCGCGGCGCGGCGCAGAAATTCGCGGGGGCCGCCACAGAGGCCGTTTCGCCCATAATCCATCGACGCGACCGGTCGGCCGACCTCATAGGTTTTCGAACAAGCCGCGCCCGGACCCGCCGGAGCGCGGACGAAGGTGACGTCGCCAGCGGACTCCTCTATAAGGTCGCGCATCGCGCCGAGGTCCCGAATCCTGTTCTGGCGGCGGCGTGGCGGCGGGCGGAGCCGCATTCGAGCTGGCGCCGTCTGCGCGAGGCCAATTTTCGCGAGGCCAAGTTTTCATGCCTTCCTATCTCGATCTGGGTCTGATCGGCGTCATCCTCGTATCGTCGCTGCTCGCGATGCTGCGCGGGTTCACCCGCGAAGTGCTCGCCATCGCCTCCTGGGCGGCGGCGGCCCTGGCGGCGCTCTACCTGCACCCACTGGTGGTTCCCTATCTCAAACCCTACATATCGAAAGACACGATCGCACTCGCGGCCGCCGCGGGCATCGTGTTCTTCGTCGCCCTGATCGTCGTCTCGATCGTCACGGTCCGCATTTCGGACATGATCCTCGATTCGAAGGTCGGCGCTCTCGACCGTTCGCTCGGCTTCCTGTTCGGAGCCGCAAGGGGCCTTCTGCTGTGCGCCGTCGCCTTCATCTTCTTCAATTGGCTCGTGCCGGAGAAGACGCAGCCGGAATGGGTGAAGAACGCCAAGATGCGCCCGCTGCTGTCGGCGACCGGCGACCAGATCATGGCGCTGCTGCCGGACGATCCGGAAAGCATTCTCGCCAAGCTGAAGAAGAGCAAGCCCGGCGCGCCGCCGGAAGACGCCCCCGCCGAGGGCGACGATTCCAAGTCGCCGCAGCCCGCGCGGCCGGCCGGCAGCCAGCGTTCGGAGACGACTCCCTCGATCAAGCCGGCCGACCGGCAGAAGCTCGACGCGCTGACCGCCGGCGGGCCGGCGCAGCCGCGCAGATGAGAAGCCGCCGCACGAGGCGACGCGAAGGAGCAGGAGCCGCCACGGGCGGGCATGACGGTCGCATGGAGCTTGCAGGATGACGCACCACCCCAGCAAATCCGAGGCGGGCGCCCCGCTGCCGGACCCGCAACTCGACAGGCCCGGATTTGATCTGGACGGAGACACCCTGCGCGAAGAGTGCGGGGTGTTCGGCATTTTCGGCCACCCCGAAGCCGCCACCATCACCGCGCTCGGCCTGCACGCGCTCCAGCATCGCGGCCAGGAAGCGGCGGGCATCGTGTCCTTCGACGGCCAGCGATTCCATTCGGAACGCCGTCTCGGCCTCGTCGGCGACCACTTTTCGCGCGCGAGCACAATGCAGGGGCTGTCAGGCGATGCGGCGATCGGCCATGTCCGCTATTCGACGACCGGCGAGACGATCCTGCGCAACGTGCAGCCGCTGTTCTCCGAAATCTCGTCCGGCGGCTTCGCCGTCGCGCACAACGGCAATCTGACGAACGGCCTGACGCTGCGTCGCGAACTCATCCGCGACGGCGCGATCTACCAGTCGACCTCCGATACGGAAGTCGTGCTGCATCTGGTGGCGCGCAGCCGCAAGCAGCGCATCGTCGAGCGCTTCATCGAGGCGATCCGCCAGCTCGAGGGCGCCTATTCGCTGGTGGCGCTGACCAACAAGAAGCTGATCGGCGCGCGCGACCCGCTCGGCATTCGCCCGCTGGTGCTCGGCGAACTCGACGGCAAGTATATTCTGGCCTCCGAGACCGTCGCGCTCGACATCATCGGCGCCCGCTTCGTGCGCGACATCCAGAACGGCGAGGTCGTCGTCATCTCGGACGAGGGCATCGAGAGCCTGAAGCCGTTCCCGCAACAGCCGGCGCGGCCCTGCATCTTCGAATACATCTATTTCGCCCGCCCCGATTCCGTCGTGCACGGCCGTCCCGTCTACGACGTGCGCAAGGCGATGGGCGCGCAGCTCGCGCGGGAGTCCGGGGTCGAGGCGGACGTGATCGTGCCCGTGCCCGATTCCGGCGTGCCGGCGGCGATCGGCTATGCGCAGCAGGCCGGCATTCCCTTCGAGCTTGGCATCATCCGCAACCATTACGTCGGGCGCACCTTCATCCAGCCGACGCAGAACGTGCGCGAACTCGGCGTGCGCATGAAGCACAACGCCAACAAGAGCGTAGTGGCCGGCAAACGCATCGTGCTGATCGACGATTCCATCGTGCGCGGGACGACGTCAGTGAAGATCGTGCGCATGATGCGCGACGCCGGCGCGCGCGAGGTGCATTTCCGAATTTCCTCGCCGCCGATCACCCATCCCGATTATTACGGCATCGACACGCCGCAGCGCGACAAGCTGCTCGCCGCCACGCACAACCTCGAAGAGATGCGCGCCTATATCGGCTGCGACTCGCTGGCGTTCCTGTCGGTCGACGGCATCTACCGGGCGATGGGCGAGGACGGCCGCAACCCGCAACGGCCGCAATTCACCGACCATTGCTTCACCGGCGACTATCCGACCGTTCTGACCGACGTCGGCGGCGACACCGGCAAACAGCAGCTGTCGCTGCTGGCCGAAGCGGGCTGAAGCCGCCTGACGCCGGACCGCGAGCCTTCGGGCTCGCCGATTTCGATGCGAGCCTGAAGGCTCGCGGTCCATCTCTCGCTGCGCCTTCGCCGACGCGGCGCCCGAGGGCGCGACATTCGAGCGCGCGCGCACATCCCGCCCGGACGTGCTAGAAGGCGGCCGACCCCGGCCCGCCGCCCTTGCTTACGTGAGTTTCGTCCATGGCTTCCCCCCTTTCCAACCGGATCGCCCTCGTGACCGGCGCCTCGCGCGGCATCGGCTATGCGGTCGCGCTCGAACTCGCCCGCCAGGGGGCGCATGTGATCGCGCTGGCGCGCACGCAGGGCGGTCTCGAGGAACTCGACGACGAGATCCGCAAGGTCGGGGGCGAGGCCACGCTCGTTCCCTGCGACCTGGCCGACCACGAGGCGATCGACCGGCTGGGCGCGGCGATCCACGAGCGCTGGGGCAAGCTCGACGTTCTCGTCGGCAACGCCGGGCTCCTCGGCGTCATCTCGCCGCTCGGCCATATAGATCCCGCGGAATGGGACAAGGTCATGTCGGTCAACGTGACGGCCAACTGGCGGCTCGTTCGCTCGCTCGACCCGCTGCTGCAGCGCTCGGACGCCGGCCGCGTCGTCTTCGTGTCCTCGGGCGCAAGCACGCGCGCGGAACCGCGCGCCTATTGGGGCCTCTACGCCACGACCAAGGCCGCGCTCGACATGATCGGGCGCACCTATGCGGCGGAGACCAGGAACATCTCCAACATCCGCGTCATGCTGTTCAACCCCGGCCCGCTGCGCACGGCGATGCGCGCCAAGGCCATGCCGGGCGAGGACCCGCTGACGCTGAAGACGCCGGCCGAGGCGGCGCCGGCCGTCGCCGCGCTGTGCTCGCCGGAATGGAACGAGACGGGCAAGATCTACGACTTCCCGCAAGGAAAGCTGCTGAGCTTCCGGGAGCCGGCGTAGCGGGGCGCCGGCGATCGATCCGGGCCGACTCATCGACCAGGATCGTTTCGTGGCGCCAACACGGCGGCGCCAATGCGCACATCGCCGCGGACCGGCGGCCCGCTACCTGCGCTTCTTCTCGTAGGGATTTTCGCCCATGCGCTTCGACAGGCGCAGCGGTACGCCCGGCAGGTCGAAGTTTTCGCGCAACGAATTCAGGAGATAGCGCTCATAGCTCGTCGGCAGCTGATCGAGCTGGTTGCCGAACAGGACGAAATGCGGCGGGCGCGCCTTGGCCTGCGTGATGTAGCGGATCTTGATGCGGCGGCCGGAGACGGCGGGCGGCGGCGTTTGTTCGAGCGCGCCTTCGAGCCAGCGGTTGAGCCGCGATGTCGAGATGCGGCGGTTCCAGGTCTCCTGCACCGCCATGATCGCGTCCATCAGCTTGTCGACGCCCTTGCCCGTCGCGCCGGACAGCGCGATCACCGGCGCGCCGCGTAGCTGCGGCAGGAGGCGCCCGGCCTCCTCGCGCAATTCCCTGATCCGCGCGCCGCCGCGATCCTCGACCAGATCCCATTTGTTGAGGCCGATCACCAGCGCCCTGCCCTCGCGTTCCACGAGATCGGCGATGGTGAGGTCCTGCTTCTCGAACGGGATCGTGGCGTCGAGCAGGACGACGACCACTTCGGCGAATTTCACCGCACGCAGCGCGTCGGCGGCGGCGAGCTTCTCGAGCTTCTCGGTCACCCGCGCGCGGCGGCGCAGGCCCGCCGTGTCGAATAGCTTGATCTTGCGCTCGCCCCAGTGGAAATCGAGGCCGATGGAATCGCGGGTGATGCCCGCTTCCGGCCCGGTCAGCAGGCGGTCCTCGCCGATGATGCGGTTGATGAGGGTCGACTTGCCGGCGTTGGGGCGGCCGACGACGGCGATGCGCAGAGGCTTGGCGACGTCGAGTTCGGAACCGTCCTCGTCGTCGCCGAATGTCCGGCGCTCCTCGACTTCGTCCTCGTCCGCCGGCAGCGTCTGTTCGGGCAGGGCTTCCAGCAGCGCGCCGTAAAGCTCGGCCATGCCGTCGCCGTGTTCGCCGGACAGCGCGATCGGATCGCCGAGGCCGAGCGAGAAGGCGTCGAGCGCGCCGGACTGGCCGAGACGGCCTTCGGCCTTGTTGGCGGCCAGGATGATCGGTTTTCCGGCGCGGCGCACCAGCCCGGCGAAATAGGAATCGTCCGGCGTCACGCCGACGCGCGCATCGATCATGAAGAGGATCGCGTCGGCCTGTTCGATCGCGGCTTCCGTCTGCGCGCGCATGCGGCCGGACAGCGTGCCGGCGTCGCCCTCTTCGAGGCCGGCCGTGTCGATGATGGTGAAGCGCAGGTCGCCGAGCTTCGCCTCGCCCTCGCGCCGGTCGCGCGTGACGCCCGGCTGGTCGTCGACCAGCGCGAGCTTCTTGCCGACGAGCCGGTTGAACAGGGTCGACTTGCCCACGTTCGGGCGGCCGATGATGGCGAGGGTGAAGGACATCTGGCTATGCGGAACCTTTGCCCGTCATTGCGAGCGAAGCGAAGCAATCCATCGGCCGGCGCCTGATCCGGTTCGCCGGTGGGTTGCCGCGTCGCTTCTCTCCTCGCGATGACGGCGTGGCGAGTGCGTGAGACTATTTCGGCTTTCGATCCGACCGCACCAGGCCCAGGAACGCCTCGGCGCGCTGTTTCATGGCGGCGGGGGATTCGGAATCGGTCACGATCTGATCGAACATCCGACCGGCCATCTCCAGGTCGCCGAACTTGAGCGCGGCGAGGCCGAGCAATTCGCGCGCCGAGGAGCGGAAGGGCTGGCCGGCGGCGGCGAGCGGGGCCAGGCGCTGCTCGATCTCCTTCATGTCGGCGTCGTCGACGCGGATCATGCCGGCGCGCAGCCTGGCGACGTCGCGGAACAACGGATCGAAAGCGGAATCGGCGCCGATCCTGTCGAAAGCCGCGACCGCGGCCGCGCGATCCCTGGCGGCGAGTTCGCCGGCCGCGCGCAACCGGGCGATGGCGGCGTAGCCGGCCGGCGCGTCCTTGGCCAGCGCGGCGAAGGCGGCCTCGGCCTCCTGCTGCTTGCCTTCGCGCGACAGGGCCATCGCGGCCTGCAGTTTCTCGTCCGCCACATAGGCGGCCTTGAGCTGCTGCGCCTGCCAGAACCGCCAGCCGCCCGCCGCCAGCACGACGAGCGCCGCCAGCGTGACGATGAGATTCTGGTATTTCTTCCAGAACGCGAGGGCCTGATCCTGACGGACCTCTTCGTCGACCTCGCGGAAAATATCGGCCATGCCTCGTCTCTTTCCCGGGAATTTTCGGAATTGAGGCAGGCTCTAGCAGAAGGAGACGGCGAAAGCGAGGTTCGGGGTTGCGGAGCGCTCAGCTCCTGTCGCCGGTTTCTGGCTCGGCGGCGGCGGTCGCCGCCCGCAGGGCGCGGCGCAGGCCGTGCACCTGATCGACCAGGTCCAGGATGATCGGCACGCCCTCGTCGTTGACGCCGAAGCCGCGGATGTCGCGGATGAAATGGGCGCGCGCGAGGTCGATCCGCGTGTAGATGCGGGCCTCTCCCTCGCCGGCCGGCAGGAGCCAGCCTTCGGCGACCCAACGTTCCAGTTCCTCGATCTCGATATCCGCCGCCACGACGAATTCCCGCGTCCGCATGTCAGGCCCCCGTCGATTCGCGCTGGGCGCCGCGGCCCCAGGCTTCCATGAGCCGCTCGAGCTCGGGATCGGGCTTGTCGGGCAGGCGGAGGCGCAGGGTCACGAACTGGTCGCCCTTCGTGCCGTCGGCGCGGGCGGCGCCCCTGCCCTTGAGGCGCAGCACCGCGCCTGAATTCGTCCATTTTGGCACCCGCATGACCACTTCGCCGGTCGTCGTCGGCACGCGCGCCTCGCCGCCGAGCACGGCCTCGCGCAGGCCGATCGGCGCATCGACATGGATGTCGTCGCCCTTGCGCGTGAAACGCTCGTGCGGCGCGACTTCGAGTTCGATGAGGGCGTCGCCGGGCGGCCCCTCGCCGAGGCCGGGCTCGCCCTTGCCGCGCAACCGCAGGATCTGCCCCTCCTGCGCGCCGGGGGGAATGGCGAGGTCGACCGTCGAGCCGTCGCCGAGCGTGATCTGCTGCTTGCCGCCGTTGACGGCGTCGAGGAAGCCGAGCTTCAGGCGATAGTGGACATCGCCGCCGCGCCGGTTGGCGCGCGCGCGCCGGGCGCGGGCGAGGATTTCGGCGAATTCGCCATTGTCCATGTAATCGGCGTAGGCGTCGTCGCGCGCATAGGGCGAGGCCTCCTCCGCGAAGTCCCGGTAATATTGCCGGGGCGGCCGCTCGGCGCCGCTCGCGTCGATCTCGCCGGCGTCGAAACGCGCGCGCTTGGCGGGATCGCCGACGATGCCGTAAGCCGCCGACAATTCCTTGAACCTGTCCTCGACCGACTTGTCGCCGGGGTTGAGGTCAGGATGCAGCTTCTTGGCGAGCTGGCGGTAGGCCTTCTGGATATCCGCCTGCGACGCGCCCTTCTCGACGCCTATGACCTTGTAAGGATCGCCCGCCACTCGCTTCTCCCGCCTGCGGCGCCTATCTTAGCGCCGCGGGGAGAGGCTTCAATCGTCGCCCCGCGCTATCCCCCGATCGCCGCGTAGCTCTCCGGCGAAAAGCCGACGAGGACCTTGCCGCCGGCTTCGAGCACCGGACGCTTGATCATGGAGGGCTGCGCTTCCATCAGCGCGAGCGCGCGGGGCTCGTCCAGTCCCTCTTTCTCCGCGTCGGGGAGTTTCCGGAATGTCGTTCCGGCGCGGTTGAGCAGCTTTTCCCAGCCCACGATCCTGGCCCAGGCCTTCAGCTTCGCGGGTTCGACGCCCGCCGCCTTGTAGTCGTGAAAGTCGTAGGCCACGCCTTTCGCGTCGAGAAAGGCGCGAGCCTTCTTCATCGTGTCGCAATTCCTGATGCCGTAGATGATCGGTCTCTTCGCCAAGGCCGCCTCCTGTCCTGCAAGCATTTACGTCCCGCCGCGCCCGCCTGAAACGTGGGCTTTGCCGACCCGGCGGCGCGCGCACCATCAGCAGATAGAAGATCGTGCAGAAAATGCCCATGCCGACGGCGCTCGGACGGTTTTAGCGCCAGCGAGGGCAAGACCATGATCGGACCCGCCGGCAGGCCGACGACGAGGCCGAGCGCGACGGAGGCGACGAACTGGTATGGAAGCCGACGCTGGCGCGCGCCGCGAACAGCGCGATGAGGATGTTCCAGCGATCGGGTTGCAATGCGTCCCGCTTCCTTCGATGTTTCGAGACGCGCATGGTGGCGGGGGCGCAGGCGGATCGCGACGTCCATCCGCGCGCCGGGAACCCGCCGCACTGGAACCATGTTTGCCGCGATGATCAGCGATCGCGCGCGCCGGCGCGCCGAGGGAGATTGCAATGTCCGGAACCGTTCGCCTGCACCGCGTCCTGACCACGACGCCGGATAAGATCTATCGCGCCTTCATCGAGGCGGACGCGCTGGCCAAATGGCTGCCGCCCAACGGCTTCGCCTGCACCGTGCACCAGCTCGACCCGCACGTCGGCGGCGCGCACCGCGCCTCCTTCCGCAATTTCACGACCGGCGCGAGCCATGCCTTCGGCGGCAAGTATCTCGAACTGAAGCCCGGCGAACGCCTGCGCTATACGAACGTTTTCGACGATCCGCACATGCAGGGCGAAATGCAGACGACAGTGACCATCCGCAAGGTTTCGGTCGGCGCGGAAATCGAAATCGTGCAGGAAGGCATCCCCGACGCCATCCCGCCGGAAGCCTGCTACCTCGGCTGGCAGGAATCCCTGCGCAATCTGGCGAAGCTGGTGGAGCCGGATATCAGGGGTTAGGCGAGCCAGTCCTCGCAGCGCAGACCTTCGACGCGACGAAACTCACGCAGGTTGCCGGTGACGACGACGAGGCCGCGGCTGCGCGCGTGGCCGGCGATCAGCACGTCGTAGCCGCCGACGCCCTGGGCTTGTCTTTCCAGCGCGGCGCGGATGTCGGCGGCATGGGCGGCGGCGTCCGCGTCGAAGGGCAGAACCTCGAGTCGCGCCACGAAGCGCTCGACCTCGCGGCGCGTCTCGACGGGCCGTTGCGACTTCGCCGCGCCGTGCAGCAGTTCGGTCAGAACGATGGTCGAGATGCAGAGCCCATCCGCCTCAGCGTTGAATTTTTCCCGCAAACGCACGGTGCGGTGGCGCAGGACGTGGATGCAGAGATCGGTGTCGAGCGCGTAGCGCAGCATCAGAGCTTTCGCCGCGCCTGCGCCTCGGGCTGCTCGCGCGCGGGAAGGTCGACGCCGGGGGCGGCGAAGAAATCGTCCCAGGCGCTGTCGACCGGCGCAATCACGCGCTTCGCGCCATCCCGCAAAATCCGAACTTCGCTCACGCCTTCCGGAAAGGCGACATCCTCCGGCAGGCGCACCGCCCGTGAGCGGTTGGACTGGAAGAGTTTTGTGCGGGCCATGTGAGGAGGATGGCGGTGCGGGAGGGATATGTGATTGGGATATACGGTTGACGCCGAACGGTATCCTGACTAGTTATATGACTAGTGTAAGGAGATACCCAATGCCCAACTGGTCCGTCCAGGACGCCAAGGCGCGGTTTTCCGAGTTTCTCGAAACGTGCCTTGCCGAGGGGCCGCAGGTCGTCACCAAGCGCGGCGCGGAGACCGCCGTGCTCGTTCCGCTCGAGGAGTGGAAGCGCCTGCAGGCGGCGGCGCGGCCGTCGCTGAAGGAACTGCTGCTGAGCGACGAGGCGCGGTTCGATCTCGAATTGCCGGACCGCAAGAAGATGCGGGTGCGAAAAGCGCCGTCGTTCGACTGACCATGTATCTCCTCGACACCAACGTCGTCTCGGAACTGCGGCGTCCGAAGCCGCACGGCGCGGTCGTGGAATGGCTGCGCGGGCTCGATGATAAGGATGTCGCGATCTGCGCGGTGACGATCGGCGAAATTCAGGCCGGCATCGAGAAGACGCGCAAGCAAGATGCGTCGCGTGCGCACGAACTGGAGGCCTGGCTGGCGGAAATCGAGCGCAGCCGCGCAATCCTGCCGATGGACGCAGCTGCGTTTCGGACCTGGGGCCGGCTGATGCACGGCCAAGCGCCGACGCTGGCGATTGACGCCATGATCGCAGCGGTGGCGCTGACGCACGGGCTGATCGTGGCGACGCGCAATGTCCGGGATTTTGCGCGGTTTGGGGTGAAGGTGGTCGATCCGTTCGCTGGACTACAAGCTCACTGATCCGCGCATTCTCGAAGATGCCTTCGAGACTCGACACGTTACCCTCAACTCCGAGAGGGACATCATACGTGTTAGCCTGAATCACTCCTGATGCTTTTTCGTTCGTGCGCTGAGCGTTCTCCCCTCACTCCCACTC
>JBDHTL010000069.1:0-18409 GCA_039808645.1 Rhodoblastus sp. | reverse complement strand
GCGCCGCGTCGCCCGGCGCGCCGTCGTAGAGCGGCGCCAAAGCGCCTGCCGGCGTGGCCTCGGCGCCGGTCAGATCGAAGATCAGCGCGCCGCTTTCGCTTGCGGTCTCGACCGGCGCGGCGTCGGTCCTTTCGCAGAGGCCCGCGCCGCGCGCGCCATAGAGCAGGCCTTCGACCTCTTCGCACAGGCGCAGGGCGAGCGGCGCGGCCGGGCCCGGCGCCGTCGCGACGCCGACATGCCCGCCGGCGTTTTCCAGCCGCGCGATCAGGGCAAGGTGCCAGCGGCGGACGTCGCCTTGCGGCAGGAGCAGGCGGATCGCCGTCATGGCGCGCGTTTCCCAAGGCCGCGGCGATCGCCTAAAACGCAGGGGTCCGACGATTGGCCTCGATTCGACGCATGAAGCCCCGCAGACTGCTGTTCTACACGCATGCGCTGGTCGGCGGCGGCGCGGAGCGCGTCTGGGCGCGGCTCGCGGCCGGCTTTGCACGGCGCGGCGACGAGATCGACTTCGTCGTCGATTTCGAGGCCCAGGAAAATCTCGCCGCGCTCGGCAATGAGGCGCGGCTCGTCGTTCTTCCGCGCGGCCACGCCGCCGCAACCCTCGCGCTCGCCTCGCACCTGCGCCGCCGCCGACCCGACGCCAGCCTGTCGGCGATTTCCGTCTCGAACCTCAAGCACACGGTCGCGGCCGCGCTCGCGGGCCGGCGCGACCGCGCGATCCTCAGCTATCACGGCTTCTACGAGACCGAGCGCGAGCGGCTGAGCAATATCGGCTATCGCCTGACGCGGCCGCTCTCGCACATGACCGCGGCGACGGTCGCCGTATCGGACGGCCTGCGCGCCGATCTCGTCGCGCGTTTCGGCGTCGCGGCCGCTCGCGTCGTCACGCTGTTCAATCCCGCCGCGCCGGATCCTTTTCCGCCCGTCCGCACGGGCGCCGAGATCGCCGCGCGCGCGCCGCTGGTCGTGGCGATCGGCCGTCTCGCGCCAGACAAGAATTTCGCCGGCCTGCTGCGCGCCTTCGCGCAGGTCGAGACGCCCGGCGCACGGCTGCGGATTCTCGGCGAAGGCCCGATGCGCGACGAACTGACGGCTCTCAGGAACGAACTCGGCCTCGAACAACGCGTGGAACTGCCGGGTTTCGCCTACGATGTTTCGGCCGACCTCGAGCAGGCGCGCTGCTTCGTCCTGTCGTCGTTCAGAGAAACGTTCGGCCTTGCCTGCGTCGAGGCGCTCGCCTGCGGATTGCCCTGCGTCGTCACTGCCTGCGGCGGCCCTCAGGAAATCATCGATGCGCCCGACCTCGGCGCGGTCGTCCCGGTCGACGATCCGGACGCGCTCGCCCGGGCGATCGACGCCGCGCTGGCGGCGCCCGGCGATCCTGCGCCGCGCCAGGCGCGGGCGCGCGCATTTGCGCTCGACGTGGCGCTCGACCGGTACGACGAACTGATCGCGCGCGTCATGTCGCATGCGCGCTCTCCGGTGTGATCTCGGGCCGTCGCGCGCTGTCGCGCGCCAGACGCTCGGCGAGGCGCACGGCGAAAGCGATGATCGAAAGCGTCGGATTAGCCTGGCCGGAGGTGCAGAAGACCGCCGAACTCGCGACGAAGAGATTGGGCGCGTCGAAGCAGCGCAGATCGCGGTCGACCACGCCCTCGTCGCGCGTCGCGCCCATGCGCGCCGTGCCGATCTGGTGCGTGCCGTGCGACATGCGCGCGAGGACGGCGTCGACATTCCGCGCTTCGGGCTGGCGATAGTGGACCTCGGCGATGTTCGAACGGCGCAGCCATCCGGCGAGACTTTCGTGCGCGCGCACGACGCCTTCGGCGTCTTCGCGTGAAAAGCGCAGGTCGACGCGCAGACGCGGCGCGCCGAGACGGTCCGTCGCGTCCGACAACGTGACGCGGCTGTCGGCGCGCGGGCTCTGCTCGCAATGGTAGGACAGGCCATAGCGCATCGAGCGATTGCGGATGAAATAGCCGGGGATGCGTTCGGCCGCGACGTAGCGGCGCCACATGAAGCGGAGGAGAAAGGCCGCCATGCGCGGCGCGTCCGACAGCACGTTGCGCAGATGCGGCGCCCAGTCGACATGCGGGCCGACGTGGCGGATGCGGATCGCCTCGGGCAGCAACAGTCCCTTGAGGACCGGCGTTGACAAGGCGAGCGCGACCGCCGAGAGCGCGCCGGAGCGATGGCGCGGATCGGCGATCGGCGGAACGATCGGCCAGAAGCAGATATTGGGCAGGCCCTGCTTCGTCTGAAGTTCGAGGCTCGGCGTGAAGCGGCGGCGCGTGTAGGAGCCGCGGCCGTCGCGCAGCAGGTCGAAGGCGTCGTCGAATCTTTCGTCGCGAAAGAAGATGTCGGCGATCTCGCCGATGACATGGCCCATGTAATAGCGGCCCAGCGGACCTTCGGCGCCGCCGAACATGTCGGGCCGCCGGCGCTGTGCGATCATCAGCAGCCGCGTCGATTCCAGACCGCCGGCGGCGATGACGAAGCGGGCGGCCCTCACGCGGCGACGCGCGCCGTCGCGACCGACGACGACGACGGCTTCGATCGCGCCGGAATCCGCGATCTGGAAATCGACGACCGTCGCGTCGAGCCTGAGGTCGATCAGGCGCGACCCGGCGAGTTCGCGCGCATGCGCCTTCTGCATCTTCGGAACATTGCTCGCGCGTTCGATCGACTCGAAAGCGAAATCGTCGTCCGCAGCTCGCACGCCCGGCATGGGGGCATCGAACAACGGTTCGCCGCAGGTCGCGTAGCGGCAGGCCGCCGGATAGTAGGGCGCGAGGTCGGCGTAGCCGATCGGCCAGCGCGCGCCCCGGGCGAAGGGACGCGGTTCGAAGTCGCAGGGATCGAGCGGCATGCAGCGCCCGCCCCAGAGATTGGAGGCGCCGCCGAGGCGCCGGGCCACCGCGATGCTCATGTCGTCGTGCACGGCGGGATCGACGATTTCCGCGGCGGACAGATCCTGCGCGCCGCCCGCGCCGTCTCGGCCCGATTCCAGCACCAGCGAGGGACGTCCGCGCGCGGCGAGTTCCAGCGCAAGCGTGATGCCGGCCGGCCCCGATCCGACGATGCAGGTCTCGCATGTCGTGTCGTCCGATGTCGCGGCGAAGTCGCGGATCATGCCGGTCGCGCCTCTCGCGCGACGGAGGCCGCGACCGCCGGCGACAGTTCCGCGTAGAGCGCGGTCATCTCGCGATAGTAGCGCTCGCGCGTGAAGGTCGTCGTCGCCCGGCGCCGGGCCAGCGCGCCCATTCCGGCGAGCGCCGCGTCATCGAGCGCGAAGGCCTGCCGCAGCGCGGCCGTGAGCGACGCGCGATCGGACGGCGCGGCGACAAAGCCGGTGGCGCCGTCCTCGACCAGTTCCGGCAGGCCGCCGATAGCGGTGACCAGCGCCGGCTTGCCGCGCGCCTGCGCTTCAAGAATGCTCTTCGGCGCGATCTCGTACCAGACCGACGGAAGGGCGACGAGGCTCGCCGCTTCGACATGCGCCCAGAGTTCCGCGCCCTTGAGATGGCCGAGGAAGGCGCAGCTTCCGCCCCGCGCAGCGGCGCGCGCTTCGAGTTCCGCCCGCTTCGGCCCGTCGCCGACGACGACGAGCGGAAGACCAGCCTGCGCACAGGCGTCGATCAGCACATCGACGCCCTTCTCCGCCGACAGCCGCCCGAAGAAGAGAACGTGACGTCCGTGTTTTTCACGCAACGCAGCGACGCCCGCCGGATCCACGGGAGCGTCGTCCGCGCTTTCGAAGAAGTTCGGAATGTAGCGCAGCTTCTCCGGCGCGAAGCCGTGCTCGGCGAATTTGTCGACGATGAAGCGCGCGGGTCCGATGAAGCGCGACACCGCATCGCGCAGCGATCCGACGCGCCACTGGACGAATCCATCCAGCGCATAGAGCGCGTCCATCGCCAGCGACCCATGCGTGCAGCGGTTGACGAGGCACCGCCATTGGCGACCGCCGCGGCATTGTTCGCAGACGCCCATGCGCTCCGTGTAGAAATGATAGGCGGGGCAGATCAGCTTGTAGTCGTGCAGCGTGTAGACCATCGGCACGCCGCGTTCGCGCGCGGGCTTCAGGATGGCGTTGGTGAGGTGATGATAGACGCCGTGCGCGTGGATGATGTCGGGCCGGAAATGATCGAGCAGGCGCGCGAATTTTTCGCGCGCTTCGCCGGAGTGGAAGAAACGCGGCAGCGCCGCGAGGCCGCCGAGCCCCGCGGGCGGCTCGAACCGCTCGGGGAAATAGTCGCTCCAGTCGGACGGCTCGTTGTCGGGATGATCCATCGCAAATTCGGCGCATTCCCAACCGTGTTCGCGAAACAGCGCGAGATGGTCGAGATGCACGCCCTCGGCGCCGCCCTTGCGATGGTGCAGACGATGGATGGCGAGAAGACGCATCAGCGCCCCGGCGGCGGCGCCGACCCAACGGCGCGAAGCAGGCTGGCGGACGATATCATGCGACGCGTCTCCACGGCGCGCGTGCGCGCGACCCTCGCTGGAGAGCTATAGGGCGATCGCGGGAAATCTCCCGGATTTTCGGCTGTAAAGGTAAATCCGCCGGGCCGGCCGCGCGGGCGGCGGCCTCAGGTTCCGTTGTTGGCGAGCCTGGTGAGAACGCCGTTGAGCGCGGTGCCGACGAGCTTGGACGCCGCGATGATGAACGCCGCCATGCCCATGGCGAGAAGGCCATATTCGGTCGCGGACGCTCCTGAACGGCATCTCACAAATCGGGTGATCGCTGCCTTCATCCCTCGCCTTCCACCGGCGCCTTCGCGGCCGCCGAACCCTCGCTCGATGACCGGAACTATAGGCGGCAATCCCTGCGACTTCGTTACATGCGTCGGCGAAAAGCAGGCTGTCGCGCGGTTCGCTGCGCGGCGAAGGCGGGTTCAGGCGTCCTCGTCGTCGCGGTCGGTCCAGTCGGCTATCCGGGCGCCGATCGCGGCGGCGAGCTTGCCTTCGGGCGACTCGGCCCGTTCCGCGAAGGAGAGGTGAGCGACGGCGGCGTTGAGCCGGGCTTCGCGCCGCCGCATGTCCGCGACATCGGCGTCCGTTCCGATCGGCGGGATGCGGGCGTCGTTCCAGCCGAGGCTGTCGAAATATTCGATTTCCTGCCGGTTCGCGCCGGCCGCCAGCAGGCGCGCCCGCGCCTCGTCGATCCTGTCCGCTTCGCTCATGATTGCCTCCGGCGCCGCCCCGGATCAGATGCGCGGCGAATTGTAGATGGATTTCGCGCCGCCCGGCCCGACCACGATCGGCTTGCCGCCGGTAAACTGCGGCGGCGCGCCCTCGGTTCCCGGCCGGAAGAGAGCGCCGCAATTCTTGCGCAGGCTCGCCTGCTCGATCGCCTGCATGTCCCCCTTGGCGCGGGCCACGACCACGTCGCTGGAATCCCCGGTGCGGAACCAGGATTTCGGCACGGTGACCACGCCGGCGACCGAACTCTTGGAGTTCTGCTCGTCGTAGGCTTCGCCGGCGATCTTCGCGGTCCGCTCGGCCTCGTCGCGCAGCTGGTGGCAGAGGTAGGAGTCGAAGCGGCGCGGGTCCTGATAGGTGGCCTGAATGTCGTTGGCGTTCCTGGCGCAACCTCCCGCCAGAAGGGCGGTGGAGAGGATGGCGACGCTGATCGCGCGCATGTGCTTAACCCCCGGGATTTCAGGTTCGATTAACCATGAATGCCCGGTTATGGTTAAAATTCGCTTGATCGCCGGCGTTACGACAGCAGCGGCCGCCGCAAATCCAGCGTCAGCGGAAACTCTCCTGTCGCTTCCGCCGGCGGCGGAGCGCTTCTGCCCGGCGTGTGGCCGAAGTCCTGGAAGCGCGCGAGGCGCCGCGCCTCGGCCTCGTAGGAATTGACGGGATAGGTCTCGTAATTGCGGCCGCCGGGATGGGCGACGTGATAGACGCAGCCGCCGAGCGAGCGCCCGTTCCAGAGATCGTAGATGTCGAAGGTCAGCGGCGCCTGCGCCGGTATCGTCGGATGCAGGCCCTCCGCCGGCTGCCACGCCTTGAAGCGCACGCCCGCGACCGCCTCGCCCGAAACGCCCGCGCCGGTCATCGGCAGGCGACGGCCGTTGCAGACGATGGCGTGACGGCCGGGCACGAAACCCGAAGCCTTCGCCTGCAGGCGTTCGACCGAGGAATCGACGTAGCGCACCGTGCCGCCCGCCGCGCCCATTTCGCCCAGCACGTGCCAGGGTTCGAGCGCCTGCCGCAATTCGAGCTTCACGCCGCCGTGGTCGACCGCGCCATAGACGGGGAAGCGGAATTCGCGCTGCGCCTCGAACCAGACGGGATCGAAATCGTAGCCCGCGGCGCGCAGATCGGCGAGCACCGAAAGAAAGTCCTCCCAGACGAAATGCGGCAGCATGAAACGGTCGTGCAGCGCGGTTCCCCAGCGCACGAGCCCGCCCTGCTGCGGCTCGCGCGAGAACATGGAGATCAGCGCACGAATGAGGAGCTGCTGGGCGAGCGACATGCGGGCGTCCGGCGGCATTTCGAAGGCGCGGAACTCGATGAGGCCGAGCCGGCCGGACGACGAGTCCGGCGAATAGAGCTTGTCGATGCAGATTTCGGCGCGATGCGTATTGCCGGTCACGTCGGTCAGCAGGTTGCGATAGAGGCGGTCGACGAGCCAGGGCGGCGGCGGGTTCCCCTCTCCAGGCGCGGGCGTTTGCGCCAGCGCGATCTCCAGTTCGTAGAGCGTGTCGTGGCGCGCCTCGTCGACGCGCGGCGCCTGGCTCGTCGGGCCGATGAACAGGCCGGAAAACAGGTAGGACAGCGAGGGATGACGCTGCCAGTAGAGGATCACGCTCTTCAGCAGGTCCGGCCGGCGCAGGAAAGGCGAGTCGCCGGGCGAAGAACCGCCGAGCACGACATGCGCGCCGCCGCCCGTGCCGGTGTGACGGCCGTCGATCATGAACTTGTCGGCGCCCAGCCGGCACTCGCGCGCCTCGCGGTAGAGCGCGACCGTGGCGTCCACCGCCTCGCGCCAACTCGCGGCGGGGTGGATGTTGACCTCGATGACGCCGGGATCGGGCGTCGCCTTTACGACGTCGATGCGCGGATCGAAGGGCGGCGGATAGCCTTCGATATGCACTTTCGCGCCGAGCGCGCGGGCGCTCTGCTCGACGGTCTCGACGAGTTCGAGATAGTCTTCGATCTTCTCGACCGGCGGCATGAACACGCAGAGCGCGCCATCGCGCGGCTCGATGGTGAGCGCCGTGCGCACGGCGCCTTCCACCGCGACCTGCTCGATCTGGTCCTGTTGCGCGGCGCCGGCAGTCTGCGCCGCCGGCGCCTGCACCGACTGATAGCTCACCGGCAGCGCCCCCCGCGGCTCCAGCGGGTCCTGCGCGTGGATATAGGGATAGGCGGACGGCGGAACCCAGGGCAGCGAGGACAGCGGCAAACGGAAGCCGGCCGGCGAGTCGCCAGGCGCCAGATAGAACCTGTCCTTGCGCAGCTTCCACTTTTCCGAGCGCCAGCGACGCCCGGACGCCGCCGCGTTCCAGCGCTGGATGGGCAGGACGAAACCGGAGGGACTATCGAGACCGCGTGAAAATGTTCGCTTCATGCGCTCGCGCGCCTCGATGTCCTCGAGCCTGGAATCTTCGGTCGTGACATTGGCGGGCAGCTCGGCGCGCTTCTTCGCCCAATATTCCTCGTCCTCGTAGGCCGGCACGACGAAGTCCGCGCCGACGCCGAGTTCATCGGCCACCTTGCAGGCGACGACGCCAGCCATTTCGACCGTCGCCGGCGGCGGGTCGTCGATCGGCGCAATGAGACCGGCGTCGCGCCAGATCGGAACGCCGTCCTTGCGCCAATAAAGCGCAAGCGCCCAGCGCGGCAGGCTTTCGCCGGGATACCACTTGCCCTGCCCATAGTGCAGCAGGCCGCCGGGCGCGAATTTTTCCCGCAACTTCCGGATGAGTCGATCGGCCAGGCCCTTCTTGGTCGGGCCGACTGCGCCGGTGTTCCATTCGTCGGACTCGAAATCGTCGATCGAGACGAAGGTCGGTTCGCCGCCCATGGTCAGGCGCACGTCGTTCGCCAGGAGATCGCTATCGACCCTGTCGCCCAGCGCATCGAGCCTGCGCCAGTCTTCGTCGTCGAAGGGCCGCGTGATGCGCGGCGCCTCGTCGATGCGGTCGACGTGCATCTCGAAATGGAAGGTCGTCTGCGCGAAATCGACCATGCCCTCGATCGGCGCGGCCGAGCGATAGTGTGGCGTGGCGGCCAACGGCAGGTGGCCTTCGGCGCAGAGCAGCCCCGAGGTCGCGTCGAGACCGATCCAGCCCGCGCCGGGCACATAGACCTCGGCCCAGGCGTGCAGATCGGTGAAATCGTGGTCTGCGCCCTGCGGCCCCTCGATGGTCGTGAGATCGGGCTTGAGCTGGATGAGGTAGCCCGAGACGAAGCGCGCGGCGAGGCCGAGGCGGCGGAGAATCTGGACGAGCAGCCAGGCGGAGTCGCGGCAGGAGCCCGACCGCAGGGTCAGCGTGTCGTCGGGCGCCTGCACGCCCGGCTCCATGCGGATGACGTAGCGGATGTCGTTGTGAAGCTGGAGATTCAGGTCGACCAGGAAATTGGTCAGCTGCTTGTCTTCGCGCGAGACGCCGGCGACGTAGGCGTCGAGCGCGGGACCGCAGGGCTCGAGTTCCAGATAGGGCGCGAGTTCGGCGGCGAGATTGGCCTCGTAGTGGAAGGGAAAGCTCTCCGCATAGGGCTCGATGAAGAAATCGAAGGGATTGTAGGTCGCCATTTCCGCGACCAGATCGACCTCGATCCGCAGATGGTCGGCCCTCTCCGGGAAGACGCAGCGCGCCTGCCAATTGCCGTGCGGGTCCTGCTGCCAGTTCTCGAAATGGGTCTCGGGCGAGACCTTGAGCGAATAGCTGAGCGCCTTCGTCCGACAATGCGGCGCGGGCCGCAGGCGGATGACCTGCGGGCCGATCGCGACCTCCCGGTCGTAGGAATAGGACGTCAGATGGCGCAGCGCGACTTTGATAGCCAATTCGAACCCCGGCGATTTCTCAGCAAAATGCAGCAAGTCGGCGCATGACGCCATTGTTCCGGCGCCCGCTTTTTGGGCGAGCGGGACGCCGGGAGCCCTCGGCGCCGGCGCCCGGGCCAAAAATGCGCCACGCCAAACTTTTTGGGCGCTGCCGCGTTCTATCGTCCCGTGCCTCGGAACGACAATCCATGCGGCGCCTGTCCTGCCCGGCCTGCGGCGCCCGGGTCTATTTCGAGAACTACGGCTGCCTCGGCTGCGGGGCGCAAATCGCCTTCGACCCCGAGCGGGGCGGAATGGCGCAGCTGGCGGAGGCGGCCTGCGCCTGCGCGAACCGCGCGCAGGTCGCCTGCAACTGGGCTACGCGCGCGGGCGAGCCGCTCTGCCGCTCCTGCCGGCTCGACAGCATCATTCCGAACCTCTCCATGCCCGGCAACCTCGATCGGTGGCGCAGGATCGAACAGGCCAAGCGCCGCGTCATCTATGATATCATGCGTCTCGGCTTGCCGATCGAGCGGCGGGGCGCCGGCGAGGCTGACGGCCTCGCCTTTCAATTCCTGTCCGCGGAACTCGCCGCCGCTCCCGTGGTGACGGGTCACGATTGCGGCCTCGTCACGCTCGACATAGCCGAGGCCGACGACGCCGTGCGCGAACAGCGACGAGCGCAAATGGGCGAGCCTTATCGCACGCTGGTCGGGCACTTCCGGCACGAGCTCGCGCATTACTATTTCGAACGCCTCGTTCTGAATTCGACCGACATCCGCGCCTGCCGCTTCCTCTTCGGCGACGAGCGGGCGGACTACGCCGCGGCCTTGCAGCGCCACTATCAGAACGGCGCCCCGGCGGACTGGCCGAGGCATTTCATCAGCGCCTATGCGTCCGCGCATCCGCACGAGGACTGGGCCGAGACCTTCGCCCATTTCGTGCATATCGTTGCGACGATGGATACGGCGCTCGATCTCGGCTTCGGCGGCAATCTGTCGGAGCTGGTCGAAGATCCCTACAAGACCGAGGATTTCGACGCGCTGATCAGCGCGTTCCTGCCGGTGACCGAGAAGGTGAACGAGATCAACCGCTCGATGGGCCAGCCCGACATCTATCCCTTCGTGCTGAGCGAAGAGGTCATGGGCAAGCTGCACTTCATCCACATGATCGTCGCCAAGCACGCGCGGCTCGGCGCGCCGCCGTCAGTCGATGCTACATGAGAGCTTGCCGGCAAGCTTGCGCGGGCCCTTGGCGCCTTCGACCGTGATGCGGAAGGCGCCCGCGTAATTGCTCGCCGTCTTCGACTTGCGCTTCGTCTCGACAATCAGATCGAGTTCCGGCGTCTTGCCGGTCTTCTCGGTACGCAGCCAGAGCTTGAGATCAAGCCCATCGATCCATTGCTGGCGCAGGCTTTCTGCATCGAGTTCGATCTTGCTGGCAGGCTCGGCGCCTGCGGCCTTCATCTCGATTTCGCCCTGCAGGCCGCTGATCGAAGACGCGATCGAGCCGACGGCGCCCTGAAGCGTGACCTCGACAGCCTTGTCCCTGGCCTCGCAGAGCAGCGTGCCCGTCGCCTGCGCCACGCCTGCGCCCAGCCAGATCGCAGCCAGCGCCGCGCCGATTGCCGGAAACCTCATTCGCCCCCCCGCCAACAGATCAAGCGCCTAATTTCTGGATCTTGTGATGACCGGTGGCAAGCGAGACCATCTTGGTCTCCATGTAGAAGTCGAAGGAATAATCGCCGCCATCGCGGCCGATGCCCGACGCCTTCATGCCGCCGAAGGGCGTCGGCAGGTGGCGGACGTTCTCGGAATTGACCCAGACCATGCCGGCTTCCAGCGCATCGGCGACGCGCAGCGCGCGGCCGATCTCGCGCGACCAGACATAGCCCGCAAGGCCGTAGCGCACGGCATTGGCGAGTTCGATCGCTTGCTGCTCCGTCTCGAAGGTCAGCGCGGTGAGGAACGGCCCGAAAATCTCTTCCTGCGCGAGACGCGAATCCGGTTTCGCGCGCACCAGCGTCGGCTGCACGTAATGGCCCGCGCCTTCCGCGCGCGCGCCGCCGGCAAGAATCTCGCCGCCTTCCTGCTTCGCCACGTCGAAATAGGAACAGACTTTCGCCAGATGCCGCTCATGGATCAGCGGTCCGATTTCCGTCGCCGGATCGAGCGGGTGGCCGACCTTCAGCTTTTTCACGCGCGCCGCGAGCTTTTCCATGAATCTGTCGGCGATCGAGGCCTGCACGAGCAGGCGACTCGACGAGGTGCAGCGTTCGCCGTTCAGCGAATAGATCATGAAGACCACGGCATCGAGCGCGCGGTCTAGATCGGCGTCGTCGAAGACGATGACGGGATTCTTGCCGCCGAGTTCGAAATGCACGCGCTTCAGGGTTTCGGCGCCTTGCCGCATGATCGCGGAGCCCGTGGAAGATTCCCCGACGAAGCCGATAGCCTTGATCGCGGGATGTTCGGTGAGCGCGCGGCCGGCGTCCTCGCCGAAGCCGTGCACCGTGTTGAGCACGCCGTCTGGCAAGCCGGCTTCGCTGGCGATGCGCGCCAGCAGGTCGGCGGTCGCCGGCGACCATTCGGCGGGCTTGTGGACGACCGTGCAGCCGGCCGCCAGCGCCGGGGCGATCTTCCAAGTGGACAGCATGAACGGCGTGTTCCACGGCGTGATGACGCCGACCGGGCCAATGGGCGTGCGCGTCGAGACGTTCCAGTGCTCGGCGGACGGCAGGTTCTGGCCGTCGCGCGCGGACTGGCAGCGGTCGGCGAAGAAGCGGAAGTTCTCGGCGCCGCGCAGCGCCGCCTTGGACATGAAGCGCCAGGCCTGGCCGGTGTCCCAGCATTCGAGCGTGGCGATCTCGTCGGCGTGTTTCTCGATGGCGTCGGCGATGCGATGCAACAGCTTCTGGCGGGCGGGCGCAGCCATCGCGCGCCAGCCCGGAAAGGCGGCTTGCGCGGCGGCCGCCGCGGCGGCGATGTCGGCGGCGTCGCCCCTGGCGACATTGGCGATCAACGAGCCGTCGACCGGCGAGCGCGTCTCGAAGGTCGCGCCGGACCTGCTTTCGATGCGCCTGCCGCCGATCCAGTGGCCGACGCCTTCGGCGGCCAGCCGTCGCAGCAGGGGTTGCAACCGCGCCTTGTTTTCCTCGAACATGGGCCGCTCCATAGGACAAGGCGAGATGTTTAACGCGTTAAATGTCTGGCCGCAAGCCGGCCGCGAACGCGGCAGGACGGGCGTGTTTGTCCGGGATCAATGGACAGGCGCACGGAAACAATTTAACATGTGAATAAATCGACCGAGACCGCCAAGGGAGGCGTCAATGGGCAAGATCGTACTGGCCGCCAAGATCGCGCATGTTCCCTCGATCCTGATTTCGGAACGGCCGGGGCCGCTGTTCGGCAAGCGGCAGGCGGCCATCGACGGGCTGAAGGAAATCGGCCGGCGGGCGCGCGAGCGCGGGGCCGACACGTTCCTGGTGTTCGACACGCACTGGCTGTCGAACTTCGGCTGCCACATGAACGCCAATGCGCGGCACAAGGGCGTCTACACGAGCCACGAAGCCCCGCACATGATCCAGAACATGGAATACGACTATGCCGGCAATCCCGACCTCGCCGACATGATCTCGGCCGAGGCGAAGAAGGAAAAGCTCGACGTCATGGCCCACAAGGTCGAGACGCTGCCGCTGGAATACGGCACGATCGTCCCCATGCACTACATGAACCAGGACCATTGGGCGAAGGTCGTTTCCGTCGCCGCGCCGCTGTTCGCCACGATTCAGGAAAACCGCGCGTTCGGCGCCGCCGTGAAGCGCGCCATCGAGGCGTCCCCTTACAACGTCGCCGTGCTCGCCTCGGGCTCGCTGTCGCACAAGCTCGTCTCGAACGACCAGGTCGGCGACAACCAATGGGAGCAGGTCGGCAGCGAGTTCAACCGGCAGATGGACCTGCGCGTCGTCGATCTCTGGAGAGAGCGCCGCTACAAGGAATTCTGCGCCATGCTCCCGGAATATTCGACCAAGTGCAACGGCGAGGCGCTGATGTGCGATACGCACATGCTGTTCGGCATGCTGGGGTGGGGCGACTATGCCGGCGAGATGGAGGAGCTGACCCCCTATTTCCCGTCGAGCGGGTCCGGGCAGATCAACGTCGAATTCCATTTGTCGAAATAGCGCCTGGCCACAAGTCGGCTGCCCAGCAAGGTTTGCGCGGGCGCGCTTGTCGCCCGCACAAAGGGGCTGCAATCTGGCGCGGCTGAAAGACGCCGCTCACGGCGCATGGAGCGCGCTGCGAAAAGTAGATTCCGGTTTTTCGATCGGCGCGCTCCAAACTTGAAAACGATCAGCTTATCGGCAACCGGGCGATTCCGACCGATTGCAGGCTGATCTCGCGGGAGGATTGCGACATGATCCGCGCCAGGCTCGATGGTCACTATCGCGAGGACGGCCGGTATCCGGCGGCGATGGTGAATATCACCAATCACTGCAATCTCGCCTGCAAGCACTGCTTCATCTACCGCGACGGCAATCCGAACGAGGCGCCGGAGTCGATCCGCGACGAGATGAGCGATTCCGACATGCTGGAGACGCTGGAGGGCCTGCGCGACCGCCACCACATCAATTCCATGCTGTGGATGGGCGGCGAGCCGCTTCTGAAGAAGAAGCTGCTGGCGAAGGGCGTGCGCCTGTTCGCGCGCAACACGATCACCACCAACGGCACTGCGCCCCTCGTCGATTTCGGCAAGGGCGTGCATTACGTCGTCAGCGTCGACGGGCCGGAAGACCTGAACGACGAGATCCGTGGCGAGGGAACGTTCCGCCGGGTGATGCGCAACCTCGCCCGCCTTCCGGAGGCGTTCGGTTCGACCGTCCAGGTCCAATGCGTCGTCACCCGTCGCAACGAGCATCGGCTGGGGGAGCTGGTCGAGACGCTGCGGCGCATGCCGGTCGGGTGGATGACCTTCTCGTTCTACGTGCCGCGGAAGGACGACGCGAGCGGCGACGCCTGGGCGACCAACGAGGAGCGCGCCGGAGCCGTTCGCGAGGTGCTGCGGCTGAAGGAGCTGCACCCCGGTTTCGTGCGCAACACCACCCGCAGCCTGGAACTGATGCTGCCGCCGGACTGCGAACGCGTGACCCGCGATTGTCCGTCGCAGAAATGGGTGCTGCCGCTGTGGCTCGAGGACGACGGCTTCGCCACGCCCTATTGCTGCTATGGCAACGACGTCGACTGCGGGCGCTGCGGCGCCTGGGTCGTGTTCGAATTCGCGGCGCGCCATGAGGCCGGCGCATCGCTCACCTCCGGCTACGCGAAATGAGCCTGCATCGCCGCTCCCGCGCTTGCGCGCGGGCGCGCCCGCGCGATAGGTAAGGTCGCAACGTCGCTTGCGCGGCGACCAGAAATCCTTTGAGCGCCGGGAGACGCCGCGATGATCGAACGCACCATCTTCACCGAAGACCACACTCTCTTCCGCGACATGGTTCGTCGCTTTCTCGACGAGCACGCCAAGCCGCATCACGAGAAGTGGGAGGCGCAGGGCTATGTCGACCGCGAGGTCTGGCTGAAAGCCGGCGAACAGGGCCTGCTGCTGCCGACCGTCTCCACCGAATACGGCGGCGCCGGCGCGACCGAGGCGATGAGCTCGGTGCTGATCGAGGAAGTGGCCCGCGCCAACACCAGCGGCCTCGGCTTCGGCCTGCACAACGATATCGTCGCCCCCTACATCGAGACCTACGGCTCCGAAGCGCAGAAGAAGAAATACCTGCCCGCCATGGCGCGCGGCGAGAAGATCGGCGCCATCGCCATGACCGAGCCCGGCACCGGCTCCGACCTGCAGGGCGTGCGCACGACGGCCCGCAAGGACGGCGACCATTACGTCATCAACGGCTCGAAGACCTTCATCACCAACGGCTGGCACGCCGATCTCGTGATCGTCGTGACCAAGACCGACGTAAGCGCCGGCGCCAAGGGCGTCAGCCTCATCATCGTGGAGGAAGGCACGCCCGGCTTCCGCAAGGGCAAGCGCCTGAAGAAGATGGGCCTCAAGGCGCAGGACACGTCGGAGCTCTTCTTCGACGACGTGCGCGTGCCGGCCGAGAACCTGCTCGGCAAGGAAGGCGAGGGCTTCGTCTACCTCATGCAGAAACTGCCGTGGGAGCGCCTGCAGATCGCCATTACCGCGCACGCTTCCGCTCAAGCGCAGATCGACAATACCGTGCAATACGTGCAGGACCGCAAGGCGTTCGGCGCGCCGATCGGCGAATTCCAGAACACGCGCTACAAGCTCGCGGAATGCCAGACCGAGGTCGAGGTCGGCCGCGTCTTCGTCGACAAGTGCCTGGAGATGCAAATCGCCGGGACGCTCGATTCCGCGACCGCCTCGATGGCGAAGCTGTGGCTGTCGGAAATGCAGGGCCGCGTGCTCGACGCCTGCGTCCAGTTGCATGGCGGCTACGGCTTCATGTGGGAATATCCGGTGACGCAGGCCTATGCCGACGCGCGCGTGCAGCGCATCTACGGCGGCACGAGCGAGATCATGAAGGAATTGATCTCCCGCCAGATGGGCCTCGGCGCCGGCAAGAAGAAGCCGGCGTGACGCATGGACCGCGAGCCCTCGGGCTCGCTAGACTGCGAGCCTGAAGGCTCGCGGTCCAACATCTTGTCCGAAATCGACGACATCGCCCGCTTCCTGCGCGACTGCCTCGGCGGCGACGCGCAGATCATCGACACGCATATTTCGCGCGTCGTGATCGGCGCCGCGCGCGCGTTCAAAATCAAGAAGCCGGTCGCGTTTTCCTACGTCGATTTCTCGACGCCCGAAAAACGCGCGGCGGCGGCGGAGACCGAGGTCGCGATCAACCGGCGGACCGCGCCGCGGATCTATCTGGGAACGCGCCGCGTCACACGCGAGGGCGACGGATCGCTGGCGCTCGGCGGCGCGGGCGCGACGGTCGAAACGATCGTGGAGATGCGCTCCTTCGATCAGGCGGATCTCTTCGACCAGATGGCGCAGCGCGGCGCATTGACCGCCGAGCACATGACGCGGCTGGTCGACAGGCTCGTGGCGTTTCATCGCGAGGCGCCGCCGCGCCGCGATGTCGGCGGCGCTGGCCGCATGGCGCATATTCTCACGCTCGACGAAGGGGCGCTGGCGGGCTCCGGCCTCGCGACGCCGGAGCGGATCGCGGCGTTCGACGCCGCATCGCGCGACATGCTGAAACAGATCGCGCCGCTGCTCGACGCGCGCGCCGCGGCCGGCAAGGTCAAGCGCTGTCACGGCGATCTGACGCTGCGCAACATCTGCCTGTTCGAGGGCGAGCCGACGCCCTTCGACGCCATCGAGTTCGACGAGCGGCTGGCGACGATCGACATCCTCTACGATCTCGCCTTCCTGCTGATGGATCTGACGCATCGCGGCCTGGTCGACCACGCCAATCTCGTCTTCAACCGCTATCTCGACGCGGCCGACGAGACGGGCGGCCTGCCCGCCCTCCCCTTCTTCATGGCCGTGCGCGCCTCGATCCGCGCCCATGTCACCGCGAGCCAGGCGAAGGGCGCGACGGGCGACGGCGCGGTGCGATTGCGCGCCGAAGCCGAAATCTATTTCGAACTCGCCGAACGCCTGATCGCGCCGCGCGGAAAGATGCTGGTCGCGGTCGGCGGCTTTTCGGGCTCCGGCAAATCGACGCTCGCCGCAGCGCTCGCGCCGCATCTGGGCCCCGCGCCGGGCGCGCGCATCCTGTCGAGCGACCGCATCCGCAAGACGCTGCACGGCGTCGCGCCGACCAGCCGCCTGTCGCAGGAAGCCTATGCGCCGGACGTCTCGGAACGCGTCTATGCCATCATGCGCGCGGAAGCGGCTCGCGTCCTGAGCCTCGGCCACGCCGTCATCGCCGACGCGGTGTTCGACCGGCCGGACATGGCGGCGGCGACCGAGACGCTCGCGCGCGACCATGACGCGCCGTTCGTCGGCCTCTGGCTGGATGCGCCGCGCGAGGACATGGCGCGGCGGATCGAGGCGCGGCGCAACGATCCGTCGGACGCAACGACGGCCGTGCTGGACATGCAGATGGAAAAGGGCGCGGCGCCGGACTGGCGGAAGCTCGACGCGACGCGCGCGCGCGCCGACATCGTCGCGGATGCGCTCGGGAGCCTCGGGCCAGGCTAGAATTTCATGCCCGTGCCGAGCTTGCCGTCCTTGTCGAAGCCGACCGGCGCGTAATCGTTGGGGTCGTTGCGCGAATTCGGCAGGGGAATGCCGCCGCCCTGCGACTTCTCCGCTGCGGGGTTCTCCGCCCTGGCCGGCTTGCCGCTCTTGGCGGCGGTCGCCTGCTTCTTGCCCGCTTTCGTTTCGCCCGCCTGCGGCTTGGGCGTGTCGCTCCATCCTTCGAGCTCGCCGGCCCGGCGGTCGCTCGGCTTCGGAATGGGCTTCACGCCGGTCTGCGCCGCGGCGAGCGAGGCGGAGAACACGAAGGCCGAAGCGGCCGCGAGAAGCGAGGCGGTGCGGAATTTCATAGGCGTCCCTGTCGATTGCGCGGCACATTGGCCGCGCGCATTCTCGATTGCAAGACGCCACGAGAATACGGCGCGGACGTGGCCGCGCCGTTCGGGTTCAGAGCCGCGAGATCGCCGGCTTGGCGGGTCTGGCGTTGCCCTTGGCCGGCGCCGCCTGCCAGCCTCCGGGCGGCGGCGTCACGTCGTTGGCAGCAGGTTCGGCCGCCTTCGGACGGAAGGACGCGGCCAGCGCCTTGGCGCGCTCGAAGGTCCTGGCGTCGAAACGGGACGCGACGTCGTCGCGCTTCTTGGCGGCGTCCGCATCGCCCTGATCGGCCGCTGCTGCGAACCAGGCATAGGACTGAACGAGATCCTGCGGGCCGCCCATGCCGCGGGCGTAGAGGATCGCGAGATTGTACTGGCTGTCGCGCACGCCGTGTTCGGCGGCCTTGCGGAACCAGCGCGCGGCCGCCGCGTAGTCGGGCTTGCCGCCGCCGTCGGCGAGCAGCACCGCCAGATTGTGCATGGCGCGGATATTGCCGCTTTCGGCGGCGCGCTCGTACCAGGCGCGGGCGGCCGCGAGATCGCGGTCGACGCCGAGGCCGCGCTCGAACAGCACGCCGAGCCGGTATTGCGCCGGGGGCAATCCCTTGGCCGCGCTCTTCTCGAACCAGCGGGCCGCCGCCTTGAGGTCGCGCGGCGCATTGGCGCCGTCCGCGTAGCGCGCGCCGAGTTCGAATTGCGCGGCGGCGTCGCCCTGGGCCGCGACCTTCTCGAGCGCGGCGACGGAAACGACGGCGGCGGCGGGCTGCTGGATCGAGCCGACGGGCGCGGTGTCGACCGGGCCCGCGTCGGCGCGCGGCTGGCGCGCCATCGGCGGCAGGTTGGACGGGCCGTCGACGCG
>JBDHTL010000068.1:0-18476 GCA_039808645.1 Rhodoblastus sp. | reverse complement strand
CCACATTCACAGCTGGAGGGCGCGCCGGGGGTCGGCGCGACATGTTCAGAAGACACGGAACCTGCGCAGATGGGACCGTCAGACTCCGGTCGCCAAGGAGACTTCCCTCAATGCCGCGGCGGCCGCGGCGAAGAGCTGATCGTCTTCGGCATCATCGCCGCGGTCATCTGGCCGGTGCTCGCCGTCGGAATCGTCGGCGGCTACGGCTTCCTCGTCTGGATGACGCAGCTCGTCCTCGGCCCGCCCGGGCCGCCGCATCCATGAGGCGCGCCATGACGACAGAAACGACGCGGCGTTCCTTTCTCATGCCCGGCGCCGGGGCGGCCACCACGGCCAGAATCGCCGCCCATTGCCTTGTCAATGCGCGCGTCGTCTGCCGATCCTGCGGCGACGCTTGCCCGGAGCGCGCCATAAGGCACCGCCCCCGGCCCGGGGCGCCCGAGTTCCCGGAAATTTCGGCAGCGGCCTGCACGGGCTGCGGCGCCTGCGTGCAGGCCTGCCCGGTCGCCGCGGTCGCGCTCGCCCCGATCGGGCCC
Source organism: Rhodoblastus sp. (assembly GCA_039808645.1). Taxonomy (GTDB): domain Bacteria; phylum Pseudomonadota; class Alphaproteobacteria; order Rhizobiales; family Beijerinckiaceae; genus JAJXWB01. The sequence continues at coordinate 17,940 of JBDHTL010000068.1, read as the reverse complement.
GCGTCGTGAGCGGCGACGACCTCGTCCACATTTCAAGCGCGGTCGTGTCCGTGCTGCCGCCGCGCCGCGACGCGGTGGCGCTCGCGCTCGACGCCCTGCCCGACGTCGAGGTTCATCACCGCGACGCGTCCAAGATCGTCATCGTCATGGAAAGCGCCGATGGCGGCGCGCTCGGCGCCCGCCTCGCCGAGATCAGTTCGTGGCCCGGGGTCCTGTCCGCGAACATGGTGTTCGAATGCGTCGAGAGGCGCGCGGATATCGGAGACTGAACATGCCGGTTTCGAGACGCGACGTCATCAAGGCGCAGGCGGCGGGCATCGCGGCCGCCGCCGCCCATATCCCGGCGCATTCCGCCGCGCAGCAGGTCGCCGGCGGCATCGGAACGCTGGAGCTGAAATGGTCGAAGGCGCCCTGCCGCTTCTGCGGAACGGGTTGCGGCGTGATGGTCGGCGTCAAGGACGGGCGGGTCGTCGCGACCCACGGCGACACGCTGGCCGAAGTGAACCGCGGCCTGAATTGCATCAAGGGCTATTTCCTCTCGAAGATCATGTACGGCGGCGATCGGCTGACGACGCCGCTGCTGCGCAAGAAGAACGGCGTCTTCGACAAGACCGGCGAGCTGACGCCGGTGTCATGGGACGAGGCCTTCGACATCATGGCCGCGCGAGCCAAGGCGGTCCTGCGGGAGAAGGGGCCGACCGCCATCGGCATGTTCGGCTCCGGGCAATGGACGATCTTCGAGGGCTATGCCGCGACCAAGCTCATGCGCGCGGGGTTCCGGTCGAACAATCTCGATCCGAATGCGCGCCACTGCATGGCGTCGGCCGCCTATGCCTTCATGCGCACGTTCGGCATGGACGAGCCGATGGGCTGCTACGACGATTTCGAAGCCGCCGACGCCTTCGTGCTGTGGGGCTCGAACATGGCCGAGATGCATCCGATCCTCTGGACGCGCCTCACCGACCGACGGCTCAGCCAGCCTCATGTGAAGGTCGCGGTGCTCTCCACCTTCACGCACCGAAGTTCGGACCTCGCCGACATTCCGATCGTGTTCAAGCCGGGAACCGACCTCGCGATCCTCAACTACATCGCCAATCACATCATTTCGACGGGCCGGGTGAACCAGGACTTCGTCCGGGCGCATACGTCCTTCGTCAAGGGAACGGTCGACATCGGCTATGGATTGCGCGCTGATCATCCGCTCGAACAAAAGGCCAAGGGCGCGGCGACCGCCGGCGCGACGCAGCCCATCGACTTCGAGGCCTACGCGGCCTTCGTCAAGGATTACACGCTCGACAAGGTTTCCGAACTGACGGGCGTCGAGCGCGGCTTCCTGCAGGAACTGGCGGAACTCTACGCCGATCCGAAGCGCAAGGTGATGTCGCTCTGGACCATGGGCTTCAATCAGCATGTGCGCGGCGTGTGGGCGAACCAGCTCGTCTACAATCTGCATCTTCTGACGGGCAAGATTTCCGAGCCCGGCAATTCCCCCTTCTCGCTCACCGGCCAGCCCTCGGCCTGCGGCACGGCGCGCGAAGTCGGCACGTTCGCGCATCGCCTGCCCGCCGACATGGTCGTCACCAATCCCGAGCATCGCAGGCACGCCGAAGAGATCTGGCGCGTCCCGCACGGAGTCCTGCCCGACAAGCCCGGCTATCACGCGGTCGAGCAGGACCGGATGCTCAAGGACGGCAAGCTGAATTTCTACTGGGTGCAGGTGAACAACAATCTGCAGGCCGCGCCCAACAATTCGCGCGAGACCTATCCCGGCTACCGCAATCCCGACAATTTCATCGTCGTGTCCGACGCCTATCCCACGGTGACGGCGATGGCGGCGGACCTCGTCCTGCCGGCGGCCATGTGGGTCGAGAAGGAAGGCGCCTACGGCAACGCCGAACGGCGCACGCATGTCTGGCGGCAGCTGGTCGCCGCGCCCGGCGAGGCGCGGTCCGATCTCTGGCAGATCATGGAGTTTTCGAAACGCTTCACGACCGACGAGGTCTGGCCGCCGGAAATCCTCGCGGCGAACCCGAACTATCGGGGCAAGAGCCTGTTCGACGTTCTCTTCCGCAACGGCAAGGTGGATCGCTTCGCGCTCTCCGAGATCGCCGCGGACTACGACAACCGGGAGTCGAAGGCGTTCGGCTTCTACGCGCAGAAAGGGCTATTCGAGGAATATGCCGAATTCGGCCGCGGCCACGGCCACGACCTGGCGCCTTACGACGCCTACCACGAGGCGCGGGGATTGCGGTGGCCCGTCGTCGACGGCAAGGAGACGCGCTGGCGCTATCGCGAGGGCTACGACCCGTATGTGAAAGCCGGCAAGGGCGTGGATTTCTACGGCCAGCCCGACGGCCGCGCGAAAATCATCGCCGTTCCCTACGAGCCGCCGGCTGAATCGCCGGACAAGGACTACGATACCTGGCTCGTGACCGGGCGCGTTCTCGAACACTGGCATTCCGGCTCGATGACCATGCGCGTGCCCGAGCTCTACAAGGCGTTTCCCGGCGCGCGCGTCTTCATGCATCCCGAAGACGCGCGCGCCCGGGGCGTCAATCAGGGCGCGGAAGTCCGCGTCGTCTCGCGGCGCGGCGAGATCAGGTCGCGTGTCGATACGCTGGGCCGCAATCGCATGCCGAAGGGCGTGGTCTTCGTTCCCTGGTTCGACGCGAGCCAGCTGATCAACAAGACCACGCTCGACGCCACCGACCCGATCTCGAAGCAGACGGATTTCAAGAAATGCGCGGTCAAGATCATCCCCGTCTAGCGCGGCGCGCGGTCCCGCTCGCCGTCTTCGGAGGCGCGCTCGCGCTGGCGACGGCGGCGCTGTACGCGCAGACGGCCGCGCCGGTGCAGATCGTGCCGCGCTTGACCGGCGCGGCCGCGCCGATGGGCGACGTTCCGGCGCCGCCGCTCGCCCGTCCGGTCGTCAACGACCAGCGGGTGATGCGGAATTATCCCGAGCAGCCGCCCGTCATCCCGCACGCGATCGAGGGCTATCAGCTGACCCTCAAGGCTAATCGATGCCTCGACTGCCATCGGCGGCAATTCACCGAAGGGTCGGGCGCGCCGATGATCAGCGTCACGCATTTCATGGACAGGGACGGCCAGGTTCTGGCCGATGTCACGCCGCGCCGGTACTTCTGCACCGAATGCCACGTCCAGCAGACCGACGTCGCCCCGCTCGTTCCCAACATGTTCAAGGATTTGTCGGCGACCTCGCCCGGCAGGAAGTGAGCGGGCATGGCGCGGATGAAGGCGGCTCTCGCGTGGTTCTGGGGCATTGCCAGCAAGCCCAGCGCGCATCTCAGCCTGGGGTTCCTGGCGCTCGGCGGCTTCGTTTTCGGCGTGCTCTTCTGGGGCGGCTTCAACACGATTCTCGAAGCGACCAACACCGAACGATTCTGCGTTTCCTGTCATGAAATGCAGGCCAACGTGTACCAGGAGCTTCAGCGCACGGCGCACCAGTCGAACCGCTCCGGCGTGCGGGCGAGCTGTCCGGATTGCCACGTGCCGCACAACTGGACCGACAAGATCGCGCGCAAGATGCAGGCTTCCAAGGAAGTGTGGGGCAAGATCTTCGGCACGATATCGACGCGGCAGAAATTCCAGGAGATGCGGCTGGAGCTCGCCAAGCACGAATGGGCGCGGCTGAAAGCCAACGATTCGCTGGAATGCCGGAATTGCCATTCCGCGGTCGCCATGGATTTCACCAAGCAGACGCGCCGCGCCGCCGATATTCACGCCCGCTATCTCGTCACGCGCGAAAAGACCTGCATCGATTGCCATAAGGGCATAGCGCACGAACTTCCCGACATGACCGGGATCGAACCCGGCTGGCGGGCCCCGCCAGAACTGCGGGACCGGCAAAGCTCCCTCGGGGGCGAGATCGGCGCTCTTTCGAGACATCTCGTCGCCGCGCGCGACGACCGGCGGTGAGACGGGCCGAAGGCGCGGGGCGGGCGGCGCCTTGTTCCGCCGGCTCGGTCTGACGCTTCCGGGAGCGAGGACGCCCGGGGATCGCCAGATGGGGATCGCGGATCGAAAATCGCGCCGGAAAGGGCCGCGACCGGCCGTTTCGACGCATGGCCCGTGAGTTTCACGGTCTTGGTGGAGCTGAGGGGATTCGAACCCCTGACCTCTGCAGTGCGATTGCAGCGCTCTCCCATCTGAGCTACAGCCCCGCTCCGGCGCGCTGTCTATTCCGCTCCGTGCCTGTCTGTCAATTGTCGCGGTCGCAATGAATCGCGTCGCGCATTGAAGGATCGGCGCCCCGAATGTAAGGATGTCGCCCGAGACGAGGGACGAAGAACCTATGGCGTTGCCGCTGATCAAGCTCATTCTGACGATCATAAATCTCTACTGGTGGGTGATCATCGCAACGGCCGTCATGTCCTGGCTGGTCGCGTTCCAGGTCGTCGATACGCGCAACCAGTTCGTCCAGTCGGTCTGGCGGGCGCTCGACGCGCTGACCGAACCGGTTTTGCGGCCGATCCGCCGCTTCCTGCCGACCCTCGGCGGCCTGGACATTTCGCCGGTCGTCCTGCTGCTGGCGCTGTCTTTCATCGAGGACCTGATCCGCTCCAACGCCCATCTCATCGCCGGCTGATGGCCGCGGTTCCCTGGCGGGCGACGGCGGACGGGCTCGTCCTCGTGGTGCGGCTGACGCCCAGGGGCGGGCGCGACGCCATCGACGGCGTCGAAACGATGAGCGACGGAAAGAGCGTGCTGAAGGCGCGCGTGCGGGCCGTTCCCGAGGACGGCAAGGCCAATGCCGCGCTGGTGGAGCTGATCGCGAAGGCGCTGCGCCTGCCGCGCTCCGACGTGACCCTCGTCTCCGGGCAGACCTCCCGCCTCAAGACGCTGGAAATCGCCGGACATGCGGCCGGGCTCGCCGAAGCGCTGGCGCGGGCGGCGGACAGAGGCTAGACAGCGCGGGACCGCGAGCCTTCAGGCTCGCTTTCCCGCAGCGGGCCTGAAGGCTCGCAGTCCGCACCGAGGCAATGATGAGCAAGACCAATCCGGGCAATTTCTTCGAAGATTTTCGGATCGGCCAGACGATCCGCCACGCCACGCCGCGCACGGTGACGGTGGGCGACGTCGCGCTCTATACGGCGCTCTACGGCTCGCGCTTCGCCGTCCAATCTTCCGACGCCTTCGCCAGGGCAATCGGCTACAAGCATGCGCCGGTCGACGATCTTCTCGTCTTCCATGTCGTGTTCGGCAAGACAGTGCCCGACATTTCGCTGAACGCAGTCGCCAATCTCGGCTACGCCGCCTGCCGTTTTCTCGCGCCGGTCTATCCCGGCGACACGCTGTCGTCCGTCTCCGAAGTCATCGGGCTGAAGGAAAATTCCAATCGTCAGACCGGCGTCGTCTATGTGCGCTCGCGCGGGTTCAACCAGCATGGCGACGTCGTTCTCGACTATGTGCGCTGGGTGATGGTGCGCAAGCGCGATCCGAACGCGCCCGTGACCGAAGAGCATACGCCCGACCTGCCGAAGGCGCTGCCGGCCGATGCGCTCGGCGACGCCTGCCCGGAGATTTCGGTCAAGCATTACGATTTCGTCGCCGCCGGCCAGCCGCATCGCTGGGGCGATTACCAGGCCGGCGAGAAGATCGACCATGTCGACGGCATGACGGTCGAAGAAGCCGAGCACATGATCGCGACGCGGCTCTACCAGAACACGGCGAAGGTCCATTTCAACCAGTTCACCGAGGGGCAGGGCCGTTTCGGCCGCCGCCTGATCTACGGCGGGCACGTGATCTCGCTTGCCCGCGCGCTGTCGTTCAACGGGCTGGCCAACGCCTTCCATATCGCGGCCATCAACGGCGGACGACATGTCGCGCCGCTGTTTGCGGGGCTGACCGTGCACGCCTGGACGCAGGTGCTGGAAACGGCCGAAATCCCCGGCCGCGACGACGTCGGCGCGCTGCGCCTGCGCACGATCGCGACCAAGGATTCTCCTTGTGCGACCTATCCGCTCTTGCAGGAACGGTCGAAGGATTACGATGCGAGCGTGATTCTGGATCTGGATTATTGGGCGCTCGCGCCGCGCTGAGCCGCAAGCCGGCGATTCGCATATCGCTCGTGCGAATTGACGCAGCCCGTTGGCGCCGGCGGGTTACGCTCCTACCTTGCGTGAGGAAGGGGGAGCGACCATGAAGAAATTGATTCTTGCGGGCCTAGTCGGCAGCGCTTTCGTACTGCCGGCCCATGCGCAGAGCTGCGGCGATCTCTGGTATCAGCGCAACGCCATCTACAAAGACGCGGGCTATTGCTTCAACACCGCGCGCGGCATTCGCGCCTTCGGCAATTCCGGCTGCCAGTACGACAATGTGAACGATGTCCCGCTGTCGGCGAACAGCCGCGCGCGCGTGGCCGAGATCGTGCGCATGGAGCGGATGTACGGATGCAGGTAGCCGGGACCGCCGGCCTCCGGCCGGCTCTGCTCGGCAATTGCGTCCTGCGCGCTGGAAGCCGGCGGTCCCAGCTACCGCGTCGCGATCTGCACGCGGCCGGGCTTGCCGCCCGGCTTAGGCGCTGACGCCGGAGCGCGCTTCACCGGCGCTGGCGGCGGCGTGTTCTCGTCGAAGAGTTCAGCGAGTTTTTCGGTCATCGCGCCGCCGAGTTCCTCCGCATCGACGATGGTGACGGCGCGCTTGTAGTAGCGCGTCACGTCGTGGCCGATGCCGATGGCGATGAGTTCGACCGGCGAGCGGTTTTCTATCTCATCGATGATGTGGCGCAGGTGTCGCTCGAGATAATTGCCGGGATTGACCGACAAAGTGGAATCGTCGACCGGCGCGCCGTCCGAAATCATCATGAGGATGCGCCGCTGCTCGGGCCGATGCACGAGGCGGCGGTGCGCCCAGTCCAGCGCCTCGCCGTCGATGTTCTCCTTGAGCAGGCCCTCGCGCATCATCAGCCCGAGATTTTTTCGGGCGCGGCGCCAGGGAGCATCGGCCGATTTGTAGACGATGTGGCGAAGATCGTTGAGGCGGCCGGGATTGGCTGGCTTGCCGGCCTGTAGCCAGGCCTCGCGCGACTGCCCGCCTTTCCACGCGCGGGTGGTGAAGCCGAGAATCTCCACCTTCACGCCGCAACGCTCGAGGGTTCGCGCCAGAATGTCGGCGCAGGTCGCCGCCACGGTGATCGGGCGCCCGCGCATGGAACCGGAATTGTCGAGCAGCAGCGTGACGACGGTATCGCGGAAATTCGTGTCCTTCTCGTGCTTGAAGGACAGCGGCTGCTGCGGATCGATGACGATGCGCGGCAGGCGCGCGCTATCGAGCACGCCTTCCTCGAGATCGAATTCCCAGGCGCGGTTCTGCTGCGCCATCAGGCGGCGTTGCAGGCGATTGGCGAGACGGCCGACGACGTTGGAGAGCGACGACAATTGCTTGTCGAGATAGGCGCGCAGCCGCTCGAGTTCTTCGGGATCGCAGAGTTCCTCGGCCTGGACGATCTCGTCGAACTTGTGCGTGAAGGCCTTGTAGTCGGGGGCGCGCTTGTCGGCGCCGTGCATCGGCGGGCGGCGGGACTCGGCGGCTTCTTCCGAATCGCCGGCGTCGGCCTCCTCCGGAAACTCGCCTGAGGGCGCGTCGGCGGCGTCGGTCTCGCCGTCCTCCATCTCCTCTTCGGAATCGGCGGCCTTGTCCATCTGCACGGACTCGCCGTGCGCCTCCTGCTCGTCGCCCTTGTCGTCCTCGTTTTCCTGATTGTCGGAGTCGTCCTTGGAATCGTCCTCGCTTTCCTCGGTGTCGGAGGAAGCGTCGTCGGCCATGTCGAGCGCGCTCAGCACGGAATGGACAGCCTTGCCGAAGGCGCGCTGGTCTTCGATCGAGTTCGACAGCCGGTCGAGTTCGGCGCCGGCGCGCTCTTCCACGAACTGGCGCCAGAGATCGACGACGCCCTGGGCGTTCTTCGGCGCGGGCGCGCCGGTCAGGCGCTCGCGCACCATCAGGGCGAGCGCATCTTCGAGCGGCGCGTCGGCGCGATTGTCGATCTCGGCGTAATTGCCGCGGCTGTAGCGGTCCTCCAGCATCGCGCCGAGATTGGCGGCGACGCCTTCCATGCGGCGCGCGCCGATCGCCTCGACCCGCGCCTGCTCGACCGCCTCGAAGACGCCGCGCGCGGCCGCGCCCTGCGGGACGATGCGGCGATGGATCCTGTCGTCGTGGCAGGCGAGCCGCAGCGCCAGCGAATCGGAATGGCCACGCACGATCGCCGCTTCGCGCGCGGTCAGCTTGCGCGGCGGCTCGGGCAGCCGCGCCTTGGCGTTCTCGCCCGTGCCGATCACCGAAGGACGATCGGCGGAGAACGTGACTTCGAGGGCCGGCGTCCGCGCCATGGCGCGCATGCAGGCGGCCACCGCCCGCTTGAACGGTTCTTGCGGGGCTTCCTTGGCCGAGGCGGGCTTGCGGTTGGAGGGCGCGGACATCGGGTTAGATCGCCTCGGGAGGGTCCGTCATTGCGAGGAGCGCAGCGACGAAGCAATCGATCCCCGAGACAGCCGGGTGGATGGATTGCTTCGCTTCGCTCGCCATGACGGGCGCGTATGCCACTACGTCATCACCACGTTCACGGCGCTTTCCGGCAGCTCCTTGCCGAAGCAGCGCTGGTAGAATTCGGCGACCATCGGGCGCTCGAGCTCGTCGCACTTGTTCAGGAAGGTCAGGCGGAAGGCAAAGCCGAGGTCGCCGAAGATTTCCGCGTTCTCCGCCCAGGTAATGACCGTGCGCGGGCTCATGACGGTCGAGAGATCCCCGGCCATGAAGGCGTTGCGGGTCAGGTCGGCGACGCGCACCATCTTGGAGACGGTGTCGCGGCCTTCCTTGGTCTTGTCGTAGGACTTCACCTTGGCGCGCACGATGTCGGCTTCCTTGTCGTGCGGCAGGTAGTTGAGCGTGCAGACGATCGACCAGCGGTCCATCTGGCCCTGGTTGATCTGCTGCGTGCCGTGATAGAGGCCCGACGTGTCGCCGAGGCCGACCGTGTTGGCGGTCGAGAACAGGCGGAAGGCGGGATGCGGGCGGATGACGCGGTTCTGGTCGAGCAGCGTCAGCCGGCCGGAGACTTCGAGCACGCGCTGGATCACGAACATCACGTCGGGGCGGCCGGCGTCGTATTCGTCGAAGCAGAGCGCGACATTGTTCTGGATCGCCCAGGGCAGGATGCCGTCGCGGAATTCAGTGATCTGCTTGCCGTCCTTGAGAACGATCGCGTCCTTGCCGACGAGGTCGATGCGCGAGACGTGGCTGTCGAGGTTCACACGCACGCAAGGCCAATTCAGCCTGGCTGCCACCTGTTCGATGTGGGTCGACTTGCCGGTGCCGTGATAGCCCGTGACCATCACGCGGCGATTGCGGGAAAAGCCGGCGAGAATGGCGAGCGTCGTCTCGCGGTCGAAGAGATAATCGGGATCGAAATCGGGAACATGCTCCTCGGCCTTGGAATAGGCGGGCACTTCCATGTCCGTGTCGATGCCGAAGGTCTGTCGCACCGACAGCTTGATGTCGGGCAGGGGCGCGACGCGATCTGCGGCTCTTTCGCTAACGGCTTGCATCAATCCTCCGATCGGCCGGCCGCGGATTGGCGGGCGCTGCGTGAATCTGTCGGCTGGCGACGCCATGCCCTGTCCCGCTCGCGCGGCCGGGCGACGTCAGGCGAGTTTCGCCGTTCTCAGATAATTATAGGCCCGGATGATCTCGCGCAATTTGTCCTCGCTCGACCGGTCGCCGCCATTGGCGTCGGGGTGAAGACGCTTGACGAGTTCCTTGTACCTCGCCTTGATCGCGGCCGCATCGGCGGTTTCGTCGAGCCCCAGCGCCGACAGCGCCCTCCTGGCCGCGATGCCGTAGCTCGGCCGCGCCGGGGCCTCGGGCTGTCGGCCGCGCATCCGGTCGCGGAAAGCGCCCAACGGATCGCGAATGCCTGCATTGTCCTCACGGAATGTCTTGCCGGCGCGGTTGACGCCCATCGCCCAGGTCGGGCGGTGGCCGATGATGTCTTCCTTCATCCAGCGGGCGACGGCTTCGTCGGTCATGCCGTCGAAATAATTGTAGGTCGAATTGTATTCGCGCACGTGATCGAGGCAGAAGCAGAAATATTGCCCCTCGCGCATCCGCCCCATCGGCGCGCGAAATTCCCCCGAGGCGTCGCAGCTGGGAAAATCGCAGACGATCCGCGCCGGTTCTGCGCGGCGCTGCTGCTCGCGCTTCACCCTGATGCGGTCGAAAATGGGCGAATTCAAATCCATGGATCGTTCATTATGGGTCGTTCGGGTCTCGCCGCAAGGCGCGCGGGGGACTAAAATTCCGACAGGAGTCGAAGCCGTTACGCATCGAAGGAGGCGAAAGAGTGAATGAGAGCGCAATCCCGGTTAAGGACCGGATAAGGGAGAAACTCGCGGCCGCGCTCGCCCCGGTTTCGCTCGACGTGATCGACGATTCGCACAAGCACGCCGACCATTACGTCCATCCCGGCGGCGCCGGCCACCAGGGCGGAACGCATTTCACGGTCAAGATCGTATCGGCGGCCTTTTCCGGCAAGACCCGGGTGCAGCGCCATCGCGCGATCAACGAGGCGCTGGCCGAGGAGATCGCCGGCGGCGTGCATGCGCTTGCGATCGAAGCCCGGGCGCCGGGCGAGTGATCAGGACTTCAGGCGGTCCGCGGAAATGACCTGGAACACGCCGGCGGCGCGCAGCACGGGCTTGCCGTCGGCGTAGATCATGCCGCTCGAATGGCAGAGCGAGCGGCCCATGCGGTCGATGCGGCCGCGCCCCTCCATCCAGGACCCGAGCGGCGCCGGGCTGAGATAATCGAGCCCGAGATGGACCGTCACCAGCGTCATGCGCGGCTTGCGCGTGAGCGCGATCACGCGCAGCAGGTGGACGTCCGCAAGGGCGGCGAGCACGGCGCCGTGGCACTGGCCGAGACGGTTGGTGTGATGCTTCTCCACGCGCATGCCGAGGCGATAGTCGTCGCCGCCGGCGCCCGATTCGTAGAGCTTGCCGATCAGGTCCATGTAGGGACTGGAATGATCGGTGGGCGCGTAACCTTCTGGCGCGGGATTCATGCGGGTCGGGGTCCTCGAGCGTGACGTGTTTGCATCACCCAGTCGATCCGAGCGTTCGGGCCGCGTCAACCTGCGCACTTGCGCTTGCCAAGCCCGGGGCCGCAAGCCACTAGATTTCCGATCCGCGAATTTCAGGTGACGAGAGCGCCATGACGATCCATCGACGCGAATTGCTTGCCGGCCTCGCCGCCTGCGTCGCCGGGCCCACCGCCGCCCTCGCGGCGCCGATCGCCGGCGAGACGCGCGGACTCTACGGCGCGGTGGCGAGCGACAAGTTTCCGATCGCCGCGATCAATCTCTCGCGTATCAACCCCGCCTTCCTGCGCGCGCAGGTGCCCTACGCCACGCGCGAGCCGGCCGGCACGATCGTCATCGATCCGCGTCGCCACTACCTCTATTTCGTCAACGGCGACGGCACGGCCATGCGCTACGGCGTCGGCGTCGGCCGGCAGGGCTTCGCCTGGAAGGGGACGGCGACGATCAACAGCAAGCAGGAATGGCCGGACTGGTATCCGCCCAAGGAAATGCTGGAGCGCCAGCCCGAGCTGATGAAGATGATGAAGGAGCTGCGCTCGGGCATCGGCATGCCGGGCGGCCCGCGCAATCCGCTCGGCGCGCGCGCCATGTACCTGTGGCAGAACAACAAGGACACGCTGTTCCGCATCCACGGCACGACGGAGCCGTGGACGATCGGCACCAACGCCTCGTCCGGCTGCATCCGCATGATCAACCAGGACGCGATGGATCTTTACGGCCGCGTGAACGTCGGGGCGAAGGTGGTGGTGCTCGGTTCGGGCGCGGCCAACGAGATCGCGATCGGACCCGGGACCGCGCCGCAGGTCGCGCCTTCGCAGGCCAGCCAGCTGCAAGCCGTCCAGCCGCAAGCGGTCCAGCCTCAAGTCGTCCAGGCGCCGCGCGTACAGCCGGCTGCCCCGGGGCCGCGCGGACCCTCGAGCCTCAATCCCTATCCGATGGACCGGACGTGGTAGCCATTCTCGCGGCGCTCGGCCACGAAATCGCCCCATCGCTGACTTTTATGCGTCTGGCCGGCCCGGCCTCCTCGCGATCCGCAAGTTCCGCGCGACTTTCCAAGCGGGACGCGGAGGCGTAGGAACGCCGGCGGCGCCGATTTCATTCGCATTCGCCCGGGGAGCCAAATTGCGACCGATCTTCACCCGCGCAACTGCTTCCGCCGCGCTGCTCGCGCTGGTCGCAGGCGCCGTCCCCGCCGCGGCCAATCCGACGATCGTCATCGACGCCGCCTCCGGCGAAACGCTGGTTCAGCACGAGGCGACGCGCCCCTGGTATCCGGCCTCGCTGACCAAGCTGATGACCGTGTTCGTCGCGCTGAAAGCCGTCCGCGAAGGCCGGATCACGCTCGACACGCCGATCAAGGTTTCGGCGCGCGCAACCTCCATGGCGCCCTCGAAGATGGGCTTCCGTCCCGGCACGCTCGTCACGCTCGACAACGCCCTGAAGATGCTGATGGTGAAATCGGCCAACGACATCGCCGTGACGATCGCCGAAGGCGTATCGGGCTCGGTCGAATCGTTCGCCGGGGACATGAACTCGGCGGCGAGCGCGCTCGGCATGCGCGAATCGCGCTTCACCAATCCGAACGGCCTGCCGGACGCCCGGCAGGTTTCGTCGGCGCGCGACATGGCGATCCTCGGTCGCGCCCTCTACGTCTATTTCCCCGAACAGGCGGGCCTGTTCGACATCGGGGCGCTCCAGCTCGGCAAGCGCATCCTGCCGACGCACAACGGCATGCTCGGCCGCTATCCCGGCGCCGACGGCATGAAGACGGGCTTCACCTGCGCGGCGGGCTTCAATCTCGTCGCCAGCGCGACCCAGAACGGGCGGAAGCTCATCGCGGTCGTGCTCGGCGCGCCGAGCGCCAAGTCGCGCACGATGATGGCGGCGAGCCTGCTGGACAAGGGCTTCGTCTCGGGCGGCGGACAGGGCGCGGTCACTTCGCTCGCCTCGGCGGGCGGCGAGGCGCCCGACATGCGCGATTTCGCTTGCCGCAACCGCGGAAAGGCCTCGCGGGAATTCGAGGCCCAGGTGGAGGACATGTCGGCCCCGATCCCACGCTCCTTCATGCAGGCGGCCCAGGGACCGGAAGGCCATTCGCCCTACGGCGGCGGGCCGGGCGGCTCGCCGGCCGCCGGCGGTTCGATGCGTCCGAGCCAGGTCGCGGCCATGCCGCGCCCGGCCTTCCAGCCGGTCCCCGTCTTCGTCGGCCCTGTGGCGGGCTGGACGGGTCCGATCGCCCACGCCGAGGGCGACACGGCGACGCCGGTCAAGCAAGCCTATTCCGCAGACGGCGAGGACGAAGCCGATTCGCCCCTTAAGCCCGCGCCCGATGCGCAATCGATGCGCGGCAAGCGCGCGGCGAAAGCCAAGGCGGTCGCCAAGGCCAAGCCCGCGCCGGCCAAGGCCAAGGTCGCCAAGGCGACCGACCGGGACGAGGACGAGAAGCCGGCCAAGTCCAAGGCGGCCAAGACGCGCATGGCGAAAGCGCACGAAGCGAAAGACAAGGCCGGCAAGGCCAAGGTCTCGAAGCGCCGGGCAAAGGCCGACGACGACGAATGAGCGAGGCGCAAGGACGCCGCCCGCCGCCGCCCGTCCCGGTCACGATCCTGACGGGTTTTCTGGGGTCGGGCAAAACCACGCTGCTCAACCGCCTGCTCGCCGATCCGGCGCTGGCGGAGACGGTCGTTCTCATCAACGAATTCGGCGAAATCGGACTCGATCACCTCTTCGTCGAGAAGATCGACGGCGACATGATGCTGATGGCGTCGGGCTGCCTGTGCTGCACGATCCGCGGCGACCTCGTGCATGCGCTGGAAGACCTGCTGCGGCGGCTGGACAACGGGCGAATCAAGCCGTTCCGCCGCATCGTGATCGAGACGACGGGCCTCGCCGATCCCGCGCCGATCCTCAACGCGCTGATGGGACATCCCTATCTCGCGCTGCGCTACAAGCTCGACGGCGTCGTGACGACGGTGGACGCGGTCAACGGCCTCGCTACGATCGACCGGCACAAGGAAGCGCTGCGCCAGGTGGCGGTCGCCGACCGGATCGTCGTCACCAAGACCGACCTGCCTGCAGCGGCGGGCGTTGCGGACGCGCTCGCGCGGCGGATCGACCAACTCAACCCGGGCGCGCCCCGGCTCGATGCGGCCAGGGGCGAGGCGACGGCGGCGGCGCTGTTTTCGGCGGGCCTCTTCTCGGCCGATCGCAAGATCCCCGATGTCGCCGCCTGGCTTCGGGCCGAAGCCTTCGAGGAGCGCGATCATCGACACGGCGGCGATCACGGCCATCATCACGCGCATGGCCACGGCCACGCGCATGATCCGAACCGCCACGACGCCTCGATCCGGGCCTTTTGCCTGACGCGCGACGCGCCGCTCGATCCGCGCGCCTTCGAAATATTCCTCGATCTGCTGCGCCACGCGCACGGGCCGAAGCTTCTGCGCGTGAAAGGGATTGTCGCGCTGGCCGACGATCCCGCGCGGCCGGTCGTCATCCACGGCGTCCAGCACCTGTTTCATCCGGCGGTGCGCCTCGCCGGCTGGCCGGATCCGGACCGGCGGACCCGGATCGTGCTGATCGTCGACGGTCTCGAGCAGGATTTCGTCGAGCGCCTGTTCGCCGCCGCGATCGGCGAGACGCGGACCGATACGCCGGATCGCGCGGGGCTTGTCGCCAATCCGCTCGATCTGCGGCCGGGCGGTCTGCTCGCCAAATAGCCAAGCCTTTGTTTCGCGCCGCTTTCATCGGCGCGATGGCCTGTAATTTGTAGCCCGTGTCCTCAGCGACGGGCGTTCAGGCGCTTTTGTCCCGAACCGGGACACATCCGCCCTGTATGCGCCCATCGTGCGAGGGTATCCGATGGCTGCGCATTTCTGGCGCCTCAAGTCGATGCAGCACTGGCCCGACGACGTTCGCCGGATCGTCGGCGGCCATTTTGCGCGCGCCGTCGCGCAGGGGAGGCTTCACGCCGTCGACGGCGAGACGCTCGTCGAGGCGCTGACGGTCGACGAACTGGAGGCGTACCGGAGCGACTGGCGGGATCTCGCGCGGCGGGCGATCGAGCCCAACCCGTTCATGGAGCCGGATTTCGCCCTGACCGCCATGCTCCACCTGCCGGCGAGCCAGCGTCCGATCATCGCGGTCGTCTGGCAGGCGGTCGGCGCAAAGCCGCGCGCCCGGCTCATCGGCGTCTGGGGGTTCGAACAGGGGCGCTTCGGCGCGTTCGGCGGGGCCGCGCGGACGTGGAAATACAAGCACAGCGCGCTGGGCACGCCGCTGATCGACCGGCTTGCCGCGACCCGGTCGGTGGACGCCATGCTCGCCTGGCTGCGGGAGCGCCGCTTCGGGCAATCGGCGCTGCTCCTGCGCGATCTCGTCCGCGACGGCGAGGCGGCGGAGCTCATCGCCGACCGCTGCGCCGCCCAGGGCCTCGTGTCGACCGGCCTGAACGAACACGAGCGCGCGGCGCTTCGCCCGACCGGCGTCGAACCGCTCCAGCGCAAACACGGCGCGCGCACCCGGAAGCACGAGCGCGAAATCGACCGGCTGGCGCGGCGTCTGGCGGAGACCGGAGACGTGGCCTTCGGCTCCGCCTCCGAGGCGACGGACATCAGACAGGCCGCCGAGTGGTTTCTGGCGCTGGAACAGGCGGGATGGAAGGGCCGTCGGCATACCGCCTTCCTGTCGGACGCCGGCGACGCCGCCTTCCTGCGCGCCGCGCTGCGCCAGCTCGCGCGCGCCGGCAAATGCCGCATCGACTGGATCGCCGTGAACGGGCGGCCGGTCGCTATGGCCATCGTGCTGCGCAGCGCGGACCGCGCCTATTACTGGAAAACCGCCTACGACGAGCGATTCGCCCGCTACTCCCCGGGCGTGCAGCTGACGCGCACGCTCGCCGAGCGGCAGATCGCCGATCCGGCGGTCCAGATCACCGATTCCTGCGCGATCGCCAACCATCCGATGATCGACCGGCTGTGGCCGGCCCGCCAGGCGATGCTCGACCTGCTGATCGGCGTCGATCCCGCGCGCGCGCGGGCGTTTACCGCCGTCGTGCGGCGCGAGCGCCTTGCGCGGGCGGTGCGGGCGGCGGTGAAGACGGCCGCCAACGCCGCGCTGCGCCGACGGGTGAGCTGAGCTTGCGCGCGGGCCTGCTTTGCCCGACCTTTCCCGGACGATGACGCAGGCGGAAACCGATCGCCAGAGGCTCGACAAGTGGCTGTGGTTCGCGCGCATGGCGCGGACCCGCACCAGCGCCGCCCAACTCGTCGCCGACGGGCGCGTGCGGCTGAACGGGCAGCGGATCACGCAGGCCGCCAAGGCGGTGAAGCCGGGCGACGTGCTGACGATCGCATTGCAGCGCGACGTGCGGCTGCTGCGAATCGTGGCGACGGGAGAGCGGCGGGGACCCTATGAGGAGGCGCGCCTGCTCTACACCGACATGGCTCCCGACGATGCGGCATCCTGACGTCCCGCGCGTTCTTGCGCAGCCGGGGCAAAGGGGGTAGCAGTTCGCAATCTTTGGGGCGCGCGAGGCTGCGCGCCGGGAGCCTGCGATGACGTATGTAGTCACCGAGAACTGCATCAAGTGCAAGTACATGGACTGCGTGGAAGTCTGCCCCGTGGACTGCTTCTACGAGGGCGAGAACATGCTCGTCATCCATCCCGACGAATGCATCGATTGCGGCGTCTGCGAGCCGGAATGCCCGGCCGAGGCGATCAAGCCGGACACCGAGCCGGGACTCGAGCAATGGCTCAAGCTGAACGCCGATCTCGCCCCGAACTGGCCGAACATCACGGTCAAGCGCGAGCCGCCGGCGGACGCCAAGGAATGGGACGGCAAGCCCGACAAGTTCAAGAATCATTTCTCCGACAAGCCCGGCGAAGGCGACTGAATCTTTCGCGGAATTGACGAGTTCTCGATCCAATCGTTCGACGGCGGGTTAACCACTGCGCCGCGCAATGGACCGTGCGCGGCGCGCGCCTTTGATTTTTACGGATTTCTGTGATATACACATTTTTAACAGTCACAGAAATCCGCTACCTATCAGTGGTTTGACAGGTACAACCCGCAATGGTCCGCGCCGACTTCCGGCGGCGGAAAATTTTGGGCGAGCGCAGGCTTAGGCTTCGCGCCGAGGGAAGCGGTTTCCTAAATTTCGGACTGTACGCCGGGCCGTGTTCGCGCGCCCTGCGTCGGCGGCTTGCGTTTCGAGCCGTCGTCGACCGCCGGGGCCCTGTCCCGGGGTGAGCGAGGAGTGTGCTGCGTATGCCGTCCAAGAAGAAACCGACCAAGTCCGCCAAATCCACGAAGTCCGCCTCGGCCAAGAAGGCCGAAGCGACGAAGTTCAGGCGGACGTCCGCCAAGGCGCCGACGGCGAAGGCCGCCGCCAAGGCCAAGACGAGCAAGGTGAAAGCTGTGACGTCCGCATCGAAGGGCAAGACCGCGAAAGCCGCGACCTCCAAGCCCGCCGCCGCCAAGCCCGCGACCTCGAAGCCCGCAAGCGCCAAGGCGACCGCCGCCAAAGCCGTCGCCGCCAAGGCCGCCGCTCGCAAGGCGGCGAAAGCGAAGGCGACCGCATCCGCCCGGACCGCGACGAAGTCGCCGGTCGGCGGCAAGTCGACCGACAAGCGCAAGACGGCGGCCGTCGCCAAGACGGTGAAGAACACGGCGGCGATCCGCGCGACGAAGGCCTCGACCGCCAAGTCGTCGGCGCCCGCGAAGGCCAAGACCGAAAAGAACCGCGTTCAGGCGGTCGCAAAGGAAACGATGCAGGAGAAGGCGCAGCAGCCCCAGACCAAGAAGGCGGTAGACGCGACGA
>JBDHTL010000067.1:0-18789 GCA_039808645.1 Rhodoblastus sp. | reverse complement strand
TAGCGCCTCATGGAAAGCCTCCAAAAAAGAAGGCTCTCCATGAATCACGGATTGGCTGATTTGCGAATCCCAGTCGGTCGGCTTCTCAAGCCCCACCAATTTGACGACACGCCCTAGAGGACGAAGCGGAAAAGCTGGACAGCTGTCACGTCCAGGTCGATTTTGCTTTCGACCAACAGACGATCAGCTCCTATGAAACGCTCGTGCGGGCATACTTCGACGTGCGGCGCTGCGAGCGAGTGTGGGACGTGACATCTTCCGTCTTTGTAGACCGCGTAAAGACTCGAAGCGCAGCGAGCAATTCCGTGACCCGTCAACCTGTCACGCTATCAGATGCCTGCTCTGGAATCGTCGCATCTAGATGGGCTGGGATACAATTCGAAAATGCCAACGGCGCAGACATTGAGATTTACCCAGGATTCTGCCTTATGCGCGAGACCACCGGGCAGGACTATGCGCTGATCGATGTTCGCGACGTTGATATCGCCTTCAGAGAACAGCGCTTTATCGAAGAGGGACAATTACCAAAAGATGCAGAGGTAGTCGGCCACGCTTGGGAAAAGTCGAACAAGGACGGTTCGCGGGACCTCCGCTTCAACAATAACCGTCAACTGCCGGTGATGGGTTATGGTCAATTGGAGTTCCGCACATCACAGGGGCTCAACGAGGCCTACCTGATCAGCAACAGCGTCGCCGCAAAGAGATTTGCGTTGGCTTTTTCCGATCTTCAACGTTCGCTTCGCGAACTTGCGAGTTCCCCGCAGGGAAGCGATTCAGCAAATTCGTCGCCCGCTCTGGTGGAGTCCGCCTCAACATATCAGATACCCGATCCACCCAAGACGCATGGGGCTCACGAGTATTCTTTGGCCGTCTTGGCGTTGGTAGGAGGGGTCGCATGGTGGGGCTTTGCAAGCCCAACGCAGATGCCTACGTCGAATACACCGCTGCGACCAACCGAAACCACGGTATCGGTCCAGCCGCTGCCGGCGAAGCCGGAATTAAGATCGCCTCAAACGCCAGCAAGAATAGCAGAATCTGCCACGAGCAGACCTCTCGCCGAGTCGGTCAAGACGTTGCAACGGGCAAACCTTCGATCCGGCCCTAGCACTGGCGCCACCATTCTGAAAACGATCGAGGCAGGAGTCGCTTTTAGAGTATACGGCCGCACATCCGGTTGGGTGAAGGTTGGATTTGATCAGCCGACAGGATGGATCAACGCAACGTTGCTTGGTCCAATACAATAGCCAATCGCCCGATCGGCCTCGCTAAAAAAGCGCCGCCGCGTTTTCACGCGACGGCGCCGTTTCGCGAGCAGCCCCCAGCCCCCGCGGGAAAGATTACGCGGCCTTCGCCGTCTCGACTGCGCGCGCGTGCGACAGCAGTTGCACGGCCGACGCCGTGTTGGAGATCGGGATGTGATAGGTGCGGTGCAGCTCCTTCACCTCGCCCTGCATCGCCGCGCGCGCGGCGATCCAGCACATCAGCTCGACGCCCTGCGCGCCCGCCTTCTCGACCACGTCCAGCGCCGAATACTTGGTCAGCGGCTCGGCGCCGGTCACCATCGCGTCCAGGCATTCGGTATCGAACGCCTTGTTGATGTAGCCCGCCCGCTCGCCGTCGAGCTGGTGCGACAGGCCGCCGGAGCCGATCAGCAGCACCTTCTGGTCGCTGGGGTAGGCCTCGATCGCCTTGCCGACGGCGCGGCCGAGGTCGAAGCAGCGCTTGGGGCCGGGCAGCGGATGCTGGATCGAGTTGATCGCGATCGGCACGATCGGCGCCGGCCATTTGGCGTCCGGATACATCAGCAGCATCGGATTGGTGATGGCGTGGTCGATGGCCATTTCCTGGCACATCACCGGATCGAAGCCGTCTTCGACGATGCCGTTGATGATCTGCCACGACAGCTTCTGGTCGCCCTTCACGGACGGAATGGTCGGGATGCCCCAGCCCTCGTCCTCGCTGACGTATTCAGCCGCTGCGCCCACCGCGAAGGTCGGCATCTTGTCGAGGAAGAAGTTGAGTCCGTGGTCGTTGTAGAAGAACACGATGACGTCGGGCTTTTCACGCGAAAGCCACTCGCGCACCGGCGGCCAGGAATCGAAGAACGGCTTCCAGTAGGGCTCGCTCTGCAGGCCCCTGGCGATGGCGCCGCCGATCGCGGGAATGTGCGACGTGTTGAGAGTTCCGATGATCCTGGCCATCACTGCCTCGCCTGGTCGAGAAGTTTCTGCTTGAAGGCTTCGACGGTCATGCCCGTCTGCTGCGCGCCGATGTCCTGGACGTTGAGGCCGAGGATGCCGGCGAGCTTGGCGAGGTAATAGGCGTTGCCGCCGGCCTCGATCATCTTGAGAACGCTGCCCGAGGCGAGCGCGGCGCGCTGCTCCGCGGTCAGATTGTACTTGTCCATGTAGGCGGCCTGGTCGGCCACGAACGCCTTGCGGTTTTCCGGATCGTTGAACGAAAAGCACATCTTGTTGAGCTGGTAGCCCTTGGCGGCCTGCCCGCCTTCGAAGATCGTCGTGCCTTCGATTTTCCGTGTCTGCGCCATCTCTGGCCCTCCTTGTTCCCTCTCGCCGGCTTCGGCCCGCTTCGCTTGCGTTTTCTGGCGCAGGCTCCATCTGGGCCGTCAGGCGGAACGGCGCCAACATGGGGAAATCATTTAACAAGATAAATGCATGTGTTATCATAATATCCATGAGCGATTTCGATCATTACGATCTCGACGGACACGCGCTGCGGCTGTTTCTCGCCGTGCTCGACACGGGCTCGGTGACGGCGGCGGCGGACGAACTCGGCGTGACGCAATCGGCCGTCTCGCACGCGCTGCAGAAGCTGCGCGCCATCGTGCGCGATCCGCTGTTCGTCAAGTCCGGACGCGGCATCGTCGCCACCGCGCACGCCCAGTCGCTGGCGGCGCGCGCCCGCGACCTGCTCTCGGGCATGCAGGATTTTTCGCGCGGCGCGCGCTTCGATCCGGCGTCGGCGGACATTTCGCTCGTCATCGCCGCCAACGATCTGCAGCGCGACCTGCTGCTGCCCGGCTTCTCGCTGGCGCTCGAGCGCGAAGTCAGAAGCCTGCGGATGCGCATCATCCCCTCGGACGCGCCGACCGCCGACATATTGCGCGACGGCGCCTGCGATCTCCTGATCACGCCGTTTCCGCCTGATGGCGCGGATATCCTCCAGCGCAATCTCTTCCGCGACGAATATGTCTGCTTCTACGATCCCGCGTGTCGCGCCGCCCCGCGGTCGCGCGCGGATTATCTGGCCGCCCGCCATGTCACGGTCGTCTATCCCGATCGCAAGCGCCTCGTCTTCGACACGGCGATGGAAAAGGCGGGCATGTCCCGCGACTTCGTGGTTGCGGTCTCGAGCTTCTCCGGCGTCGCGGCCTTCCTGCGCGGCACGGACCGCCTCGCGACCCTGCCCCGGCTGCTCGGTCCCGGCTTCATGCGCGATTTCGTCGCTGCGCCGGTTCCCGGCCGGTCCAGGAAATCCGGAGAGCGCGCCGATATCGCCATGTCGCTCGTCTGGCGCCGTCGCGACGCCGCCGACCCCGCCATGACCTTCGTGCGCAATCTCATGGTCCGCCACGCCGCGGCCGCTGTGCGCGAAGCGCGCGCCGCGACCGCGTGAGCGGGCCGCAAAACGGACCGTGAGCGGTCAGGCTCGCATCCCGCCCGACTCGTCGCTTGGCCGGGCCTGAAGGCTCGCGGCCATGCGCGTGACAGTTTCACGCAGCCGGGCCGGATGACATGCAGCGGCCACATTGCTATCCGAACCAAGGCGCCGGCCGAGGATGGATAATGACGACCCAGGACCAGAATGACCCCCAGGCGCAGCGCCCGCGCATCTGGCTGGCGCTCGCGCCCCTCGCTGTCTTCGCCGCGCTCGCCTTCCTCTTCTGGTTCCGGCTCGGCAGCGGCGATCCCTCGAAACTACCCTCCGCGCTGATCGGCCGGCCTGCCCCGGATGTCGCGCTGCCGGCGCTCGACAAGCTCGCCGGCGCGAACGGCGCCGTTCCCGGCCTCGATCCGGCCGCCTTCAAGGGCGCGGTGACCGTGGTCAACGTCTGGGCCTCCTGGTGCATTCCCTGCCACGAGGAGGCGCCGCTGTTCATGAAGCTAGCGACCGACACGCGCATCCGGGTCGTCGGCGTGAACTACAAGGACCAGCCCGACAAGGCGCTGAATTTCCTGAAGCGCTACGGCAATCCGTTCGCCGCGGTCGGCGTCGACGCCAACGGCCGCGCCGGCATCGAATGGGGCGTGTACGGCGTGCCGGAGACCTTCATCGTCGGCCGCGACGGCATGATCGCCTACAAGCTCGTGGGGCCGCTGACCCCGGAAAACCTCGACGGCGCGATGCGCCGGGAAATCGAGAAGGCGCTGGCCAAGGGGTGACGCGAAAGCGGCGACGCGGAATCCGGTTTTGACGGACGTCAAGGCTCCTCGGCCGGATCGCGTCTTGATAGCCGCCTGACAGGCCATTATCCGACACGCCCGCGCCATTTGCCGGCCGGGCTCGCGACTGGCTAAGAGACACGATGGTTTTCTGGCTGATCCTTCTGGGCATGACCCTGGCCACTCTGGCCTTCCTCGCCCTGCCCTTTCTGGCCCGCGCGCGCGACGAGCGTCGGGGCGACGACGTCGCCGTCTACCGCGACCAGCTCGCCGAGATCGACCGGGATCTCGGCGCCGGCCGGATCGTGGCGGAAGAGGCCGAGGCCTCCCGCATCGAGGTCTCGCGCCGCCTGCTGAAAGCCGCCGAGCGCGAGAAGGAGGCGGCCTCCGACGCGCCCGGGGTCGCGCGCGGCCGGCGGACCGCGGCCGTCGCCTTCACGATCCTCGCGCTGCCGGCGATCGCCGCCGCCTTCTATTACCGCCTCGGCGCGCCCTGGGAGGCGCAGCCCAGGCCGGCCGTGGAGGCCAAGGCGCCCGCCGGGCTCACGCTGGCCGACATGATCGCGCGGGTCGAAGCCCATGTCCGCGACAATCCGAGCGACGGACGGAGTTACGAAGTGCTGGCCCCCGTCTACATGCGGCTCGGCCGTTTCGACGATGCGGTCGGAGCCTGGCGAAAGGCCGTCGAGCTTCTCGGCGACGACGCCAACCGCCAGGCCGGGCTCGGCGAGGCTCTGGTCGGACAGACGCAGGGCGAGGTGACGGCTGAGGCGCGCAAGGCCTTCGAAAAGGCGCTGGCGCTCGACGCGGATTCGGTGCCCGCCCGCTACTACCTGGCCCTTGCCGCCTTCCAGGACGGCCGGCGCGAGGAAGCCCGCCAGAAATGGACCGGCATGCTCGCCTCCGCCCCGTCCGACGCGCCGTGGACGGCGCCGGTGCGCCGCGCGCTCGCGGAAATGGACGCGCAGGCGGCGACCGCCGATCCCGCGGCGCCCGGCCCCCGCGCGAGCGACGTCGAGGCGGCGGCCAGGATGGACCAGGGGCAGCGCAACGATTTCATCCGCGGCATGGTCGATCGGCTGTCCGACAAGCTGAAGCAGAACGGCGACGACCCGGAAGGTTGGGCGCGTCTCGTGCGCGCCTATGGCGTGCTCGGCGAGACGGGCAAGGCGGAAGCCGCGACCGCCGACGCCCGCAAGGCGCTCGGCGACAGCGCCGTCAAGCTCGCGCGGTTCGAGGACGCCTTGAAGGCGGCGCGATGAGGCGAGACATAGCGATGAGGCGAGAGCCCTGGACTCCCGATCGCCCGGCTCCGCCGCGCGTCGGGAACGACATCGACCGAGACAACGGAACGACGGCATGATCCCGGAAATCGGCCACTACGCCCTCATCCTCGCGCTGGCGGTATCGCTGGTCCAGTCCGTCGTGCCGCTGGTCGGCGCGCGCACGCGCGATCCCGTGCTGATGGATGTCGGAACCAAGGGGGCCTATGCGCAATTCGCGCTGATGTGCGTGTCCTTCGGGGCGCTGGCGGCCGCCTACGGCCAGTCGGATTTCTCGGTCGCCGCCGTCTACGAGAATTCGCATTCGATGATGCCGGCGATCTACAAGTTCACGAGCCTGTGGGGCAACCACGAGGGCTCGATGCTCCTGTGGGTGATGATCCTGGCGCTGTTCGGCGCGCTGGTCGCGGCCTTCGGCGCCAATGTGCCGACCAGCCTGAAGGCGACCGTGCTCGCCGTGCAGTCGTGGATCGCCGCCTTTTTCTATCTCTTCATCCTCGTCACATCGAACCCGTTCATGCGGCTGGCGGTCGTTCCGGCGCAGGGGCGCGACCTCAACCCGATCCTCCAGGACCCCGGCCTCGCCATCCATCCGCCGCTGCTCTACGTCGGCTATGTCGGCTTCTCGATCTCCTTCTCCTTCGCCGTCGCCGCGCTGATCGAGGGCCGCATCGACGCCGCCTGGGCGCGCTGGGTGCGCCCTTGGGTGCTGCTGGCCTGGATATTCCTCACGCTCGGCATCGCGATGGGATCCTACTGGGCCTATTACACGCTGGGCTGGGGCGGCTGGTGGTTCTGGGACCCGGTGGAGAACGCCTCCTTCATGCCGTGGCTCGCGGGCACGGCGCTCCTGCATTCCGCGCTGGTGATGGAGAAGCGCGAGGCGCTGAAGGTCTGGACGATCCTGCTCGCCATCCTCACCTTCTCGCTCTCGCTGATCGGCACGTTCATCGTCCGCTCCGGCGTGCTGACCTCGGTGCACGCCTTCGCCAGCGATCCGGCGCGCGGCGTCTTCATTCTC
Source organism: Rhodoblastus sp. (assembly GCA_039808645.1). GTDB lineage: Bacteria > Pseudomonadota > Alphaproteobacteria > Rhizobiales > Beijerinckiaceae > JAJXWB01. The sequence continues at coordinate 12,082 of JBDHTL010000067.1, read as the reverse complement.
GTCATTCTGCTGCTGCTGATCGGCGGCGCGCTGGCGCTCTACGCCTGGCGCGCGCCAACCTTGCGGCAAGGCGGACTGTTCGCGCCGATCTCGCGCGAGGGCGCGCTGGTGCTGAACAATCTGCTGCTCTCGACCGCCTGCGCCACCGTCTTCGTCGGCACGCTCTACCCGCTGGCGCTGGAGGCGGTCACCGGCGCGAAAATCTCCGTCGGCGCGCCATTCTTCAATCTCACGTTCGCGCCGCTGTTCGTGCCGATCCTGATCGCCACGCCCTTCGGCCCGCTGCTCGCCTGGAAGCGCGGCGATCTCGCCGGCGCCTCGCAGCGCCTGATGTTCGCCTTCCTGGCCGGCGCGCTCGGCGTGCTCGTCGCCTTCGCCCTGCAGGGCAAGCCGGCCGTGGCGCTCGCCGCCATCGGCCTCGGCTTCTATGTCGTCGCGGGCTCCGTCGCTGAACTGATCGAGCGCGTGGGCCTGTTCCGCGTTCCCTTCACCACGGCGATGAATCGCGCGGGAGGATTGCCGCGCTCGACCTGGGGCACGATGTTCGCCCATGCCGGGCTCGGTCTCACGCTCATCGGCATCGTCTGCGAGACCGCCTGGGGGCTGGAGACCATCGGCGCCTACAAGCCCGGCGACACGATCCCGATCGGCGGCTACGAGCTGAAATACGAGGGGATCGCGCCGCGCCAGGGCCCGAATTTCACCGCCGACGTCGCAAGCTTCGCCGTGGTCGCCGGCGGCGCCCGGATCGGAATCATGGAGCCCTCCAAGCGCGCCTTCGCGGCGCGCGGCATGAACACGTCGGAAGCCGCGCTGATGACGCGCGGTCTCGGCCAGCTCTATGTCGCGATCGGCGACGTCAATCCCGACAAGACGACGACCGTGCGCGTCTACTGGAAGCCCTTCGTGCTGCTGATCTGGATCGGCGGGCTGTTCATGGCCTTCGGCGGAACCCTGTCGCTGTCCGACCGCCGCCTGCGCGTCGGCGCGCCGAAACTGGCCCGCAACCGGGCCCGGGCCGAGACGCCGGCGTAGGCGATCAGGCGCCCCATCCTGAGAGCCAGGCCGTCGGGGTCCGGCCTGTCGCGCGTCACTCCGCCGGCGACGCCGCCGCCAGCGACGCCGCGCGCGCCTCGCTGGAGACTTGCACGCCGCCGGCGACGATCCGGATCACGCCCGAGCGCTCGAGCCTGGTGAAGGTGCGGCTCACCGTCTCGATGGTGAGGCCGAGATAATCGGCGATGTCGCGCCGGCTCATCGGCAGCGCGATCGTTTTCGCGCCCGGAATGCGCGGGCGCTGCCGCTCGCGCCAGGCGAGGACAAAGGCGGCCATCTTCTCTTCCGCCGTGTAGCGGCCGAGCACCATCATGCGGTCGTGCGCGGCCGAGAGTTCGAGGCTGACCAGCCGATTCATGCGGCGCAGCGCGAAATGGTTGCCGTCGACCAGCCGCCGGAAGCCTGCGCGCGGAAACGAGCAGGCGACCACGGGTTCGATCGCCTCGGCGGTGAGCGCGTGACTGTCCTGCAGCGTCAGGCCGAGAAAATCGCCGGGCAGCGCGAAGCCCACCACCTGGCGGCGGCCGTCCGGCAGCAGCCTGTAGATGCGGACGACGCCCTCCGACATGCTGAAGACGCGCGACGCCGCCTCGCCCTGCGCAAACAGCAGGTCCTTGGTCGCGAAGGCCGAGCGCTTGCGCATGCGATCGAGGTCCGCCCGCTCCTCCGCGGTCAGCGACACGAACAGGTTCGCGCACACGCCGCATCGCGGCGCGACTCGCTCGGCGCAAATTCGCGTGTCGGCCTCGGCCACCGGCATCCGATATTCCCCGCGCCGCGACCGCGCCGAAGCGCGACCGCACCAGATGGGTCGAGGAACGTTGATAGATCGGGGAGCGGCCGCGGGGTCTTGCTTCAGGTCAAGACCGGCGAGCTACTTTCGTCCAGCGCGGCGACATGTCGACGCATGGCGCCCCGGCGCACGGCGCGGCTGCACAAGCCGACGCCGGTTGATAATGTGCGGGCAACGACAATCACATGGAAACGCCCGATGCTTCTGGCCGCCGATCCCGCCCGCGCCTTCATGCCCTACCCCGCCGTCGCCGTCGAAGGGGCGGCGCACGGCCCGCTGCAGAGCCTGAGTTTCGGCGTGAAGGACATTTTCGATGTGGCCGGCTATCGCACCGGCTGCGGCAACCCGGTGAAGCTCGCCGAGAGCCCGGTTGCGCGCGAGCACGCCCCGCCCGTCGCCGCGCTGCTCGCCGCGGGCGGTCTGTTCGTCGGCAAGACGCATACGGAAGAGCTCGCCTGGTCCCTCTACGGAACGAACGCGCATTTCGGCACGCCGCTCAATCCGGCCGCTCCCGACCGGGTGCCCGGCGGCTCGTCGTCGGGGTCGGCCAGCGCGGTCGCGGCGCGGCTCTGCGATTTCGCGCTCGGCTCCGACACCGGCGGCTCGGTGCGGGGGCCGGCGAGCTTCTGCGGCCTGTTCGGCCTGCGCCCGACGCACGGCGCGATTTCGCTTGGCCGCTGCATGCCGCTCGCGCCCTCTTTCGACACATGCGGCTTCTTCGCCCGCGACGCCGCGACGCTGCGCGCCGTCGGCGACACGCTGCTGCCGAAGGCGCAGGCGACGGCCAGCCGCGTGATGATCGCGCGCGACCTTTTCGCGCGATTGCCCGCGAGCGCGCGGGAAGCGCTCGCGCCGATGGTCGAACGGCTGCAGGCGCGCCTTGGCAAGGCGGCGCCGGTCGACGTCTACGACCGGCCGGTCGAGCAGGCGTACGATTCCTTCCGCTACCTGCAATCGCACGAGATCAACGTCGTCCACGGCCCCTGGCTCGAAAGCCGCAAGCCGATCCTCGGCCCGGCGATCGCGCCGCGGGTCGCCTTCGCGCGAAATGTGACGGACGAGCAGGTGGCGCTTTCGCGCGCGACGCGAGCGGGCTTCTCGGCGCATCTCGAAAAAATCTACGGCGACGACGGGCTGATGATCGCGCCCGTGCTGCACGGGCCGGCGCCGCGGCTCGATTCCACGACGGCGGAATTCGAGGCCTATCGCGACGCGGCCATGATCTTCCTCTGCCCGGCGGGCCTCGCCGGCCTGCCGCAGCTGGTCCTGCCGGCCGGCAGGATCGAAGGCGCGCCGATCGGCATTTCCATCCTCGGCCCGCGCGGCGCCGACCGCGCGCTGCTGGACGCGGCGCTGAAAGCCACGGCCTAGCTGGACCGCGAGCCTTCGGGCTCGCAGAACAAGAGCGGGCCTGAAGGCTCGCGGTCCGACACTTGAAGGGATCGACGTGAATCAGGCCATCGCCGAGCGCCGCGCCTTCGGCCTCTTTCTGGTCGCGCGCGTGTTCACCTCGCTGTCCTTCCAGATGGCGGGCGTGGCGATCGGCTGGCTCGTCTATGCGCGCACGGGCTCGGCCTACAATCTCGGCCTCGTCGGCCTCGCGCAATTCCTGCCGATGGTCGCGCTCACCTTCGTCGTCGGCCCGCTCGCCGATCGCGTCGACCGCCGCCGCATCGTCGCGGCCTGCGAGATCGTCAACGTGCTCACGCTCGCAATTCTGGCGCTCGGCGCCGCCAGCGACTGGCTGAGCGCTCCGGCGATCTTCGCCGCCGTCGCGCTGCTCGGCGCGGCGCGCGCCTTCGAACATCCGAGCATGTCGGCGCTGCTGCCGGGCATCGTCGGCGAAGGCGACCTGCCGCGCGCCGTGGCCTTTTCCTCTTCCGCCATGCAGACGGCCACCATCATCGGCCCCGCGCTCGGCGGCCTGCTCTACGCCTTCGGCGCCAGCGCGCCGCTGGGGCTGGCCGCCGCCATGTCGGGCGCGACCTGCCTCGCCATTCTCGCCGTGCCGCTGGAGCGCAAGCCGCACTCGAAAGAGCCGGTCACGCTCGCCTCCGTCTTCTCCGGCCTCGCCTTCATCTGGCGACGCCCGGTCATTCTCGGAGCCATCTCGCTCGACCTGTTCGCGGTTCTGCTCGGCGGCGTCACCGCGCTGCTGCCGATCTACGCGCACGACATATTGCAGACCGGCTCGCTCGGCCTCGGCCTGCTGCGCTCGGCGCCCGCCGTTGGCGCGCTCGTCATGTCCTTCTTCGTCAGCCGCATCGTCGACGCCAATGTCGGGCGCACGATGTTCGTCTCCGTCGTCGTCTTCGGCCTCGCGATTCTCGTCTTCGCGCTGTCGCGCGACATGATCCTTTCGCTCGCAGCGCTCGCGGTGACGGGCGCCGCCGACAACGTCAGCGTCGTCATCCGCCAGTCGCTGGTGCAGCTCGGCACGCCCGACGACATGCGCGGGCGGGTGAGCGCGGTGAACTCGCTGTTCATCGGCACATCGAACCAGCTCGGCGAATTCGAATCCGGCATGGTCGCGGGCCTGTTCGGCGCCGTGCCGGCCGGAATTATCGGCGGCCTCGGCACGATCGTCGTCGCGCTTCTGTGGATGCGGCTGTTTCCCGATTTGCGGAAGCAGGACCGGCTGGCGGCGTCGCCATGACCCGTGCCTCCCGCATCGCCGCGCTCTCGGCCGATCCCGCCTTCGCGACGCTGCGGCGGTCGCTCGCCGTCTACTACGGCGACCCCGCGCACGAAGAACGCATGGTGGCGCTCTATGCGCGCTTCGTCAGGCCCGGCGATCTCGCCTTTGATATCGGCGCGCATGTCGGCGACCGCATCGGCGCCTTCCGCCGGCTCGGCGCCCGCGTCGTCGCGCTCGAGCCGCAGCCGCTGTGTTTTCGCGCGCTCGAGACGCTCTACGGCGACGACAAGAGCGTCGCGCTGATCGCAGCCGCCTGCGGCGCGCGCGCGGGAAAAGTTTCGTTGCGGGTGAATTCCGCCAATCCCACCGTGACGACCGCATCGACGGATTTCGTCGCCGCCGCCGACGGCGCGCGAGGGTGGGAGGGACAGAATTGGGACGCGACGATCGAGTCGCGGCTGACGACGCTGGACGCGCTGATCGCAGCTCATGGCGTTCCGGACTTCGCCAAGATCGACGTCGAGGGCTTCGAGGCGGACGTGCTGGCAGGGCTCTCGCAGCCGCTGCCCGCGCTCTCCTTCGAATTCACCACCATCCAGCGCGACGTCGCCTATCGCTGCCTCGACCGCCTCGCGGCGCTCGGAAACTACCGCTTCGAGATAGCGCTCGGCGAAAGCCAGACGCTGTCATTCGGCGAGGCTATCTCGCGGGAAGACATGGCGGCGCATATCGCAGCCCTGCCGCACGAGGCCAATTCCGGCGATGTGTATTGTGTGATGCAGAACTGAGTGTGGCGGCGCAGTGCCGCCCCTTTCGCCTAACGCGTAGGCGCGTCTTTCATCTGTGGGCGCTCGTAGCTCGCCCGCCGATTGCTGCAGCCGTGGGAGTGATTTAGCTTGCGGCATGAAGAAAGTGATTGCGCGCAGCCCCACATACGATGAAGTCTGCGCATTGGTTGGCAGATTTCTTGGTCACTATGCAATCATGGAGCGAGCGCTAGACGCCGCGATTGGCGAGCTCCTTGGCCTGAAAGGCAGAACAATAGACATTGTTGGCGCCAGTATTCCGGCGGCCAAGAAAATTGATCTCCTCTTTGCATCGGAAAAATACTTGGCGACTGTCCCCGAATCTGAACGCGCCAAAAGACTCCAGAAGACGCGAAGCAATTTGATGAAACTGAATAATGAACGCATTGTGGTCGCTCATTGCCCGTTTGAACCCGCGGGGAACGGAAGTGTTACGTTCAGGCGAGCTTTCGTGACTAGCAAACCAGAGTTGAAGACAGAGGACGTCACGCGTTCATCCGAAGAGATTGAGGAATACTGTAATTTGGCCATTGAGATCGCCAACGAACTTGAGGTGCTTATCGCAGAAATGAGGACCTACGTTCCAAAACTCGATTTCTCGGACCCTCGAAATTCGATGTACCGCATGCTCGGTTTCTAGCCTCGCTTCGCGCCCCGCCACTTGCGCCGCTTGTCTCCCCCACCCTTTGGCGCTTGCGCCGCCACGTCGCCCGCCTCCACCGCCGCTCGATATTTCGCCAGCATGGTCGCAAAGCCCTCGCGCAGGCCTGCGTCGATTTCCGGCTTGCCCTCGATCGCGCTGAGCGCGAGCCCGATCGCCTCGATCGTCGACAGGCTCTCGCGGCGCGGTTCGCGGCGAAGGTCGCCGTAGAGCGAGCGGCGTTTCGGCGCGAGCGCGAGGCGACGCGCCTTCAACACCCAGGCGTTGCGCCACCACAGCGTTTTCGCCTGCGCCCATGTGCCGTCGAAGACGACGATGCCCTTGATCCCCTTCAGCGCCGCATCCTGATCGGGCAGGACCGCGCCTTTCCTGTCGAGCGCCACGACCTCGCGGCCGGGCGGCAGGTCGGAGGGCTTCGCCGAGCCCAGATGCAGCACGGCCCATTGGCCGGGATCGGCTTCGCGCCCCAGCGCCTTGGCGAGGCTCGGCCAGGACAGGCCGATCTTGAACGTGGCGTTGGAAAGCTGGCGCGCCGCCAGCCGCGCGGTGCCGAGCAGCCGGTCCTGCTCCTGCGGATGCTGCAGGATCAGCACGGCGACGCGGTTCTCGACCGCGCCGACCGCCTCGCAGACGCAGAGCGGCGCGGGCTTGCCGCAATGCGGACAGGAGTCTGCCGCGGCGTCGGCAGGTTGGGCGGTGGTGTCGTCGGACATCGCCCTCCTTAGCCGAGGCGTGGCGCTTTAGCGAGCGTTCGCGGCCAGGCAGGCGAGCGCGGCGGGGGCGAGATCGCGCCGCAGCGCATCGAGCGCGGGCCGGCCGCGCATCAGGCCGTGTGCAAAGGCGCCGTAGACCAGCGTGAAGGCGAGGCGCGCGGCTTCGTCGGCGGAGCGGTCCTGCGGCCAGTCGCTCGCGCCCTCGACCATCGAGCGCCATTCGGCGACGAAATCCTCGTAGGCCGCGAGGTAGTATTTCAGGTCGCTCTTCTGCCGCTCCAGCAGGAAGTGCTGCGCCCATTCGCCGGGCGCGGCGGCATAGATCGCCGCTTGCGAGTCGATGGCCGCCGCAATCCCCTCGGCGAGCGTGTAGCGCCCGAGTTCCGCGCGGCGCCGCGTGAGGACGCGCAGCAATTCCTTGGTCCGCAGATGCACGCAGGCCCGCGCCAGAGCGTCCTTGCTGTCGAAATATTCGTAGAAACTGCCGAGCCCGACGCCCGCCACCATCACGATCTCGCGGATCGTCACCTGGGCGTAGGGCTTTTCCGCCAAAAGCCGAACAAAGGCGTCGCGGATGGCGCGCGCCGTTTCCCGCGAGCGCGACTGGACCGGCCTGCGGCGCGGTTTCTGCGTCTCTTCCGCCCGTTTCGCCATGCCCCCGCCAATCCGAACACCCGCGCGCCCGCAAAGGGCTATGATGCGCGCGACAAATTCCGGGAGAAAGCCGCTTCAGGCAAGCGGCTAAGGGAGAGAGCCATGGAAACCGCCGCCCATCAGGCCGCCGCGCACGCCGACCAGTACGGCGCCGTCACGCACGAAGTGCTCAACCAGCCGCACGAACTGGTCGACTACAATCTCTATTCGTCCGACCGGCCGCTGGCCGAGGCCGTCGTGCGCGAAGGCGCGCAATGGGCGGAAAACGACATAGCCGATTTCGGCGCGCGCGTCGGCGCGGCCGAATATCTCGATCTCGGCGTGCAGGCCAACCGTCACCTGCCGGAATTCGACACGCACGACCGCTACGGCCGCCGCGCCGATCTCGTGCGCTTCCATCCCGCCTATCACCAGCTGATGAAGACGGCGATCGAGGAGGGCCTGCATTCCTCGCCCTGGACCGATCCGCGCAAGGGCGCGCATGTCGCGCGCGCCGCGCGCTTCTACATGCACAGCCAGGTGGAGCCCGGCCACGGCTGCCCGATCAGCATGACCTTCGCCTGCGCGCCTGCGCTCGCGCAGCAGCCCGATCTCGCCAAGGAATGGCTGCCGAAGATTTTCGCCCGCGACTACGACCCGCGCAACGTGCCGGCCGACGAGAAGGACGGCGTCACCATCGGCATGGCGATGACGGAAAAACAGGGCGGCTCGGACGTGCGCGCCAATACGACGCGCGCCATCCCCACCGGCGCCGGCGGGCCCGGCGGCGAATATGAACTCGTCGGCCACAAGTATTTCGTCTCCGCGCCGATGTGCGACGCCTTCCTCGTGCTGGCCCAGGCGCCGGGCGGTCTCTCGTGCTTCCTCGTGCCGCGCTGGAAGCCGGACGGAACCAAGAACCCGCTGCAGGTGCTGCGCCTGAAGAAGAAGATGGGCAACGCTTCCAACGCCTCGAGCGAGACGGAATTGCGCGGCGCGATCGGCTGGATGGTCGGCGCCGAAGGACGCGGCGTGGCGACGATCATCGAAATGGTGGCGATGACGCGCTTCGACTGCATGATCGGCTCCTCCTCGATCATGCGCGCCGCGCTCGTGCAGGCGATCGACCATTGCGCGCAGCGCTCGGCCTTCGGCCGCCCGCTGATCGACCAGCCGATCATGACCAACGTCCTCGCCGATCTCGCGCTCGAGACGGAGGCGGCGCTGACGCTGACCATGCGCATCGCGCGCGCGCTCGACGATCGCGCCAACGAGGCCGAGGCCAATCTCATCCGCATTGGCTCGGCCATCGGCAAATACTGGATCTGCAAGCGCACGCCCGGCGTCGCGGCCGAGGCGATGGAATGCATCGGCGGCTCCGGCGTGATGGAGGACGGGCCGATGCCGCGCCACTTCCGCGAGAGCCCGGTCAACGCCATCTGGGAAGGCTCGGGCAACGTGCAATGCCTCGACGTGCTGCGCGCCATGAGCAAATCGCCGGAAACGCTCGACGCCTTTCTGGCGGAAGTCGATACGGCGAAGGGCGGTAATTCCACGCTCGACGCGCATGTCGCGGAATTGCGCGAGGACATGCGCCATACCGAAGATTTCGAACTGCGCGCGCGCAACCTCGTCGACCGGCTGGCGACCAGCCTGCAGGCGAGCCTGCTGGTGCGCCACGCGCCGGGCTTCGTCGCGGACGCCTTCTGCGCCTCCCGCCTCGCCGCGCGCGGCGCGCATCAGTACGGCGGCCTGCCGAGGAGCGCGAACTGCAAGGCGATCGTGGCGCGGGCGAAAGCGCGGTGACGCCGTCGGGCGCGCTGACACGGGAAGCGCCCCCTCCCCAACCCTCCCCCGCTTCGCGGGAGAGGGAGCAGATGCGGGGCCTCACCCAGTCGGCGGCCCGAACGCCTGCCGTCCCGTCTCCCGCGGACACAAAGTCGGCTGTTGCCGACTTTGGTCAGAGACGCGGGAGGGAAAGGGTGGGGGCCGAGCCGCCTCAGTCCACCTTGCGCACCGCGCCCTTGGCGGCGCTGGTGGTCAGCGCGGCATAGGCCTTCAGCGCAGTGGTGATCTTGCGCGTACGCTTCTCGGCCGGCTTCCAGCCCTTCGCGTCCTGCGCCTTGCGGCGCTGGGCGAGCGTCTCGGTCGAGACGGCCAGGTTGATCGTGCGATTGGGAATGTCGATCTCGATCTTGTCGCCGGTTTCCACCAGGCCGATCATGCCGCCTTCCGCCGCTTCCGGCGAGCAATGGCCGATCGACAGGCCCGACGTGCCGCCGGAGAATCGGCCGTCCGTCACCAGCGCGCAGGCCTTGCCGAGGCCGCGCGACTTCAGGTAGCTCGTCGGATAGAGCATTTCCTGCATGCCCGGCCCGCCGCGCGGCCCCTCGTAGCGGATGATGACGACGTCGCCGGCCTTCACCTCGTTGCCGAGAATGCCCTTCACCGCCGCGTCCTGGCTTTCGTAGACGCGCGCGGGGCCCGTGAATTTCAGGATGCTCTCGTCGACGCCCGCCGTCTTCACGATGCAGCCGTCTTCCGCGATATTGCCGAACAGCACGGCAAGGCCGCCGTCCTGCGAGAAGGCGTGCGCCTTGTCGCGGATCACGCCTTTCTGGCGGTCGAGATCGAGATCGTCGAAGCGCTCGCTCTGGCTGAAGGCGACCTGCGTCGGCACGCCGCCGGGCGCCGCCCTGAAGAAGGTTTTCACGCTCTCGCTGTTCGAGCGCTTCACGTCCCATTTGTCGAGCGCGGCGGAAAGCGATTCCGCGTGCACGCTGTGCGTGTCGCGGTTGAGCAGGCCCGCGCGGTCGAGTTCGCCCAGAATGCCGTAGATGCCGCCGGCGTGATGCACGTCTTCCACGTGCACGTCGGCGACCGACGGCGCGACCTTGCACAGGCACGGCACGCGGCGCGACAGCCGGTCGATGTCGGCCATGGTGAAATCGAGTTCGCCCTCGTTGGCGGCGGCCAGCAGATGCAGCACGGTATTGGTCGAGCCGCCCATGGCGATGTCGAGCGTCATGGCGTTCTCGAACGCCTTGAAGCTGGCGATTTCACGCGGCAGCACGCGCGCGTCGTCCTGCTCGTAATAGCGGCGCGCCAGATCGACGATCAGGTGGCCGGCTTCCACGAACAGCCGCTTGCGGTCGGCGTGCGTGGCCACGATCGTGCCGTTGCCCGGCAGCGACAGGCCGAGCGCCTCGGTCAGGCAGTTCATGGAATTGGCGGTGAACATGCCGGAGCACGAGCCGCAGGTCGGGCAGGCCGAACGCTCGATCGCCTGCACGTCGGCTTCGCTCACCTTGTCGTCGGCGGCCGCCACCATGGCGTCGATCAGATCGACCTTGTGCGCCTTGCCCTGCAGCTTGACCTTGCCGGCCTCCATCGGCCCGCCGGACACGAAGACGGCGGGAATGTTCAGCCGCATCGCGGCCATCAGCATGCCGGGCGTGATCTTGTCGCAATTGGAGATACAGACCATGGCGTCGGCGCAATGGGCATTGACCATGTATTCGACGGAATCCGCGATGATTTCGCGCGACGGCAGCGAATAGAGCATGCCGTCGTGGCCCATGGCGATGCCGTCGTCCACCGCGATCGTGTTGAATTCCTTGGCGACGCCGCCGGCCGCCTCGACCTCGCGCGCCACCATCTGGCCGAGATCCTTCAGGTGCACATGGCCCGGCACGAATTGCGTGAAGGAATTGACGATCGCGATGATCGGCTTGCCGAAATCGCCGTCCTTCATGCCGGTGGCGCGCCACAGGCCGCGCGCGCCGGCCATGTTGCGGCCGTGGGTGGTGGTGCGTGAGCGATAAGCGGGCACGGTCTCGAGCCTTCTGTTCTCGGCAGGAACCGCCGGAGGCGGTTTCTGCCGTGGCATGTCAGGTCGCCCTTATTATTGCCTCGGGCGTCCAGAGCCAAGCCTTCGACGAATCGCATGGCCGCAAGCGCGCGAACCATCGCTTACGCCGTTGGAATGCATCGGTTTCCAGCCTCGTCGCGCTCGCGCCGATACATGGCGGAACCTTGTCTGTGCGCAAGCGCATGGGCCTTGCGGGCGATCCTGCGCGACCTATCTCCCGTGAGGTCCGACGGGCGCGGGGGCGCTAGGAGGATAAAATGGGTCAGGCGCAACAAGTCGACAATGGGCGGGCGCAGCGTCCGTACGAAGTGCGCGTGAACGGCGCGCGCTCCGGCGCCTTCCGCGACGTGCGCGACGCGATTTCGTCCGCGCGCATCAAGAAGCGCGAGAGCCCGCGCGCCATGGTCGGCGTGGCGGATACGTCGACCGGCCAGTTCCTGTTCGAAGTGGACTGAGCCGCTTGCCACGGCCCGTCCGCGCATGGGAGGCTTCGCCGTCGCAGCGGAGCCTTTCATGACGCACGAACTCGCGCCGATGCTGGAGCGCCGGCGCATCGAGGCCGAAATCCTGTCCCACGTCTACGAGACCGTGAAAGCGGCGCACGGCGTCGAGGAAGCGCGCCGCGTCATCGCCGACGCCGTGCGCCGATCGGCGATCGCGCAGGGGCAGGCGATGGCGCAGGCGCAGGGCGGCGCGCCGGGCCTGAGCGGCTTCGAGGACATTCAACCGTTATGGACGCGCGGCGGCGCGCTTGAGGTCGCGGTGCGCGAAAAGAGCGCGACCGTCTTCGCCTTCGACGTGACGCGCTGCCGCTATGCGGAAATGTATCGGGACATGGGACTGGCCGAAATCGGCCCGCTGCTCTCCTGCCAGCGCGACGGAAGTTTTTGCGAAGGCTACGACCCGCGCAT
>JBDHTL010000066.1:0-19358 GCA_039808645.1 Rhodoblastus sp. | reverse complement strand
GCCGTAGCCACGCAACTCCAGGACGACGAGGCCGTGCGCATCACGCGTTGGGACTTTGCGCCCGGCGCCGTGACCGGAATGCATCGGCACGGCTGGCCCTATTTCGTGGTCATGCTGACCGACGGCAATCTGCGCGCCGAGGTCGACGGAATCGTGCAGGACCGGCCGATGACGGCCGGCACGAGCTATGCGCGGCCCGCCGGCGTCGAGCACGACATCCAGAACGGCTCGGACCACCCGATCGCCTTCGTCGAGATCGAGGTGAAGCGGCCGGACCTGCTGGTGATGGACAAGGCCGGCTAAGGCGTTTCAACCCAGATTCAGCTTGCTCCTGTCGCCGCCCGCCCATGCGAGCGTCCTGGGATTCATGATCTTGAACCAGAGCGGCGGAATGGCCGCCACCACGAACATGCCGGTATAGCCGCTCGGCAGGCGCGGCAGGTCCTCGAAGTCGCGCAGCGACTGGTAAGGCCGCATCGGATTGGCGTGATGATCCGAATGACGCTGCAGGTGAAAGGTCATCAGGTTCGAGACGATGTGGTTGGTGTTCCAGGAATGGCGCGGCTCGACCGGCTGATAGCGACCGTCGACGCCCTTCTCGCGTTTCAGCCCGTAGTGCTCGACGTAATTGGCCTGGGTCAGCGCGTACCATCCCATGAAATGATGGGCGAGGATGAAGGGGAGGACCTTGAGGCCGAAAGCCAGGACCAGCGCCGCCGCCACGATCGACGTGAGCGCGAAGCCGACGAGGATTTCGTTGCGGACCGACCAGACCGGCAGTCCCTTTCGCGTCAGCCGCTCGGCCTCGTTCGACCATCCGCGCCGGAAGGCGCCGGGCAATTCGCGGCGCGCGAAGGCGTAGATGGATTCGCCGTAGCGCGCGCTCGCAGGGTCCTCGGGCGTCGCGACCCAGGTGTGATGGCCGCGATTGTGCTCGACGCGGAAATGCGCGTAGCCCACGACATTGTTGGCGAGGATGCCGAAGATCTGGTCGATTCGCTCCGCCTTGTGGCCGAGTTCGTGGCCGACCAGCAACGCACCGCCGTCGATCGTGCCGACGCCGAGCAGCAGCGCGACATAGGACCACCACGGCAGGTCGTAGGAGCCGACGAAGGCGACGGTCGCGATGTAGTTCCACCAGAGCAGCGGAACGCTCAACTTCGCGAGCCGCATGTAATAGCGGTCCGCCTCCATCGCCGCGACGACTTCGGCCGGCGGATTGTGCCGGTCCTCGCCGATCAGCGCGTCCAGCGCCGGGATCAGGCCGAAGATGAACAGGGCCGGGATCAGCGTCGCCAGCGGGTTGTGGGTCTGGACGTAGAGCCAGTACGAAAGCGTCGGGACGAGCGGCGGCACGAAGGACAGCATCCACAGATATCGCTTGCCGTCGCGATAGGCGACCCGGTCGCCGGCGGTGGTCACACCTACAAAACTCATCGATTTTCCTCCCGGATTATTGTTCCGTTCTCTCGAAAATGATCGTTCCGGCTTGTGGCCGCCAGTTCCGCGCGCGCCAAAATTGTGGCATTTTACGCCAATGGGCGGAGCTCCCGACAAGCGCGCGCACACGCCGGTTTCGGCGGGCTATGCGCGCGCCCTGCTGAAGCACTACGCGCGCTCGGACGACGAGCGCGCCGCCCTGCTCGCGCAACTCGGACTGGAGGCGTCGCTTGTCGACCGGCCGGGCGCAGAAATGACGGTGGAAGCGCTGCTTACGGCCCTGACCGCCATCACACGCCGTTATGGCGAGGACTGGCCCCTGGCTGCTACCGCCGTCTGGTCCAATCCCCTTCAGGGCGCCCTCGACGTGGCGACACGCACCGCGCCGACGATCTCGGCGGCCCTCGTTGTTGGCGCGGACTACGGCCCGACCTTTGCGCCGTTCATGAACGCGCGCATTCGCAGGGCGGCCGGAGCGACGCGGATCGAGTTCGAGCCGGCTCTGCCGACGGATGCGGCCGGCTGGCGCGCGGTGGCGCTCGCCATCGCACTGAACGTGCAGGCGCGGTTCGGCGAGATCCTCGAGGACGGACTGGAACAATCGACGATGGAATTTCCGTGGGCGGCCCCACTCGCCGAAGACATGTTGCGCGCGCGCTTCGCCTGCCGGCTGAAATTTCGCGGACGCGCCTTCGCGTTCGAGGTTCCGCCCAACTTGTGCGAGCGCCCCTCGCCCTTCGCCGACCCGACGCTGCATGCACGCGCGATCGCCTCGCTCGAGGAGGCAAGATTGCGCGTGTTCGGCGCGCGATCGGTTGTCGAATCGCTGCGCCGTTTGATCGAGACCTCATTGCCGCGTCGGCTGACCGAAGCGGAAGCGGCGCGGGCGTTGGGATTGTCCCGGCGTACGCTCCAGCGCCGCCTCGAGGAAGCCGGCGCGCCCTTCCGCGCGACGCTCGACGGCGCCTTGCGCGAAGGCGCGCGGCGGATGCTCGACGCCGGCGCCGGCTCGCGCGACGAGATGGCGGCGGCGCTGGGCTACCGGGATTCGACCAGCTTCAGCCGCGCCTGCCGGCGCTGGTTCGGTCGGCAGAAATCGCGGCCGGCGCGCCAGCGCGCTTGCGAGAGCGCTTGAATGTGACCGGGCGAGAGCCACAATGGCCGCGACGATTCGTTTCAGACAGCGGCGCTTATGGCCATTCCCGGAAAATCCTGCGGCACGTGCACGATGTGCTGTTCCGCCCTCGAGATCGATCATTTCAACAAGCCGATGGGCGTGGTGTGCCAATTCTGCGTGAAGGGCGGCGGCTGCAACACCTATGCGACGCGCCCGCAGGTGTGCCGCGATTTCGAATGCGACTGGATGATGGAGCGCGATCTTCCCGCCACGCTGCGGCCCGACAAGGTCGGCACGATCCTGATGGAAGATCCCGACAACGAGGATTATCAGGCGGTCTGCGAGCCGACCAAGCCGATGGCCTGGCGCCATCCGCTGGTGTTCAAGCACCTCGTGGCGCAGGCCAAGGCCGGGCGCACGGTCATCGCCAAGTCGGGACTGAAGGCATGGCGCATCTATCCCGACGGGCATTTCTCGGAATGGTCCTGAGCGCGCTTGCGCTCTCGCTCCCCTTCGCCCTTGCGTGCGCCGCCGAACGGACGCTGACGATCGACACGAAGGACGGGCCGCGCACGGCGATCGTCGCGGCGGAGGGCAGCGGCCCGCGCCCGACGCTGATCGTGCTCCACGGCGCCTACATGGGCGCATCCGTCGCCGCCCGCGCCACGCATTTCAGGGAATCGGCGGCGGCGCACGGCTACAATGCCGTCTTTCCCGACGGGCTCGGGCGCGTGTGGGTCGACGGCCGCAACTTTCGCAGCGGCGCGGACGATGTCGGCTTCCTGAAGGCGCTGGCCGCGCGCCTCGTCGCCGACGGCGTCGCGGACCCGGGCCGGCTCTACATGTCAGGCATTTCCAACGGCGGCTTCATGACGTTCCGCATGATGTGCGAAGCGGGTGAACTGTTCACCGGGGCCGCTACCGTCATCGCGGGCATCGGCGCGGAGACCGCTTCGAGCTGCAAGCCGGCGCGTCCCACGCCGCTGGTGATGATCTCTGGAACCGCCGATCCTCTCGTGCCGTACGAGGGCGGCGGCGTCGGTTTTCGCGGGCGCAACGGCGAGGTCTGGGGCGCCGAGCGCACGGCGCAATTCTTCGCGACCGCCAATAATTGCAAGGCGCCGCAATCGACCGCGCTGCCCGATGGCGATTCGACGACGACGTCGGTGACGCGCATCGCATGGGGCTGCAAGGCGACGGCGCCGGTCGTGCTGTACCGGGTGGAGGGCGGCGGCCATCAATCCTATGGCGGCAACGCGCTGCCGCAATTCGCCTTCGGCCGCACGACGAAGCAGTTCTCCGCGCCCGAGGCGATCCTCGATTTCTTCGACGCCCTGCCGAGACCCGCGCCATGACGAAACTGCCGGAACCCTGGCGCGTCGTCGCCACGCGCACGCTGGTGAAGGACGAGTGGATCGATCTGCGCGCCGACGATTGCGTGCGCTCGGACGGGCTCGAGATCAAGCCGTATTATGTCCTGGCCTATCCCGACTGGGTGCAGGTGATCGCGATCGACGCCGACGAGAATCTGGTCGTCATCCGGCAGTATCGGCACGGGGTCGGCAAGATCACGCTCGAAATTCCGTCCGGCTGCATCGATGCGGCCGACGCCCACCCGCTCGCTGCCGCGGCGCGGGAATTGCGCGAAGAGACCGGCTATGCGGCCGAGCGCCTGCGCCAGGTTGGCGTGATCACCAACAATCCGGCCAACCAGACCAACAGGATTTTTGTCGTGCTGGCCGAGGGGGCGCGGCGGGTGGCGGGGCAATCGCTGGACGAGAGCGAGGAAATCGCCGTCGAACTCATGCCGCTGGCGCAAGCGCGAGACACGGCGCTGGCCGGCGGCTTCGATCATTCCGCGCAGATCGCGTCCCTGCTCATCGCGCTGGAAGCGCGCAACAAGGATCAGGCGTCCGGCCGATAGCCCGTGTCGATGGCGATCTCGCCGCCGACGGCGCGCGAGACGCAGGCGCAGATCTTCTTGCTCTCGCGCCGCTCCTCCTCGCTGAAGAAGACGTCGCGGTGATCGAGCGGCGCGTTCGTCTCGAGCACGTCGACGGCGCAGAGCCCGCATTCGCCGCGCCGGCAATCGGAGATCATCTCGACGCCCGCCGCTTCCAGCGCGTCGAGCATCGAGCAATCCGCCGCCACCTCGATGGTACGTCGGAGCGCCGGCACGGACACTTTGAACGCCTGGGCCTGGAATTCGCCGCTCGAACCGAAGGTCTCGGTGCGGAAGAGATGCGCGGGGCGGCCCGCCTCCTTCCATGCCTTGCGGAAGGCCTCGACCAGCGGCAGCGGGCCGCAGATGTAAAGTTCGCCGCCCTCGGCCAGACCGGCGATCTCGCGGGCCGCATCAATGCGCGCGCCTTCGCTGGACACGAAACACTCGACACGCGGCCCGACGGCGCGTGAAAAATCGTCATGGAAGAGAATGTCGGCGCGCGTGCGGGCGGCGAGCGCGACGCGCAGAGTCGCCCCGTGACGCGCCAGCGCCTGCGCCTGGCCGAGGATGGGCGTGACGCCGATGCCCCCGGCGACGAGAAGGTAGGCAGGCCGCGTGTAATCGAGCGCGAAGGCGTTCTTCGGCTCGCTGACGAAGAGCTTCGCGCCGGGCGCGAGCGCATGCATGAAGCGCGAGCCGCCGCGTCCCTGATCCTCGCGCTTGACCGCGATGCGATAGGCGCCGGCCGCCTCGCCGACGAGCGAATAGGAGCGGACCTGCGCGCCGCCCTTCAGCGGCAGCGACACATCGATATGCGCGCCGGGGGTCCAGGGCGCGGCGCCGCCCTCTGGCGCGATCAGGATTTCGCGCACATGCGGCGAGAGATCGCGCACGGAAAGGACGCGCGCTTCGCGCCGTCTCGTCGCTTGCTGCATGATGTCCTCTCTCTTCTAGCCGCGACGGCGGATCAGCGCGGCGCCCGGCACTTTGGCGGCGCTGGCGGCGCTGCGCAGCGCGAGTTGCAGGTTGCGATGGGCGAGCCGCGCATGTTCGCGCATGATCGCTTCAGCACGCGCGCCTTCGCGGTTCTGGATGGCGTCGACGACGAGCCGGTGATGCTCTTGCGCGATGAGCAGGATTCGCCGCGATTCCGGCAGCGCCGCCTGCGCCTCGACGAAGCCGCTCGGCGAGGCGAAAGGCAGCGAGGTCGCGCGCTCGATCTCGCGCCTGAGCGGCGCGCTGTCGGCGAGTTCGACGAGCAGCGCGTGAAAGCGCTCGTTCATCGGCACGTAGCGCGCAAAATCCTCCGCGCTCATCTGCGGCGCCTCGACGATCTCCTCGAGCGCGGCGACGCATTCCTTGAGTTCGGCGAGCCGCGTGGTCGAGACGCCGCGCTCCGCCGCAAAGCGCGCGGCGAGCCCTTCGAGCGTGCCGCGGATTTCGATGGAATCGAAAATGTCCGCTTCGCTGAAGGCGCGCACGGCATAGCCGCCCGAGGGAATTTCCTCGAGCAATCCTTCCTGCTCAAGTCGGATCAGCGCGGCGCGCAAGGGCGTGCGCGAGAGACCGAGACGATCGACCATGGCGAGTTCGGCGATACGTTCGCCGGGCGCCAGCGCGCCTTCCAGGATCAGCTCGCGCAGGGCGAGCTGCGCCTTCACGGTCTGCGACTGCGATTTCTCGTCGCCGTCCCTGGCCATCGCCCTACTCCGCGGCCTGCGCGGACGGCGGGACCTCGCGCGCTGTCATGCGGTCGATGAGCCGGCGCGCCCACATGGAGCCGGCGTCGATGTTGAGATTATAGAAGGGCCGCCCGGGAAAGGCGTCCATCGCCTTCTGCTGGGCTTCCAGAATGAGCTCGTCCTCGCGGAAGATGGTCGCCACGCCTTCGCGCAATTCGGTGGTCAGGCGCTGGTCGTGCAGCCGGTAGTTGCGGGCGAAGGCCCAGAAGTAGTGGCACGTGCCGTTGGTTTCCGGCGTGATTGTATTCAGCACGTAGCCGTTGACGCCCTGCGAGCGGTCGCCGTCCGGCGCGCCGGTGCCCGCAGGCGCAACGCCGACGTCGATGGCGATGGTGCACGGCGCCTCGAAGCGGATGATCTGCCAGCGGTCGACATTGCCTGGCTTGCCCAATTGTCCGCGCCAAAAAGGCGGCGGCTCGATGTCGGTCATCCAGCGCGTGACGGTCGCGAAGCGGTCGCCGTGCGTGGTGACGAAGGGGGTTTCCGCGACCGCGGCGTTGCCGATGGAGGAGCCGTGCACGAAGGTCTCGTGTGTGAGGTCCATCAGATTGTCGATGACAAGGCGGTAGTCGCATTTCACCGGGATCATCTTGCCGTCGCCGGCCCATTCCGGGTCGTCGTTCCAGTGGAGATCAGGGATGGTCGCGGGATCGGCGAGCGCCGGATCGCCCGGCCAGACCCAGACGAAACGGTGCTTCTGCACGGCGGGAAACGAGCGGACGCAGGCGGACGGGTTCAGCCGCTCCTGCGAGGGCATGCGCGTACAGCGGCCGTGGCCGTCGAAGGCGAGGCCGTGATAGCCGCAGACGACGTCGTCGCCATCGAGCCGGCCGAGCGACAGCGGCAGCAGGCGATGCCAGCAGGCGTCCTCGACGGCCGCGACCGAGCCGTCCGCCCGCCGCCAGAATACAATCTTCTGGTTGCAGATGGTTCGCGGCAGCAGATCGCGCTTGACCTCATGGTCCCAGGCCGCAGCATACCAGGCATTGAGCGGGAACGGGGGAAGAGCGTCGGCGTCCATCGGTTTCCTCCACGAATACATGTTGTATACAATTTCACTAACGCAGCGAAGGAGGCGAGTCAAACGAAAACGCGCCGGCGGGGGGCGGCGCGCATGAATGGGCGGAATTCGAGCACTGGACCGCGAGCCGTCGGACTCGCACGGAAGGAGCGAGCCCGAAAGCTCGCGGTCCATCGAGTCCTACTGCACCAGCCGCAGCCGGGCCTGGATGGCGTCGAAAATGCGGTTGAAGGCGAGGTCGATGTCGGCCTGGTCGGTCGCCGAGAAATAATTACCTGTCGAGGCGCAGGCCATCAGCGCGGGCTCGAGCTGGTTCTGGATCGGCATGACCGTCTGCTGGTACGCGGCTTCCGTCGGCATGGGAATGTATTTCGTGTTCAGCACCATGACGGTGACGCCCTGCCCCTTCAACTGGTCGCACAGGCGCGCATCGAAAGGATGGAAGCCGCCGACGCGATCGCGCCGGCCCTGCACGCCGTCGGTGACGATGATCGCGAATTTCTTCGGCGTCGAGAAGCCGTCGCCCTGCGCGCCGACGTCGCCGTTGAACAGAGGCATGGCGCCGGAGAAGGACGTGTTGCCGCCGAGCCGGTAGTTCTGGATGAATTGCTGCGCGGAGGCGAGATTGGCGGTGATCGGCACGGCGCGCACGGGCGTGTCGTCGAACGTGTCGATGGCGACGCGATAGGCGTCGCGCGGGCCCTGCGTGGCGGCGATGCGGCCGATCATCGTTCCGACCGCGCTCTTCAGCACGTCGAGGCGGGTCAAGACGCCGAGGTTCTGCGCGACCCTCAGATTGCTGATGGTCTGGCCCCCTTCGGGATCGTGGCAGGCGAAGGCGCAGCCGACGGCGGCGCGCAACTGGTCGCGCCCGGCCGGCGTTGCGGCCAGGCCCATGGAGGCGGAAGCGTCGAGCAGGAAGGCGACATCCATCTTGCGGCCCGTCTGCTTCGGCACGGCCGCGGTCGTCGTGGTGGCCACGCGCGAGCGGCCGAGCAAGGCGCCGAAATTCGTCGTGGTCTCGGCGTCGACCGTCACGACGATCCTGTTGTCGACCGTGCGCAGCGAGAGGCTGGCGACGCGCACCGGCGACCCCGGCGGGAAAGCCGCGTCGAGCGCCAGACGCGCCCTGCCCTGCAGCGTGGCGTCGGAAGCGCCGGACACGTCGAGCCCGGCCGACAGCACGGCGGCGTCGACGGTCGATTGCAGCTTGGCCTTCGAGGCGACGACGCGGGCGTAGTCGGTCGCCGCGCCGACCAGCATCAGCGCCGGCAGAAGCGCGAGAGAGAACAGGACTGCTACAGATCCGGAGCGATCCGTTCCAAAACGGGACAGGTTTTCCATGGCGTGGCCTCCATGCGGGCCTCCACGCAGGCGCCGGGCCAGAACCAGACGTCCGAAAACGGGCCGGGGCTTTCTCGAGAATCCGGCGAATGCGCTACACGGGCTCTTGGCGAGATCAACGCGCTCGATCCCGGCGGATCGGCGCGGCGACGGTCGTCACGCCGATCACGATCCGGCCGCGTCCGGGACGAATGGAATCATCGTCAACAATGCCAACGGCGGCCAGTCGTGCTCGAAGGCCTCGGCATCGAAGGGCTCGGATCCGGGCTGAACGGCGTCACCGTCCTGCAAGGCGCGTCCGTCTACCGACGCGACGGACGGCGCGGAAAGAACTTGCTTCGTCCCTCCGAACCCTTTATGCAGCGCGCTTCGCGACGCTCCGGCCGGGGGCTGAACGGAAGCTGCCGTCAGGCAGAGGGGTTCGCATGAACCCGAGAAGTCGCAGACTTTTCGGACAAGCTCATGCGCGAATGACCTTCTTCCCGTGTTCCCGCCTTCGAAAAACCTCGTCGAGCCTTTCTGAAGGGCTCGAAGGGCTCCGCGCCGGAGACGCGAGCAAAGGAAAGGCTAGCCCACATGGCTCTCTACGAGCACATCTATATGGCTCGCCAGGACATTTCCGCCCAACAGGTGGAAGCCCTGACCGAGCAGTTCAAGAAGGTCGTCGCCGGTCTCGGCGGTTCGATCGAGAAGACCGAATATTGGGGCGTGAAGTCCCTCGCCTACCGGATCAAGAAGAACCGCAAGGCGCACTTCTCCCTGTTCAACATCAACGCGCCGCATGCCGCGATCGCCGAGATGGAGCGCCAGATGGGCCTGTCGGAAGACGTCCTGCGCTTCATGACGATCCGCGTCGAGGCGCTGGAGGAAGGCCCGTCCGCGATGATGCGCAAGCGCGACGACGACGGCGAGCGCGGCGACCGCCGTGGCCCGCGCGGCGATCGTGGCGACCGCGGCGATCGTCCGCCGCGTCCGCGTCGTGAAGATGGCGCCGAGGGAGGTTTCTGATGTCCGCTGGAGCTCGTCGCCCCTTCTTCCGCCGTCGCAAGACCTGCCCGTTCTCCGGCCCGAATGCGCCGAAGATCGACTTCAAGGACACGCGCCTGCTCTCGCGCTACATTTCCGAGCGCGGCAAGATCGTGCCCTCGCGCATCACGGCCGTCTCGGCCAAGAAGCAGCGTGAACTCGCCCAGGCGATCAAGCGCGCGCGCTTCCTGGGCCTGCTGCCCTACGTGATCCGCTGAGCATTTGGACCGCGAGGCCTGAATGCGAAGCCGGCGACAGCCGGCTTCGACAGGCTTGCGGTTTACGCGCATTCACGGATCGCGAGCCTGAAGGCTCGCGGTCCAGACATCGGTCCGGCGATGACGTCGGATATGGCTGGATCAGGCGGGCGACCTGCTCCTAACCGCTCGAAAGGCGGGACAGCTCGATATGACGGATACGAAGCTCAAGACATATGGCGCGTCCGCGCTGGTGGCTGTCGCCGCCGGCCTCGCCGCCGCGCTTCTGTTCGTGCTCGCCGCGCGCGCCTCGCTGGCGACCGTCGTCGTCGGCTATTTCGCGCCCATGCCGGTGATGATCGCCGCGCTCGGCTACGGGCTCTCGGTCGGCGCCGCCGCCGCGGCGGTCGGCGCGGCCTTCGTCGCCGCCCTGTTCCATCCCGCCCTCGGCCTCCTCTATCTCCTCTCGATCGGCGCGCCGGCCGTGCTGATCGCCGCCGCCGCTTTGCTCGCGCCGACCGGCGAGGACGGGCGCCGGCGCGATTTCGCGCCGACCGCCGCCGTGCTGGGCGCGGCGCTGATCGCGGCGGCGACGATCGCCGGCGGCCTTCTTTATCTCGCCTGGCGCATGGGCGGCTTCGACACGCTGATGGCGAGCGCGATCAAGGAAGGCCAGCCGATTGTCGAATCCATGCTCAAGGATTCGCAGGCCGCCGGCGCGATCGACGCGACCCAGATCACGCGGTTCCTCGTGATGGCCGCGCCGGTCGGCATCGCGGCCTCGCAATTGCTGACGATGACGGTCAATCTCTACCTCGCCGGCCGCGTTTCGCTGATTTCCGGCAACCTGCCGCGCCGCTGGCCCTCGATAGCGGACGACCTGTCGATCCCGCCCGCCTTCGGCGCCTTGTTCGCCGCCGCCTGCGGCCTGACCTTCCTCGGCGGCATGCCGGGCGTGATCGCCGGGATCGTCGCCGCCGTATTCGGCATCGCGTTCGCGCTGCAGGGGCTCGCCGTCGCCCATGTGTTCACACGCGGCTCCAGCTTACGGCCGGGGCTGCTGTTCTCGCTCTACGCCCTGGTCGCGCTGCTGCCGCCCTGGCCCTTTCTCTTCCTGGCGCTCGCCGGCCTCGCCGACGCCGCCTTCCACCTCAGGGCGCGCAAGACCGCGTCCCGAACCGCAACCTGAAACCCGGACACAAGGAGAACCAAGATGGAAGTCATTCTGCTCGAACGCGTCGCCAAGCTCGGCCAGATGGGCGAAGTCGTGCGCGTGCGCGACGGTTTCGCGCGCAACTACCTGCTGCCGCGCGGCAAGGCGCTGCGCGCCACCGAAGGCAACAAGAAGCGCTTCGAGGGCGACCGCGCCCAGCTCGAGGCCCGCAACCTCGAAGCCAAGGCGGAGGCCGAGAAGGTCGGCGGCAAGCTCGACGGCAAGGGCTTCGTGGTGATCCGCCAGGCGGGCGAAAGCGGCCAGCTCTACGGCTCGGTCTCCTCGCGCGACATCGCCGAGGCCATCACGGCTGGCGGCTTTAACGTCAACCGCCAGCAGGTGATCGCCCTGCATCCGATCAAGACGCTCGGCCTGCACGGCGTTCCGGTGCGCCTGCATCCGGAGGTCGAGGTCAAGGTCACGATCAACGTCGCCCGTTCGGCCGAAGAAGCCGAGCGCCAGGAGCGCGGCGAGGCCGTCACCACCCGCGAGGAAACCTCGATGGACGACCTCGGCCTCGAAGTCGGCGCCGCCCTGGCGGAGGCCGGCGGCGAGGGCTGAGCCTCTCCCTGCTCGAGAATGCGAAAGGCCGCGGCGAGCCCGCGGCCTTTTCCTTGCCGGCGCGAGGCTGACCGACGGGAACTCCGGCCGCAGCCGCTCGTTCGTGATCCGACCGTCTCATTGCGGCAGCGATCATGAACGGGAAAAACGATGGTTCGGGGCCGGCGCCGGTCAATTCGGTGCTCCGGCGCAATATCGAGGCGCTCGCGCGCGACCGCGTCGCGCACGAGCGGTCCGCCACGTTTCACAGCCGCCTAGCGGCGGGCGTCTCGCGCTTCGCCGGCAATTTCGCCTTCGTCTACGCGCATCTGGCGATCCTGGCGCTCTGGGTCGCGAACGGGCTCGGGCTGACGCCGGGCCTTCGTCCGCTCGATCCGGGCTTCGGCATCCTGGCGGTCGCGGCCTCGACCGAGGCGCTCTTTCTGTCCGTCCTGATCCTGATCGCGCAGAACCGCGCCGCCGTTCTCGCGGACCGCCGCTCCGACCTCGACGTCCAGATTTCGCTTCTGACCGAACACGAGGCGACGCGCACGCTCGATCTCTGCACGGCGATCGCGCGCCGCCTGGGCGTCGACACGGACCCAAGCGACGACGAATTGCGCAAGGACGTTCCGCCCGAGCGCGTCCTCGACGAAATCGCCGAGGTCGAAGACGGCAGAACATAGCCGCCCCGCGCTCCGGGGCGGGATGAGGGCAGGTTTCCATCGCATGGCGTCCCGATCCAGGGGCGCCCCGGCGGCGGCGCGCGTGTCATGATCGCGACATGTCCGATTCCGCCACCGAGGCCCGCCGTTTCCGCACCGTCGTGATCGGGGTGGGGATAGCGCAGCTCTACGCCTGGGGCGTGATCTACTATCCATTTTCCATCACGGGAAAGATGATCGCGGCCGAACTCGGCCTGTCGATCGAGGCGGCTTTCGCCGGCTATTCGGCGATGCTGGTGGTCGGCGCGATCTGCGCGCCGTGGGTCGGGCGCGCGATCGACCGTCGCGGCGGGCGCCCGACGCTGGCTTTCGGCTCGCTGTTTGCGGCCGGGGCGCTCGTCGTCGCGGCGGCGGCGCGCGGGCCGGTCGGATTCTACCTCGGCTGCGCGCTGCTCGGGATCGCATCGGCGCTGACCCTCTACGACGCGGGCTTCGCCGGGCTCGTGCAAGTCGCAGGACGGCAGGGGCGGCGCGCGATCACCTATGTCACCTTTCTCGGCGGCTTCGCCTCGACGGCGTTCTGGCCGATCACGGCCTATCTCGCGGATCGCTGGGGCTGGCGGGCGACCTATCTCGTCTTCGCCGGCGGCATGATCGCCATCTGCCTGCCGATCTACCTGGCGACGCTCGGACATGCGGCCGCGATCTCCGGGACGCCGTCGGGCGGAGACGCCCACGGCCATCCCGACGACGAAGCGCCGCTCGAGGGATCCGCCCGGCGCCGCGCATTCATTGCCTTCGCCGTCGCCATAGCGGCGCACCAGATCGTCATCGCCGGCCTGCTGATCCACATGATCGGCGCGATGCAGCAGGCCGGGCTGACGAGCGAACAGGCGATCCTCGTCGGCATGGCCTTCGGTCCCGGCCAGGTGCTCGCGCGATTTGCCGAAATGATCTGGGGCGCGCGATTCCCGGCCGTCGTCGGCGGGCGGATTTCGACGCTGCTGCTGCCGCCCGCCCTGCTCTTCCTGTTCTCCGGCTCCATGAGCGTGCCGCTGGCGCTCTGCTTTTCGGCGGCGCTCGGCATGTCCAACGGCCTCATGACCATCGCGCGCGGCACGGTCGCGCTGGCGCTGTTCGGCCGCCACGGCTACGGTGCCATTATCGGCGACCTCGCGCTCGCGAGCCTGTTTTCGCGGGCCATCGGGCCGCTGGCGCTGGCATGGGGGCTGGCGCGGCTGGGCCTCGGCCTGTCGACGCTCGGCTGCCTGGCCTGCGCCTTCGTCGGCGTCGCGGCGATGGAGGCCGTCGCGGGCATTGCGCGGCGGCAAAGGCAAGGGGGCGGCGCAAAAATCGCCTAAAATTTTTTGCAGTTTGTGGACAGTGGGCGAATCGGAAATCCTGCGCTGACGCCGCGCGCGTGGGGTGGCACAAAGACGCTCCCGATCGCCGCCCGCGCCGCGCGTCGCCCACCGGACCCGTTCAACGAGAAGAGCCTGCCTTGGCCGCCATCGAGCAATTGTCCGACCGTCGCCTCGCCGTCGCCCAGCCCGAGGGCGGGATGCGCACGCCGCCGCACAATATCGAGGCGGAACAGGCCCTGCTCGGCGCCATTCTGGTCAACAACGACGCCTTCGACCGCGTTTCCGACTTTCTCAAGCCGGAGCATTTCTCGGAAGAGCTGCACCGCCGCGTCTACGAGGTCCTGAGCCAGCTCATCCGCGCCGGCAAGGTCGCGACCGTCGTCACGCTGAAGACCTATCTCGCGGACGCCGATCTCGGCGGGATGACCGTCAGCCAGTATCTCGCGCGCCTGGCGGCCGAAGCCACGACCATCATCAACGCCGCCGATTACGGCCGCACCATCCACGACCTGTCGGTGCGCCGCGACCTCATCGTCATCGGCGGCGACATCGTGAACACCGCCTACGACGCGCCGATCGACAGCGCGCCGCGCCAGCAGATCGAGGAGGCCGAGCGCAAGCTCTATTCGATCGCCGAGACCGGCCGCTATGACGGCGGCTTCCAGTCCTTCTCCTCGGCCATCGCCACAGCGCTCGACATGGCGGCCGCCGCCTACCAGCGCGACGGCCATCTGTCGGGGCTCGCCACCGGCCTCGCGGATCTCGACCACAAGATGGGCGGGTTGCAGGCCTCCGACCTGATCGTGCTCGCCGGCCGCCCGGGCATGGGCAAGACGGCGCTGGCCACCAACATCGCCTTCAACGTCGCCAAGGCCTATCGCGCCGAAGTGCAGCCCGACGGGCACAACAAGACGATCGACGGCGGCGTGGTCGGCTTCTTCTCGCTGGAAATGTCGGCCGAACAACTCGCCACCCGCATCATCGCGGAACAGTCGGGCGTGCCATCGTACAAGATCCGCCGCGGCTCGATCACCGAGGACGATTTCCGGGCGATCTCGGAAGCTTCGCACGAGATGCAGCGCGCCCCGCTCTACATCGACCAGACCGGCGGCATTTCCATCGCGCAACTGACCGCGCGCGCCCGTCGCCTCAAGCGGCAGCGCGGTCTCGATCTTTTAGTCGTCGACTACATCCAGCTTCTGTCGGGCTCGAAGTCGCGCGGCGACAACCGCGTGCAGGAGGTGACCGAGATCACCACCGGCCTGAAGGCGCTGGCCAAGGAACTGGCCGTGCCGATCATCGCGCTGTCGCAGCTCTCGCGTCAGGTGGAATCGCGCGACGACAAGCGCCCGCAGCTCTCCGACCTCCGCGAATCCGGCTCGATCGAACAGGACGCCGACGTCGTGATGTTCGTCTACCGAGAGGAATATTACCTGAAGAACAAGGAGCCGCGCGAAGGCACGCCGGAGCATGCGACCTGGATGAGCGAGATGGAGCGCGCGCACGGGCGGGCCGAATGCATCATCGGCAAGCAGCGCCACGGCCCGACCGGCACGGTGGCGCTCGCCTTCGAGGACGAGGTCACGCGCTTCTCGAACCTGGTCGAGACCGATCATATGCCCGTGCCGAGCTACGCTTAGACGCGCTCCGGGTGGCGGTCCTGCGACTTCCCGCGTAGAACGCCGCAATGACCGCCGCTACCCTCGCCATCGATCTCGCAGCCTTGCGCGCAAACTGGCGCAAGCTCGCCGACATGGTCGCGCCGGCCGAATGCGCGGCCGTGGTGAAGGCGGACGGCTATGGTTGCGGACTGGAGCGGGTCGTCGGCGCGTTGCTGGCCGAGGGCTGCGGCGCCTTCTTCGTCGCGCGCCTGTCCGAGGGACTTCGCGCCCGGGCCGTGACGGCCGAAGCGACGATCTACGTGCTGGACGGGCTGCTGGCGGGCGCCGCCGCGGAGATTCGGGCGGCGAGCCTGCGGCCGGCCCTGGGATCGCTCGCGGAAATCCGGGAATGGGCCGACGGCGGCGGCGGACCGGCGGCGCTGCATGTCGACACCGGCATGAACCGGCTGGGCCTGGCGCTCGACGACGCCAAGACGGCGCTGGCGGCGCTCGGGCGCGCGCCCGATCTGGTCATGAGCCATTTCGTTTCGTCGGAAGATTTCGCCTCGCCGGACAATCCGGCGCAGATCGAGCGTTTCGCGCGGCTTCGCGCGATGATTCCGGATGTGCGCGCATCTCTTTGCAATTCTTCCGGAATCTTCTTGTCCGCGCATCCCTGGCTCGACGTCGCGCGGCCGGGCTATGCGCTCTACGGCGGCAATCCTACGCCGGGGCGTCCGAACCCGATGCGCCCCGTCGTGAGCCTCGAGGCGCCAATCCTGCAGACCCGGCGGATCGCGGCCGGCGCAACCGTCGGCTACAATGCGCAATGGACCGCGCAGCGCCCGACACGGCTCGTGGTCATTCCCGTCGGCTATGCCGACGGGATTCCGCGCAGCGCCATGGGCGTGGACGGAAAGCCCGGCCCGGACGTCGCCATCGCAGGCGTTCGCTGCCCGATCGTGGGGCGCGTGTCGATGGACCTGATCTGCATCGACGCGACGGACGCGCCAGCCGGCGCCGTCGAACGCGGCGCGCCGGTCGAACTCCTGGGACCGACGATCGGCGTCGACGAATTCGGCGAGCGCGCCGGCACGATCGGCTACGAAATCCTCACGGGCCTGGGGCGCCGCTACAGGCGCGTCTATCTGGACTGAAGCTCGGCCTTGGCCAAGCTATTGTCATGAATCGATGAACATGGTCCGGTCCCTGCAGGGGCGCCGGAGATACGGACGCCGGGAACGGACAGGCATGAGCGCGCTCTTCATCGGACATACCTACATCGACATGACCATGGCGACCGACTTCATGCCGGTCGGCGACGACAAGGCCGTGGCGCGCGACTACGCCGTCTCCTTCGGCGGCAACGCGGTGTCCGCGGCCTTCGCCTGCGCGCGGCTCACCGGCAAGGCCGACCTGATCGCGCCGGTCGCCGACGACTGGCTCGGCCATATGTTCACGCATATGGCGGCGACCTACCGGGTGCGGCTGCACGCCCGCAAGGTGGCGCGCTCCTCGCTCTCCTTCATCCTGCCCAAGGACGGCAAGCGCGCGATCCTGCGCGCCCGCGACGACGCCTATCTCGAGGATTTCCCGCGGCTCGACATTTCCGGTCAGAAGGCGCTGCATCTGGACGGCCACATGGCCGACGCGGCGCTCCACTACGCCAAGCTCGCGCGCGAAAAAGGCGTGCTGACCTCGCTCGACGGCGGCGGGCTGCGCGCCAATACCGAGGAACTGCTCGGCTATATCGACGTCGCGGTCGTCGCCGAGCGCCTGTGCGAGCAGATGAACCTGACCGAAGAAGGCATGCTCGACTATCTGAAGTCGCGCGGCTGCCGGATCGGCGGGGTGACCTGCGGCGAGCGCGGCATGCTCTGGTTCGACGAGACGGGCGCCGTGCAGCGCATGAAGTCCCTGCCCGTGCCGCGTGAAAAGGTGATCGACACCTCGGGCGCGGGCGACATTTTCCACGGCGCCTACATCGCCTCCTACGTCGAGCGCCCGGGTTCGCCGTGGACCGAGCATTTCCGCTTCGCCCGCGCCGCCTCCGCCCACAAGATCCAGCATCTGGGCAACGAAGCCGGTCTGCCGACCCAGGCCGACATCGAAAAGGTGCAATTGGACTTTCCCCTGGCCGGGTGAGAATTGATCGGGAGAGCCGCGCCTTGACGCGAATCCGTCTGATATTCGCGGCGGCGCTCGCGGGGCTCGTCGCCGGCGCGCCGGTTCGCGCGGAAGATTTCCAGCTCGACGACGTGTCGATCGCCGCCCCCCTCGGCTCCTACAGGGCGAAGAGGATCGAGGTCTCCGGCTCCGCCCTGACGAAGGAAGCCGCGCAAAGGCTTCTGTCGTCGGCGGCGACGGGCGCCGGAGACGAGCGATTCGCGCAACTCGACGCCGCGCGCATCTTCATTCCCGAATTGAACGCAGAATCGCGGGCGGGCGATTACGAACAGACCGGCGTCTATCGCGACGTCACGCTCGGGAACGTCGTCGGGGGAATCGCGGCGACGATCGACGTCTCGGGCGTCGAAGTGACGGCGCGGCGCGGCGGCGTCGCCAATCGCGGCAAGCTCGGCGCGATCCGCGGCGAAGGCGTCGATTTCCCGGCGCTGCTGCGCATCGCCAACGCCGCGCGCGCTGGCGCCGACGAAGCCAAGAAAATCACGACGCGCCGGATGTCGATTGCGGGCGCCGAGATCGAGATCGACGGCGGCGGCAGACTGAGCGTCGGCGCGATCGAGGGACAGGATTTCGGCGGCCGACCGCTCGCCGCGCCGCTCGCGGGCCTCGCGGAAGCTGCGCCCCGTCCCGGCGGGCCGGAACCGAGCCCGGCCGCGCGCCGGGCGCTGGCGGCCATGGCCGGCGACGTTCTCAGCAGCCTCGACGTCGGCGCACTCGACATGCGCGACGTCGTGATGACGACCCCGGGCGCCGAAAAAGAGGGGCCACAGACGGTCCGCTTCCGGCGCATCGGCCTGTCGCGCCTCGTCGACGGGCGCATCGGCGGCTTCACGCTCGAAGGCGTCGCCGCGGGCGCCGACGACGCGAAATTCGACGTCGAGCGCATCGATCTCGCCGGGCTCGACGTCAGGACGGCGCTGGCCGCCGCCGCTTCCGCCGATCCGAAACCCGCCGCGCCGCGTTTCGACAGGCTGGAAATCGCCGGGCTATCCATGACCATGCCGGACGGGCCGATCTCGCTGGCGCGCGCCGTGATCGAGGCGCGCGACTGGCTGGAATTGGCGCCGACGAAACTGTCCGCGCGGCTCGAACGCGCGGTCGTTTCGCTGGCCGGCGCGGGGGCGGCGCGCGGCGCGCTGTTGGCCGCGCTCGGCTACGACAAGATCGACCTCTCCGGCGCGCTCGAGGCGAGGTTCGACGCGCAGAAAGGCGAATTGTCGATCGACCGGCTGGAAGCCGAGGGCGCGGGCATGGGCGCGGCGCGGGTTTCCCTGATGCTCTCGCGCGTGCCGGCCGCGCTCTTTTCCGGGGACATGCAATCGGCGCAACTCGCCCTGCCCGCGGTCACCTTCTGGCGCGCCGACATCGGCCTGACCGATCGCGGGCTCCTCGGCCGCTACGCCGCTGCGCGCGCGAAAGACGAGCGCAAGACGGAGGCGCAGATCCGCGGGGAATTCGCGACCATGGGCGTGGCGATGACGCGCGCCCTCTTCTCCGTGCAACCCAATTCCAATCCGAAGGTGGAGGCGCTCGCCAGCGCCGTCTCGGCCTTCGCCAAGGGCGCCGCCAGTCTAGAGATTCGCGCCTATGCGCCGGACGGGATGGGCCTGATCGACCTGTCGATGGCGGCGCAAATGGGATCGCTGGCCGACCGCCTGAAGATCGACGCAATGGCGCGATAGCTGAAACGCGGCGCTGCCCCGGCGCAATCTGGCCAATGGTTTGGCTCTTGGGCTAACCTGCGCCGCGATCTGTCGATCACGGGCGGTCGAGCCGTCCGCAACGCCTGCGAGGATCAATCAATGAAGCACGTAATCGGAACGGCCGCTCTTCTCGCGCTCGTCAGCATCGCCTCCGTGGAGACGGCCTCCGCGCAGCAGGGCGGGCTGATCGGCGGCCTGGTCGGCGCCGGCGCCGGCGCGGCGATCGGCGGCGCGGTCGGCGGCAGCGCGGGCG
>JBDHTL010000065.1:0-19531 GCA_039808645.1 Rhodoblastus sp. | reverse complement strand
CCGCCCCTTTCCGCCCCGCCCAAACGTGCTATAGCAGCGCCATGGTCGAAGCCTTCATAAACCAGCGAATTATGCGCCCGGACCGCGCTCGAGACTGATCTCGCGCGGCGCCGGGTTCGCTTTCCGCTTCGTCATCCCCTTTGGCCGCCGGCTCCGGCGCGCCGCACAATTCGGTTCGACATGAACGACACGCCCAAGGCCAGGCAGGCCGAGAAATCCGGCCCCGACTATTCCGCAAGCCTCTTCCTGCCGCAGACGGACTTTCCGATGCGCGCCGGCCTGCCGAAGAAGGAGCCGGAAATCCTCGCCAGGTGGAAAGAGATCGACCTCTACCGGCTGCTGCGCGAGGCGGGCAGGGGCCGCAAGAAGTTCGTCCTGCACGATGGCCCGCCCTACGCCAATGGCGCGATCCACATCGGCCATGCGCTCAACAAGACGCTGAAGGACCTTGTCACCCGCTCGCAGCAGATGCTGGGCAAGGATTCCAATTACGTGCCGGGCTGGGACTGCCACGGCCTGCCGATCGAGTGGAAGATCGAGGAAGAGAACTACCGCTCCAAGGGCAAGCCGAAGCCGGACCTGCGCGATTCGACGGCGATGATCGCCTTCCGCAGGGAATGCCGCGCCTATGCCGATCACTGGGTGAATGTTCAGCGCGAGGAATTCAAGCGGCTGGGCGTCGTCGGCGACTGGGACAATCCCTACCTGACCATGACCTATGCCGCCGAAGCCCAGATCGCGCGCGAATTGTTCAAGTTCGCCGAGAACGGCTTGCTCTATCGCGGCTCCAAGCCGGTCATGTGGTCGGTGGTCGAAAAGACTGCGCTGGCCGAGGCGGAAGTCGAATACGAGGATCATACCTCGGACACCGTCTGGGTGGCCTTTCCGATCACGACGCTCGGCGGCTATCTGGGCGAAGCCTCGACGCAGGAGGAGGCGGCCGACGCCGCCGTCGTCATCTGGACGACGACGCCCTGGACCCTGCCCGGCAACCGCGCGATCTGCTTCAGCCCGAAGATCGCCTACGGCCTCTATCGCGTGACCGCCGCGCCCGAGAATAATTGGGCGAAGGTCGGCGCGAAATACGTGCTGGCCGACAAGCTCGCCGACGACGTCTTCAAGGCCGCCAAGGTGGAGGGCTGGGAGCGGCTGTCCAACATTTCGCCCGATACGCTGGCCGGGGCCGAATGCGCGCATCCGCTCAACGGGCTTGCCGGCGACTATGCCTTCCGCGTGCCGCTCCTGGCGGGCGACCATGTTACCGATGATGCCGGCACGGGCTTCGTCCACACCGCGCCCGGCCACGGCCGCGAGGATTTCGAGATCTGGATGGCGTCCGGCCGGATGCTGACGGAGCGCAAGATCGAGACGCGCATCCCCTACACGGTCGACGAAAACAGCTTCTATACCGCCGAAGCGCCCGGCTTCGAGGGCAGGCGCGTCATCACCGAAAAGGGCGACAAGGGCGACGCCAACGAGGCGGTGATGAAGGAACTGGCCGAACGCGGCGCGCTGATCGCGCGCGGGCGGCTGAAGCACCAGTATCCGCACTCCTGGCGCTCGAAGAAGCCGGTCATCTTCCGCAACACGCCGCAATGGTTCGTGGCGATGGACAAGCCCTTTGCCGTGCCCGGCACCGGCGAGCAGCCGTCGCTCCGTGCCGTCGCGCTCGAGGAAATCACCCGCGTCCGCTGGGAGCCGGCCTCCGGCCAGAACCGCATCACCGGCATGATCGCCGCCAAGCCGGACTGGGTCATGTCGCGCCAGCGCGCTTGGGGCGTGCCGATCGCCGTCTTCGTCAGGAAGGGCGAGCATGCGCCGCTGGTCGACCCCAAGGTCAACAAGCGCATCGCCGACGCCTTCGAGGCCGAGGGCGCCGACGCCTGGTTCGCCGACGGCGCCAAGGCGCGTTTCCTCGCCGCCGACTACAATCTGGACGATTACGACAAGGTCGACGACGTTCTCGACGTCTGGTTCGATTCGGGCTCCACCCACGCCTTCGTGCTCGAAGACGCGAAACATTTCCCCGGCCTGCAGGGCGTGCATCGCATCCGCGACGGCGGCGCCGACGAGGTCATGTATCTCGAAGGCTCCGACCAGCATCGCGGCTGGTTCCATTCCTCGCTGCTCGAATCCTGCGGCACGCGCGGCCGCGCGCCCTACGATGTCGTGCTCACCCACGGCTTCACGCTGGACGAGCACGGCCGCAAGATGTCCAAGTCGCAGTTCAATGCGCTGGCGCCGGACAAGCTCATCAACGAGCTCGGCGCCGACATCCTGCGCCTGTGGGCGGCGAGCGTCGACTATTCCGACGACCAGCGCCTCGGTCCGGAAATCCTCAAGTTCACCACCGATAATTACCGCAAGCTGCGCAACACCATCCGCTGGATGCTCGGCAGTCTCGCGCATTTTTCCGACGCCGACCGCGTCGACTGGAAGGGCGCGCCGGAACTCGAGCGCCTGATGCTGCATCGCCTGGCCGAGGTCGATG
The DNA here is from genome assembly GCA_039808645.1 of Rhodoblastus sp. Lineage (GTDB taxonomy): Bacteria > Pseudomonadota > Alphaproteobacteria > Rhizobiales > Beijerinckiaceae > JAJXWB01. The sequence continues at coordinate 17,040 of JBDHTL010000065.1, read as the reverse complement.
CGGTCGTCCAGCGCGCCTATGCGGATTTCGATTACAAAAAGGTCGTCGCTGCCGTCACGCCCTTCATGACCGGCGATTGTTCGGCCTTTTATTTCGACATCCGCAAGGACGCGCTCTATTGCGAGGCGCCCTCCAGCCATCTGCGCAAGTCGGCGCTGACCGTGGTCGACGCCATCTGCGACGCGGTTCTGAAATGGCTCGCGCCCGTCCTCGTCTTCACGACCGACGAGGCCTGGGCCATGTACCGGCCGAAGGGCGCGCCCTCCGTCCATCTCGAAACCTTCCCCGAGGGCCTCGCCCGGTACCGTGACGAGGCGCTCGCCGAACGCTGGCGGAAGATCCGCCGGGTGCGGTCGGTCGTCACCGGCGCGCTGGAGATCGAGCGCGCCAACAAGGCCATCGGCTCGTCGCTGGAGGCGGCGCCGGTCGTGTTCATTTCCGACGCGCAGGCGCGCGTCGCGCTCGAGGGCGTGGACATGGCGGAGGTTTGCATCACGTCGGGCATCACGATCGAGCCGACGGGAGACGTGCCCGAAGGCGCGTTCGTCCTGCCCGAGGTTCCCGGCGTCGCCGTCGTCTCGGCGCGGGCCGCGGGGCGCAAGTGCGCGCGCTCCTGGAAGATTTCGCCGCTCGTCGGCGCCGATCCGGAATTCCCCGATGTGACGCCCCGGGACGCCGCGGCGCTGCGCGAACTCGCGGCGCTCGGCAAATGGAGCGCGGCCTAGTGGGGATGAAGACCCACGTCCGACTGATAGCGGCCGCGGCGGCGGGCGTCGCCTTCGCGGCCGACCAGATCTCCAAGTTCTGGATGATCGACATTTTGGGGCTGGAGGATCGCGGGCCGATCCGGCTGACCCCCTTTCTCGACGTCGTTCTCGCCTGGAACCCCGGCATTTCCTATTCGCTGCTGCGCGCCGACAGCCTGATGGGCCTGCTCGGCCTGCTGGCGCTCGCCGCGCTCGCCGTCGGCGTCCTCGGCGCCTGGCTCTGGATGACGACCGACCGGCTGACGGCGCTGGCGCTCGGCCTCGTGATGGGCGGCGCGCTCGGCAACGCCCTCGACCGCGCCCGCTACGGCGCCGTGGCGGACTTCCTTCACCTGCACACGACATTGCCGGTCGGGCCGCTCGCCAATTACGTCTTCAATATCGCCGACGCGGCCATCGTTGCCGGCGTGATGGTCCTCCTGTATGAGTCCCTGCGCCCGAGGCCCGCGAGCCCGGCCGCCTGACCGGAATTCCTCGCCGGACGCTTTCGGCCAAGAATTTGCCGCGATGGCGGCGGATAAGCGCGCGAGCGGCCGCCCGGCGTTTCGGACGAGGCGGCAACGGGCGGCGTAATGGGGGCGTTTTCATGAGGGCTTCGCAAGTGACACGCACACAAGCGACACGCGCTATCGCCGGAAAATTCATCGTGGCTGCGGCCGGCGCGGCCCTGGCCGTCGCGGGCGCCCTGGCGGCGTCCACCTCCGCCCGCGCCTTCGACGACAAGCCCTCGACCTTCGATCCCGTGCTGAACGTGATCGGTCTCGGCAAGGACAGCGAGGACAAGCCCGAAATCGATTTCCGCGAGCGTCCGAAGCTCGTCGTGCCCAAGGGCAACGAATTGCCGCCGCCGGTCGCGGGCGCGCGCAGCCGCGCCGCCAACTGGCCGGTCGATCCGGACGTGCGCCGCCGCAAGGAGGCCGAGGTCGCCGCCCGCGCCCCGCGCGACCTGAACGCCCAGTACCGCGCCAACCCGCAGCTTTCGGCTGCCGAGCTGAAGGAGGGCCGCTCCGCCGGCCCGAGCAACAATCCGGAGGTCTGCCCGACCCGCCGTAACGGCGTGCCGGACTGCGGCGTCGAGGAGCCGGCCTCCAAGATCAAGCAGATTTTCTCGCTCGGCTCCAAGGACGAGGACCTCAAGCCCGGCGCCGAGCCCTCCCGCGAGTATCTTACTGAACCGCCGACCGGCTATCGCGCGCCGAAGCAGGTCGTCAAGGCGACGCAGAGCGGCCCGATCCGCAAATACGAGGCGCCGTCGGCCGGCGACTATGCCCGCGGCATCGATCCGAACCGCGGTCGGGACGACTGATCGAACCGGCGTCCGCCCGCAATCGGCGCCGGCGACGGCCGGCCCCGGTTGAGGCGCCGCGCGGTTTCCCTATATTGGTCTGAGCCGTACAGCCGCCCGAATCCTCGGGCGGACCGCGCGTCCTTTGCGCGCGCCGTCTCGCAGGACCATTCATGACCGTTTCCTCTGCCGCCGCACCCCAGCCAGCCGCAGCCGCCGGCGCGCAGGGCGCGGCCCATGCCGGCCCGCACATCGCGCATTCGCGCCTCGACAACGGGATGGAGGTCGTGGTCATCCCCGACCATCGCGCGCCGGTCGTCACCCACATGGTCTGGTATCGCAACGGATCGGCCGACGATCCGCCGCTCAAGTCCGGCATCGCGCATTTCCTCGAACATCTGATGTTCAAGGGCACGAAGACCCACCCGCAGGGCGAGTTCTCCCAGCTCGTCGCCGATCTCGGCGGTCAGGAGAACGCCTTCACCGGCCACGACTACACCTCCTACTTCCAGCGCGTGCCGCGCGAACACCTCGGCGCGATGATGGAATACGAGGCCGACCGCATGACCAATCTCGTCCTGACCGACGAGGTGGTGGCGCCCGAGCGCGACGTCGTGCTCGAGGAGCGGCGGATGCGCACCGACAGCGATCCCGGCGCGGAACTGAGCGAGGCCGTGCAGGCCGCGCTGTTCGCCCACCATCCCTACGGCACGCCGATCATCGGCTGGGGGCACGAGATCGAGACTCTCGGCCGCGAGGACGCGCTCGCCTACTACCAGCGCTTCTATACGCCCGAGAACGCCATTCTGGTCGTCGCCGGCGATGTGGAGCCGGCCGATGTCGAGAAGCTCGCCCGCGAGACCTACGGGAAGATCGACGCCCGCGGCGCCCCGCCGGTGCGCCGCCGCCCGCAGGAGCCGCCGGCGCGCGCGCGCCGCCATGTCTCGCTGTCGGACGAGAAGGTCGAGCAGCCGACCTACGAGCGCGTCTATGTCGTGCCCTCCGCCCGCACCGCGGAGCCCGGCGAGGCCGAAGCGCTCGAGGTCATGACCCATCTTCTCGGCGCCGGCCAGACGAGCCGGCTCTACAAGCAGCTCGTGGTCGAAAAGCCCGTCGCCGTGGCGGCCGGCGCCTATTACATGTCCTCCTCGCTCGACGCGACCCGGTTGTGGATCTACGGCGTGCCGGCGGCCGACGTTTCGCTCGACGATTTCGACGCGGCCATCGACCGCGTGATCGAGGATTTTCTCGCCAATCCGCCAGGCGACCGGGAATTCGAGCGCGCCAAGACGCGGCTGGTGGCGGACGCCGTCTACGCGCAGGACAGCCAGGTCGCGCTCGCGCGCTGGTATGGCGCGGCGCTGGCGATCGGCGAGACCATCGAGGACGTGTCCGGCTGGTCGGCGCGCATCGAGGCGGTGACGCCCGAGGCGGTGGTCGCCGTCGCCCGCAAATGGCTCGACAAGCGGCGCGCCGTGACCGGCTACCTCCTGCCGGAGCAAGCCGCGTGACCGATCTGTCCCCGCTTCCGGAAACCTCGCGCGCCGCCGCCGTTCAGGAAATCCGCACGCCCGGCGGCCTGAAGGCCTGGCTCGTCGAGGATTACGCCGTGCCGCTCGTGGCCGTGCAATTCGCCTTTCGGGGCGGCGCCTCGCAGGACGCGGCCGACAAGCCCGGCGTCGTCACGCTGCTCGGCGGCCTGCTCGACGAGGGCGCGGGCCCCTATGATTCCGGCGCCTTCCACGAGGCGATGGACGATCTGGCCGTGCATCTGCACTTCTCGGTCGATCGCGATCATTTCGCCGGTCACTTCCAGACGCTGACGCGCAATCTCGATCCCGCGTTCGAGTTGATGCGCCTGGCCGTCAACGAGGCGCGGCTCGAACAGGGACCGATCGACCGCGTCGTCTCGCAACTGGTCGCGAGCCTGAAGCGCGAACTGAAAGACCCGGACGCGGTCGCCTCGCGCATGTTCCGCGCCGCCGCCTTCCCCGGCCATCCCTACGGACGCGCCGCGCGCGGCGAGATCGACACGCTGGGCAAGATTTCGCGCGACGATCTTCTCGCCATGCGCGGCAGAATGCTGGCGCGCGACAATCTCGTCATCGCGGTCGTCGGCGCGATCGACGCCGCCACGCTTGCGGAGAAACTCGACGCAACCTTCGGCGCGTTGCCCGAGCGCGCCGCGCTCGCGCCCGTGCCGCCGGCCGTGATGAGCGGCGTCGGCGAGCGGCTCGTCGCCGACATCGACGTGCCGCAGGCGACCATCCGCTTCGGACGTCCGGGCGTCGAGCGCGACGATCCGGATTTCATGGCGGCCGTCGTCGTCAACCACATTCTGGGCGGCGGCGCCTTCACGGCGCGGCTGTTCCGCGAAGTGCGCGAGAAGCGCGGCCTTGCCTATTCCGTCTATTCGCATCTGCAGAACTACGATCGTGCGGCGCTCGTGGTCGGCGCGACCTCGACGAAGAACGAGCGGGCGGCCGAATCCCTGGCGGTGATCCAGGAGCAGATCGTCGATCTCGCAGAGAACGGCCCGACCGAGGAGGAACTCGCCAAGGCGCGCAAGTTCCTGATCGGCTCCTACGCGCTGCGCTTCGACACATCGACCAAGATCGCCGGCAATCTCATGCAATTGCAGCTCGAAGGCAGGCCCGCCGCCTATCTCGACCAGCGCAACAGGCTGGTGGCGGCCGTGGGTCTCGACGACGCCAGGCGCGCCGCCAAGAAACTGCTCGGCGACGGCAGGCTGCTGGTGGCGCTGGCGGGACGGCCGACGGGGATGTGAGATATGGGTCAAAGAGCGAGCAAATCAGCGTTGATTACCGGCTAAGTTGTTCTATGTATGTTCTCACATCAAAATGCCACGTCATGTGATTGTTCGCGGTAACCTTGGGATCGGTGGATAGGCATTTTGATCCACACTAGGTGGGACATCATGGACCAAACTTATCAGCTAAATGGCGCTTTCAAGCCGACCCTAAAGCGTAGGGCGGACTTAGAGGGCCCTGATTTTTTTCCTACCCCAGAATGGGCTACGGCTGCGCTGATGGACGTTGAATCTTTTGAGGGGTCGATTTGGGAGCCTGCATGTGGTGACGGATCGATGGCCCGCGTCCTTGCGTCTCAAGGAAATGAAGTTTTTTCTAGCGATCTATACGATCGCGGCTTTGGCATGGGCGGTATCGATTTTCTGCGCTCCGATCGCGTTTTCGCAAATATTGTGACCAATCCGCCATACAATTCCGCTGAAGGGTTTGTTTCTGCAGGGCTTCGACAGTGTAACCGCAAGCTCGCGCTCTTGTTAAGGCTGGCCTTTTTAGAAGGCGGCAATCGGTATCGGACAATATTTTCTCAAGTGCCGCCAGCTCGAATTTGGGCGTTTAGTGAGAGAATCACGTTTTACATGGCGGGGGCGGAAAGAAAGGGTTCAGGGACTACGGCATACGCTTGGTTTATCTGGGACAAGAATGTCACAGATAAGACAACTATGATGAAATGGCTGCCGCCTGGATACAAAGCTCGCTTTTCAAGTCAATCTGAAATATATCCGATGCTCTTTAAGTAATTTATTCCTTTATGCGTTAATGATAATACGTCTTTTTCCCGTTTTGCATACTTAGAACTGAATATGCTCGCGCCAGATTTTTTGTGGGAAACAACGTTTCCGACAATTTGCTGCCATTTACGCTCGTTTGGGCGAGAATCAGACTTCTTCAAATCGATCTGCGAGAAGTTGTAAAATTTTGGCGTCTGCGCTTTAATTAAGGCAGTTGACGCTCGATGGCTCGATTGAGTTGCTAGGATTTTTAGGACAAGCGTTCGGGCTTCCTTTTCTCTCAACCGGTCTTCCTTTGCGCGTTCGAGGTGACCATATTTAAAAGCACGCCCTCGTATCCAAGCGAGCGATGACTCAGGGAGGCCAAGCTCTTCAAGGATTATCTTAGTATTTTTGACAATCTCGGCTAGTTGACTATCGTCTAAATGAAGATAGACGGTGGAGGTTTGCTGAGGATGTCCATCGTAGGTTCGTAGTTCAAATGGGATCTGATTACCAATGCAATAGGATATATATGTGAAAGAATCGAGGTCGTCCTGCCCGCGTTGTGTTTTCGTCGCGAAATAAGACGTCGGCCGCCAAAGGATCGCTTGAGGCCTCAAATCGGGGTTACTGCTATGGGAGCGGTATTCAATCATGGCTCAGGCTGCAGGTTCGTAACTTGTGCCGATATGCAGGCGTAATCCACACCGGCAAACACCTTCAAAGTCACACCGACGGTTTCCGGATGCACCCAATGCAGCTCAAAAGGAGTTCCATTGGGGTACGGGTCGATTTCGGTAGAAAAATTGATGCCGCGTTTGCCCGGCTTCAGAAAATCGGGATACGCCTTAACCGTAGGAAAAAGGCCGCCTAGACGGGCTGCTTTTCCCCAAATTTCACCGGATGCGACTTGTTTGAGTGCGTCCGCGCTAGTCTGTGTAGGACTTTCAATTCTGTGAGCAATAACAGTCATGGTTTCCCAAAATCATATATCGAAGCATGCAATCGGACGCTTCAATGTTCATAATGCCATAATTTTATTTCCTCTCAAGAGCATTCGTTTCGACGGGGTTGATCTGCTACCCATAGCCGTGGCCTAACCCGAGTCGAAGCAGCATACCCGATGCACGTCCGTCTGCTCGATCCCGTCACGGTCGACCGCATCGCTGCGGGCGAGGTGGTCGAGCGTCCCGCTTCGGCGGTGAAGGAACTGGTCGAGAATGCGCTCGACGCTGGCGCAACCGAGATCGACGTCGTCATCGAGGACGGCGGCCGCAAGCTCATCCGGGTGATCGACAATGGCGCGGGCATGAACGCGGACGATCTCGCGCTCGCCGTCGAACGGCACGCGACGTCGAAACTTCCGGACGGCGATCTTTCCAATATTGCGACGCTCGGCTTTCGCGGCGAGGCGCTGCCCTCGATCGGCTCGGTCGCGCAGCTGTCGATAGATGCGCGCGAAGCCGGCGCCGCGCACGGCCATTCCATCCGCGTCGAAGCAGGTCTCAAGCGCCCGGTGCAGCCGTCCTCCTGGCCGCGCGGCGCGCGCATCGAAGTGCGCGATCTCTTCGCGGCGACCCCGGCGCGCCTCAAGTTTCTCAAGTCGCCGTCGGCCGAAGCGCAGGCCGTCGCCGATGTCGTGCGGCGCATTGCGCTCGCCCATCACGAGGTGACCTTCACCTTGTCGGGCGATCATCTGACGCCGCGCGAATTCCGCGCGACGAGCAGCGATGCGAAGGGGTTCGCCGAGCGCGTCGCGCAGGTGCTGGGACGCGATTTCATCGACAACAGCCTGTCGATCGACGCGGAGCGCGAGAACATGCGGCTCGTCGGTTTCGCCGGCCTGCCGACCTGGCACCGCGCGACCGGCGCCATGCAATACGTCTTCGTCAACGGCCGTCCCGTGCGCGACAAGCTGCTCGCGGGCGCGATCCGCGGCGCCTATGTCGACTTCCTGCCTGCCGGTCGCCATGCGGCGCTCGCGCTCTTTCTCGAATGCGATCCGCGCGAGGTCGACGTCAACGTCCATCCCGCCAAGGCCGAAGTGCGCTTCCGCGACCCAGGCCTCGTGCGCGGCCTCGTCGTCGGCGCGCTGAAGAGCGCGATCACGGACGCCGGCCATCGCGCCGCCGACAATGCGCGCGCCGCGCTCGCCGCCATGCAGACGGCGCAGCGGACCTGGACGCCGCAGCCTGCGGCAGACTGGAACTGGCGACAGTCGCCGGCTGCGCCTTCGGGCTTCGGCGAAGCCTTGCAGGCCGCCTTCGACGTCGGCGCAGTGGCGCCTTCGGCCGACGCGCGCGCGCATGCCGAAGCGCCTGCGGCAGAACAGATCGCCGCGCCGCTCGGCGCGGCGCGGGCCCAGGTGCACGAAACCTATATTGTCGCCCAGACGCGCGACGGCATGGTGATCGTCGACCAGCACGCCGCCCATGAGCGCCTCGTCTACGAGAAGTTGAAGCGCCAGCGCCAGGAACATGGAATCGCGCGGCAGGGCCTGCTCGCGCCGCAGGTCGTCGAACTCGACGAAGGAAGCGCGGCGCGCGTCGCGGCGGCCGCGCCGGATCTCGAGAAGCTCGGTCTCGCGGTCGAGGCCTTCGGACCCGGGGCCGTGCTGGTGCGCGAGACGCCGGCGGCGCTCGGGCGGATCGACGCCGCCGGACTGATCGCCGACATTGCCGACACGCTCGCCGAGGACACAGGGCTTCAGGGCGCGGAGCGTCGCCTCGATCACGTCCTAGCGACGATCGCGTGCCATAATTCCGTGCGCGCCGGCCGCAGGCTCACGCCGGACGAGATGAATGCGCTTCTGCGCGAGATGGAGGCGACGCCGGGCTCGGGCCAGTGCAATCATGGCCGCCCGACCTACGTCGAACTGAAACTCGCGGATATCGAGAAATTGTTCGGGCGTCGATGACCCCGACGGCTCGGCCTCGCTTGGGTCGTCGCTACTTCAGCTCCAGCGCCTCCGAGAGATCGCCGATGTTCTGCCGCACGCCGGGCAGCGGCTCGAGGCCGAAGCGCGCGGTGATGAGCTTGGCGATCGACCCGGTGTCGTAGGGCGTGTGATCGATATGGCCGCGCTTTGCGAAGGGCGAGATGATCAGCGCCGGAATGCGCGAGCCCGGCCCCCAGCGGTCGCTCCAGCCGGGGCCGCGCTCGCGCTTCGCGTGATCCCAGAAGCCGCCGTTCTCGTCGTAGGTGACGACCACGACCATGTCGTTCCATTGCGGCGACTTCGACAGCTTCTCCACGAGATCGGCGATATGCGCGTCGCCCGACATGATGTCGGTATAGGCGGGATGTTCGGTGAAGACGCCGGCCGGCTTGTAGAAGCTCACCTGCGGCAGCGTCCCGCTCTCGATCGCCTTCACGAAATCCGAGCCGTCCTTCAGATGCGTCTCGCGATCCTTCGCGCCCGGCGCAAAGCGCGCGTAATAATTGAACGGCTGGTGGTGCGGCTGGAAATTCAGCGAACCGTCGTGTCGCGTATAGATGACCGAACGCTTCTCGCTCGCCGGCCGCATGCCGTCCTTCAGCGCCTCGTTCCAGCCGCCGGAATACCAGACCCAGCTCACCCCCTTGTCCGACAGCGTGTCGCCGATCGTCTTCATCTTCGAGGGCGGCAGCGGCAGGCCGATGCGTTCGCTGCCCTTGGGATCGGACATGTCGAGGGCGCCGTTTTCGGCCGGCGGCAGCCCGCTGGGCTGGTAGGGGGGCTGCGTCGTGTTGACGGAATAGCCGTCGGGCGTCACCTGTCCGCCGAGGCCGACCGTATAGGTCTTCACCGCGCCGTCCTTGGCCGAGGGCGAGTCCGGCTTCTTCTTCAGCTTGCCGTTTTCGTCGAGCACGGCGCGCATGAATTCCGGCGCGTCCTTGTGCTCGGGCGCGCACAGGCAGACGAGATACTGGTGGTTGAGATAGGAGCCGCCGTAGGCGCCCATGAAGAAATTGTCGGCGAGCGTATAGTCCTTAGCCCACTTCCACATCTTCATCTGCGAACCGTCGAAATATCCCATCGTGTAGCCGCCGACGGTCGACATAGCGGCGAACATGTCGTTCTTGCCGCCGTTGATCTGCTCGATGTTGTGATAATAGGCGTGGATCGGGCTGAGCAGAACTTCAGACGCCGTCTTGTTGACCGGCGGCGCGTCGACGCGGAAGGGCTGGTTCGGCATCTGCGGATAGTTCGGGTCCGGCTCGCCCTTGGAATTCCACACGCGCAGATAGGGCAGGATCGATCCGTCGTGGTCGCGCTGCTGGTAGTCTTCGGGCTTGGCGTTGGCGATGCCGTCCGCGCCGGGGAACAGGCCATAGAGATGGTCGAAGCTGCGGTTCTCGGCGTAGATCACGACGATGTTCTTGATCCTTGAGAGATCGGCGGCGTGCGCGGTCGCCGCCCCGCAGGCGGCCGTCGCCATCAGCGCCGCGCGCAGCGCCCGGCGCGCCGATCTGCCGTCACGAATTCTCATCAGCCCCTGTCCCCTGCATGTCCTGCCCGCGGCGCCGTGCGCGGGCTTCGATACGGCCCGGAAATGTAAAGCCCGTGACAGGCAGGTCAACAAGCAGGCTCGGATCAACTGCCGGGCAGCGCCTGCGCCTCGGGAAAGAACAGGTCTTTCCAGCTCTCCGGCCTCTTCTTGATCGTGCCGGTTCGGTAAGCGAAGTCGATGAACTTGGTCACGCCCATCGGCGCAAGCGTCGAGATGAATTGCGGGTCTTTGAGGATCTCGACCAGTTCGTCGACGCTGACCTTTTCCGGCGACAGTTTGAGATAGATTTCCGCGGCCTTGCGCCGGTCCGAATTCACGAGGTCCGTCGCTTCCCTGAAGGCCGAAAGGAAGGCCGCGTAGGTCTTCGGATTCTCGTCGCGGAACTTCTTCGTCGTATAGATCAGGTTGATGTTGTGCGGTCCGCCCAGCGTGTCGTACGAATTCAGGATCGTGTGAATGCCCGGCTTCTTCAGTTCCATCTGCGCGTAGGGCGCGGTGCCGAAGCGCGTATCGACCTCGCCCGCGCCCGAGGTCAGCGCGATATAGGAGACGGCGCCGTTCATCGACACGGTCTGCGCGTCGAGCCTGGCGTAATTTTCCTCGCCCCATTCCTTCGCAGCCGCCATCTGCAGCGCCACCGCCTGAATCGACACCTTGATCGCCGGCAGCGCGATGCGGCTCGCCGGCGTGATGTCGCGCAGGCTCTTGATGTCGGGATTGCGCGTGTTGAGATACATGGGGATCGCGTTGAGCCCGCAGACGCCGCGCACTTCGTTTGATGTCCCGACCGTCTTCGACCAAAGAACGGCGAGCGGGATGGAGCCGCCGGCGGCAAAATCCAGCGTTCCCGAAAGCAGCCCGTCGTTCATCAGCACGCCGCTGCCGAAACTGTTCCAGTTCACTTCGCTGTCGGGCAAGCCCGCGGCGGCGAGATGCTTTTCGAGCAGCTTCTCGTGCTCTATCACGAGCAGGGTGAGCGAGGCGAGGCCGACCTGCTTGGCGAGCCGCACGTGTTTCGTCTCGGCGCGCGCGAGGCTCGCGCCCGAGGCCGACAGGAAAAGACAGACGAGCAGCGCCGAGAGCGAGCGGGCGATGTGCATGGTCGCCTCCCTCATTACTGCGGGATGGGCTTGACGAGATGGTTCGGCGTCCAGCCGGGCGTGAGCTTCATCTTCGCCTGCCACCATTTCTCGAGACCGGTCGGGTCGATGTTGCGCTGGATGTAGAAGCCGACCATCGGCTTGTAGAATTCCCAGACTTTCCTCAGCTCGATCACCGGCGTGTCGTGCACGTCGACGCGGAGATCCACAGTCGGGAAGGAATAGCGGTCGTAGACGAGAAGCGATGCGGAGGTCAGGCCCTCCTTCTGGCCGCCGGAACGCGCGCCAGCCTCGAGGCCGCGCATCAGGCGCTCCGCAAGGTCGATGTCGCTATCCTGCGTGGATTCGAATTCCGCGAAAGCGTCGGCGACGCAGACTTCCGTCACGACATTGCCCGCGACGGCGAAGCCCTTGCCGAGCCGGTGTTCGGCATGGGCCGGCGCCTGCGCGCCCGTATAGGCCGCCGCATGGCCGGTCACGTCGACGAGCGACACCTGCCGGCTCGGCCAGAAGCGATCCTTCATGGCGAGTTCCTTCAGCGCCCCGTCGGCGGAAGCGCCTGACGCCATCAGGTCGGCGGCCATCTGCCTGAAGTCCGGGCTTACCACGGACTGGAATGCGACCGCGCCCCTGTTCGGCACCACGAACGGAACGGTGGCGCCGACGCGCGGCGAATAGGTCGCGACGGCGACGCCATACTGACCCGTGCGCGGACATTTGGCGGTGATCGAATAGGTCATGCTGCCCCTTCTCCCTGCTCTTGATTATTCCTTGTGCGCGTGCCGGATGCGCCAGACGGTGAAGGCGACGATGGCGAAAACGATCGGCACCGCCGCGCCCGTCGCGACATCGGCGTCGACGTGCAGGCCCGCGCCGTGCGCGCCCTCGAACAGCAGGTGGAGAACGCTGGAGACGTAATAGGTGATCGCCGCGATCGAGAGCCCCTCGACCGTCTGCTGCAGCCGCAATTGCAGGCGCACGCGCTCGGCCATCTGGCGGATCTGGTCGGCGTTCTGGCTTTCCAGCTCGATGTCGACGCGGGTGCGCAGCAATTCGGCGATGCGCGCGATCTTGGAGGACAGGCTCGCCTGCCGCTGCTCGATGGCCGCGCAGGTGCGCATGGCCGGCGTCAGCCGTCGCGACAGGAAGGAGGCGAAATTCGAATAATGCGGAATGCGGCTCTCCCGGATCGACTCCAGCCGCGCCCGCACCAGTTCGTGATAGGCGCGCGTCGCGCCGAGCCGGAACAGGCTCTCCGACGAGCCCGTCTCGAGTTCCGTCGCGACGGCGGTCAGGCGGTCGAGCAGAACGCGATCGGCCTCGATCCCGCGCTCCTTTTCCATCGACAGGAGAAGGCGCGGCAACTCGTCCTCGATGCGCCGGATCGGCTGCGCAAGACGCTGCGCGACAGGCAGGCCGAGCAGCGCCAGCATCCGGTAGGTTTCGATCTCGAGCAGCCGCTGCGTCAGCGCGCCGGCGCTTTCGGGCGACAGCGAATGGTCGACGACGAGCAGGCGCACGAAGCCCGAGGCGTCGGCGGAAAAATCGCTCGCGACGGTCGCCCGCCCCTCGTCGATCGAGGCGGCGGCGACGGCCGGCCCGGCGAACAGGCGTCTGAAATCGTCGGGCGCGTCGGCGGCGGCGATCAGATGCAGGTCGGCGGCGACGAGCAGGGGGCCCGGCTGCGGCAGCAGGCGCATGACGCTCTGCAATTCGCCGGCGGCCGGCTGGAACGGCTCGCTGCCGCCGGGAAAGCTCCAGGTGTAGGTAACGAATTCGCCGTGACGCTCGAACACGAGGCGGGCGGGCGAAAACGCGAGCCGCGCCTGCTTGGCGCCGGCCTCCGGCGGCGGCAGGCCGCGGGCGTTGGCGAACTCCACCAGCGATTCGAGCGCCTTTGCGCCGCCCGTCGCATCGGTCGTGAAGGCGAACAGGAGGATGCGGCTCGGCGTCTGCGCCGTCACGAAGGGCCGCGCGTGGATTTCCCCGAGCGCCTCGGCCCGCAATTCATGTGGTTCGAAACCGAAAGCGCCGACCATCGCCCTTCCCGCCCAGCAGCAGATTTCTTGCATGAATTCCAGGGGCGCGCGACTCAGACGGGAAGCGTCTCGAACAGGCGCGCGAGCAGCCGCGTCCGCGGGACGAGGCACGAAACGAGAAGATGCTCGTGATGCGTGTGCGGCCCGTCGCCCAGGACGCCGAGGCCGTCGAGCGTCGGCACGCCGAGCGCGCCGGTGAAATTGCCGTCGCTGCCGCCGCCGGCGACACGCTCGCCCGCGACGGGATAGCCGATCTCCTGCGCCAGCGCGGCGGCGTGGTCGTAGAGACGCTGGATGGCCGGAGACTTGACGAAGGAGGGCCGGTAGAGGCCCGGCGTCACTTCGAGCTTCACGTCCGGATCGACCGGCTTGAGCGCCATCAGGCGCTCGCGCACTTCCTTCTCGTGCTCGGGCAGGGGCACGAGGCAATAGACGCAGGCTTCCGCATGCAGCGGCACCATGTTCTCGTGCGTGCCGCCGCTGATCGTGCCGACGTTCAGCGTCACATTGCGCGCATAATCCGTCATCGCCTCGATCGCCAGCACCTGCCGCGCCATTTCGCGGATCGCGCTGCGGCCCTTGGAATGATAGGCGCCGGCATGGGCCGGAATTCCGGTGGTCTTCAGGTAGTAGCGCGCGATGCCGTGGCGCGCGATGGTCAGCTTGCCGCCCTCGCCGGAGGGTTCGACGACGAGCGCGATGGCGTGCCTGCGCGCTTCGCTCTCGATATGCGCGCGCGAAAAAGGGCTGCCGACTTCCTCGTCGGGGATCATCATGACGGTGACCGACAGCCGCGGGCGTCTGCCATTGGCGTGAAGATGCGCGAGCGCGGCGAAGGCGATGGCGTTGCCGCCCTTCATGTCGTAGATGCCCGGCCCGTAGGCGCGGTCGCCTTCGACGCGCATCGGCAAGGGACCCGCGAGCGTGCCGGCGGGATGGACCGTGTCGATGTGGCCGAGCAGCAGGATGCCCGGCCCTTCCGTTTCGCCGGCGATGCGCCCGACGACGATGTCGCCGAAATCGGGCGCGCCGGAAATGCGTTCGATCTTGGCGCCCATGTCGCGCAGCAGGCGTTCGGCCAGCGCGCCGACGCGATTGACGCCGGCGGGATCGTGCGTCGGGCTCTCGATCTCCACCCAGGCGTTGACGGCGGAGAGCAGGGCGTCGGCGGCAAGCGTCTTCATCGGCGGTTCCGAAAATCGAGAAATGCCGGCAGACGATAGCAGCATCGCGGCTGCCGCGCTGGCCTGTTTGCGGACGGCGGTCTAACCTCCGCAAAACCCGCCTTCCGGAAACGCCTGTTGAGCCAGCCCGTCTTTCGCCGCGCACGTCCCGAGTTCGAGCGCGAGCGCGCATGAGCGCGAATGAACCGCAGGCGCCTGCGCCGCCCAAGCGCATTCTGCTGCCGCTCGCCTTCGTCAATTTCACGATCGGCGCCGGCGCCTTTCTAGTGATCGCGCTGCTCGCGCCGATCTCGCAGGCGCTGTCGATGAGCAAGGCGCAAGCGGGCTGGGTGATGGGCGCCTATGCGCTGGCCTACGCCGTCCTCTCGCCGGTGTTCATCGCCTTGACCGGCGCGTGGCGGCGTCGCGCGGTCATCCTCGTCGGCCTTGCCCTGTTCATCGTCGCCAGCCTCGCCTCGGCCTTCGCGACGAGCCCGGCAACGCTCTACGCCGCGCGCATTGTCGCGGCGGCCGGCGCCGGCATGGTCACGCCGGTGGCGGCGGCGATCGCGGTCGCCATCTCCAAGCCCGAGACGCGCGGCGCCGCGCTGTCCTTCGTCTTCGTCGGCATGACCATGGCGCAGGTGCTGGGCGTGCCGGGCGCGGCCTTCGTCGGCTACACGTTCGGCGTTCCAGCCGCCTTCATCATCGCCGCCGCGCTGGGCGCGCTGGTCTTTCTCTGGATTGCGCTCGCCGTGCCGGCCGACGTGCAGTTCCAGCCGCAATCTCTGCGCACACTCGGGCGCACATTGTTGTCGCCGCGCCATCTCGTCGCCGTGCTGCTGACGGTGACGATCGCGACGTCGGGCTATCTCGGCATGACCTTCATGGGGCCGCTCGCCGAATATCGCCTCGGCATGGGCCGCGACGGCGTCGCGCTCATCCTCGGGGCGGGCGGCCTCGGCGCCGTCGTCGGCAATCTGCTGTCCGGCCGCCTCGTGGACCGGCTCGGATCGAGCGGCACGCTGACGCTGTTTCTCGCGGGCCAGGCGATCGTCCTGCCGGCGATGACGCTCATTCCATTCAATCTGCCGCTCGGCATGTTCCTGAGTTTCCTGTGGAGCCTCGTCGGATGGGGCTTCACCGTGCCGCAACAGGCGCGACTGATGGCGATCGATCCTCAGACGCAAGGCGTCATGCTCGCGCTCAACGCCGCCGGCATTTATCTGGGCAGCGGCATCGGCTCGGCGCTCGCCGGCGCCGTCTATCAGTCATGGGGCATCGAGGCGACCGGCGTCGTCGGCGGCGCCATAGCGGCGGCTGCGATCGCGCATCTCTTCGTGTCGGACTGGCTGATCCGGCGGAAGGCCTAGCGCCGCGCCCTGAAGAACTCCCGCAGCAATTCCGCCGCCTCGCTTTCGCGAATGCCGCCGTAGAGTTCCGGCGCATGATGGCATGTCGGCTGCGAGAAGAAGCGCGGGCCGTGCTCGACCGCGCCGCCCTTCGGGTCGCCGGCCGCCCAGTAGAGGCGGCGGATGCGGGCGAAGGAAATCGCGCCCGCACACATGGCGCAGGGCTCCAGCGTCACATAGAGGTCGCAGCCGGTCAGACGCTCCGAGCCGATTTTTCGCGCGGCCGTGCGGATGGCGAGTAATTCCGCGTGGGCGGTGGGGTCGCGGTCGAGGATGACGCGGTTGCCTGCGGCCGCGATCACCTCGCCGTCCCGCGCCAGTGCAGCCCCGACCGGCGTCTCGCCGGCCGCCGCCGCGGCCCGCGCAGCCGCGAAGGCCGCGGCCCAGGGGTCGCGCCTGCCGCCGTCGTCTCCGGGACCGTCCTTTTCCGTTATCATCCGCGGTTCAACCTGCTATCAGGCGCAATGACCGAGAAAGACAAACGACAGGGCGGCCGCCCTTTCAAGTCCGGCGGCAAGAAAGACTTCGGAAAGAAGCCTTTCGGCAAGAAGCCCGGCGCGCCCGCCAAGCGCGGCAAACCAGGCGGCCGCGACCGTCCCTCAGCCCCGCCCAAGGCCTTCCAGGGCGAGCGCATCGCCAAGGCCATGGCGCGCGCCGGCGCCTGCTCGCGCCGCGACGCCGAGGAATGGATCGCGGCGGGCCGCGTGGCGGTCAATGGCCGCACGCTGGAAAGCCCGGCCTTCAACGTCACTTCGTCCGACAGGATCACCATCGACGGCCGCCCGATGGCGGCGCGCGAGCGCACGCGGCTCTTCCTGTTCCACAAGCCGCGCGGCTTCGTGACGACCGATCACGATCCTGAAGGACGCTCGACGATTTTCGATTATCTCGGGCAGCGCCATCCCGAACTGCCGCGTCTCATGACCGTCGGCCGGCTCGACATCAACACCGAGGGCCTGCTGCTGCTGACCAACGACGGCGGGCTGGCGCGCACGCTGGAATTGCCGCAGACCGGCTGGCTGCGCCGCTATCGCGTGCGCGCGCATGGCGAGACCGACCAGGCCGCGCTCGACACGCTGGCCAAGGGCGTGACGGTCGAGGAGGTTCATTACGCGCCGATCGAGGCGAAGCTCGACCGCGTGCAGGGCGCCAATAGCTGGATCACGCTCGGCCTGCGCGAAGGCAAGAACCGCGAGGTGCGCCGCGTGCTCGGCTCGCTCGGCCTCGACGTCAACCGCCT
>JBDHTL010000064.1:0-19613 GCA_039808645.1 Rhodoblastus sp. | reverse complement strand
GCCTTGGCCGCGAGATATTTCGCCATGTTGGCCTGCGCGCCGCAGGGCTCGCCGGCGTCGTACAGGCGGCAGGCCTCGAAGCGCATGAGATTGGCCGCCTCGACCTCGATGTAGCTCTCAGCGATCGGGAATTGCACGCCCTGGTTCTGGCCGATCGGCCTGCCGAATACGATGCGCTCCTTGGAATAGGCGGACACCTTGTCGACGAACCAGTAGCCGTCGCCGATGCATTCGGCGGCGATCAGCGTGCGTTCGGCGTTGAGGCCGGTGAGGATGTACTTGAACCCCTGTCCCTCCTCGCCGATGCGGTTCTCCTCCGGGATTTCGAGATTGTCGAAAAAGAGCTCGTTCGTCTCGTGATTGACCATGTTGAGGATGGGCCTGACCGTCATCCCGTTCTTCACGGCTTCCTTGAGGTCGACGATGAAGATCGACATGCCGTCGGATTTCTTCTTCACCTGGTCGAGCGGCGTGGTGCGCGCCAGCAGGATCATGAGATCGGAGTGCTGGATGCGCGAGATCCAGACCTTCTGGCCGTTGATGACGTAGCGGTCGCCTTTCCTGGTCGCCGTCGTCTTGATCCGCGTCGTGTCCGTGCCGGTCGTCGGCTCGGTCACGCCCATCGACTGCAAGCGGATTTCGCCGCTGGCGATGCGCGGCAGGTATTTCTGGCGCTGCGCCTCCGAGCCGTGCCGGATCAGCGTGTTCATGTTGTACATCTGCCCGTGGCAGGCGCCGGAATTGCCGCCGGAGCGATTGATCTCCTCCATGATGACGCTGGCTTCCGTGAGGCCGAGCCCGGAACCGCCATAGGCTTCCGGAATCAGCGCGGCCATCCAGCCGGCCCTGGTCAGCGCATCGACGAATTCTTCCGGATAGCCGCGCGCCTCGTCGACCTTGCGATGATATTCAGCCGGAAATTCGGCGCAGAGCGAGCGCACGGCGTCGCGGATTTCGTGATAATTGTTCGAGACGCTCATCGTATTCTTTCCGCCTTCGGCTGGTCCGGTTCGTGTCGGTCGCCGCGCAAACTACCGAAGCCGGACGCGTTTAGAAACGCCTTGCGCGCGGCAATTGCCGCTTGTCCGCCATGCGAAATCCGGTCGCCTTCACCCCGGCGCGAACCCCAAGGCGGCCCGAAAGCGGTTCTTGAGATGCACGCCGTCGCGCGGCGGCAGGACGCGCGGCGGGTTCTCCGGCTTGATCTTCACGACCGCGAGGCCCGCGCCGCTGCGCGCTGTCGCCCTCTCGCGCAAGCGATCCACGCCCGCCATGTCCGAGATCGCGTCGGTCCAGGCAAAACCGACGGCGGCGGCGACCTTGTCCAGCTCCACGCCGAGGCCGGTATGGCTCGCCTGCATGCCGGTCTCGCCGAACCGTCCGTTGTCGAGCACGGCGAGGGTCAGGTTCTGCGGCTTCTGCACGGCGATGGTGGCGAGCGCGCCGAGCCCCATCGTCAGTTCGGCGTCGCCGGTGACGACGAGCACGGATTTCCGGGACTGCGCCCTGGCGAGGCCGAGACCGACCATGCCGGCGCCGCCCATCGCGCCCCAGAGGTAGAAATTGCGGTCGTCGTCGCCCGCCGCCATCACATCGTAGGTGGGCGAGCCGAGGCCGGTGACGACGAGGAGATCCGGGCTGCGGCCGGTCAGCAACCGGGCGACCGCCTGCCTGCGGTCGAGCGCGTGCGCAAGGTCATTCATTCGGCTTCACCCATTGCTTCTCGCCGATCAGGCGCTGGCCCAGCAGCACGGCGCAGGCGCAATCGCCGTTGAAGGCCATGGAGGCCGCGCCGTGCAGCAGCGCTTCGACATCTTCCGCCCTGTCCGCGCGCCAGGTGAGCACGCCCATCAGGTTCAGCGCCTTCTCGGTCGCCTGGCCCATCGGATTCTGCCACGGATTGAACTCGGCCCAGTCGCCGCGCAGGGTCACGACCATCAGCAGCGGAAAGCGACCGGCCGCCGGCAGCGCCAGCATGTTGATGCAATTGCCGACGCCCGACGATTGCATGAGCAGCGCGCCCCGCTCGCCGCCAAGCCAGGCGCCGGCGAGATAGCCGATCCCCTCCTCCTCCGTCGTCAGCGCGACGGAGGTCACGTCGGGATCGGCGACCGCCATGTCGATCGCCGCGGCGTGGCCGGCGTCCGGCACATAGGCGACGTGCCGGACATCGTGCCGCTTGAGGACGCGGAACACGTCGGATCGCCAGTCCGGCGCATCGACACGGGGATTGGTCATCTTCAGCTCCGCGCGCGGCCGGCGCTCCAGGGTCCGGCCGCCCGAGTGTTTCACGAGGCGCCGGTCCGCCTCAAGCCGCGGCGGTCCGGACAGCGGCGGCGGTCGACGACGACGATGGCGCGCAGGTTGAAAAATCGCCGGCTGTTCCGCAATATGGCGTGCAGACCCGGGGGTTGTCAGGCGAAATGAGCGGATTGCTCCATAGGCTCGCATTCTGGCGAGCAGCATTCGCCGTCGCGCTGGGCGGTCTTGCCGCGACTTCCGCGTTTTCCGCCGCCGGCGCGCGCGACTTCCGCGCCGCCGATACGCAGACCGCCGACTATCCGACCGTGCAGGCCGTCGAATTCATGAGCCGGCTCGTCGCCGAGCGCACGCAGGGCCGCTATCGCATCGTCGTGTTCCACTCGCGCCAGCTCGGCGAGGAGAAGGAAACGATCGAGCAGACGCGCGTCGGGGCGATCGACATCAACCGCATCAGCGCTGCGCCCCTCTCCGCGCTTACGCCCGAAATCGAGGTGCTCGGCCTTCCCTTTCTCTTCCGCTCGACCGAACACATGTGGGCCGCGCTGCACGGCGAGATCGGCGCGCAGATCCTCGACTCGCTGCGGCCGCACGGGCTGATCGGCCTCACCTTCTACGAGTCCGGCGCGCGGTCGATCTACAACAGCGTCCGGCCGATCCGCACGCCGGAGGACGCGAAGGGGCTGCGCATCCGCGTGCAGCAGTCCGAACTCCAGAAGGCCATGATCCGGGCCATCGGCGCCGAGCCGATCGCGCTGGCCTACGGTCAGGTGATGACCGGGCTGTCGACCGGAATCCTCGACGGCGCGGAAAACAACTGGCCGTCCTACGTCACCACGAACCATTACAAGGTCGCGCGCCACTACACGCTGACCGAGCATACGATGATCCCGGAAGTGCTGGTCATGTCGCGCAAGGCGTGGGAGGCGCTGTCTGCCGAGGACCAGAAGATATTCAGGGACACGGCGCGCGAGTCGAGCAATTACATGAACCTGCAGTGGCGCGCCTGGGAGGAGCGGGCGCGCGAAGAGGCAAGGTCGGCCGGCAATCACCTCATCGAGGATGTCGATCGCCGTCCGTTCGAAGCGGCGATGAAGCCCATCTATGACGAGGCGATGCGCGACCCGCGCGTGCGTGAACTCGTCGAGAAGATTCGCGCCCTCAAATGATCAGCGAGTCCGGATCGGCGCGGCAGTCCGACAGCGCAGCGCCGAGCGGACTGACCAATATCGTGGAAGGCTTCGTCCGGCGCTTCCGCATCCGCACGCGAATCTTCCTCGTCGCGGCCGTGAACATCGCGGTGATCGTCGTTCTGGCTATCCTGCTGTGGATCAGTTCGAAACTGCTGAACGACACCTGGACGGAGTTGCAGTCGGTGCGCGGCTCCGAGCGCCTGGTGGCGACGATCGAATCGGAAGCCAGCCGCGTTCAGTCGCTGATCCACCGCTATTTCATCCAGCCGACGCCCGAGGTTCTCGCCGAGATCGAAGGACGCTGGAGCTCGATCACCGGCACGCTGTTCGAGCGCGCCGCCACGGATCCGGCGCTTTCGGCCGACGCGCATGCGCTGCGCGACCTGACGAACCGGCTCGTCTCGGGCTTCGACCAGCTGCGCGCGGCGCGTACGGAAATCGCCACGCTCTACGAAGAGCAGATCCTGAAGCCGTCGCGCGAGATGAGCGGTCTCTACGCCATTCTCGAAAGCACGATCGCCGACCGCACCGCGCTGATCGCGCCGCCGCTCAGCAAGTCGCGCGAAGCCTTCGCGACCACGTCGGTCGCCATCAATTCCTACTATCTGTCGACCTCTTCGGCGCCGGCCGACGAAGCCCTGAGCAATCTCGACACGATCATCAACACGATTCCCGTCATGCTCGACCTGTCGGGCGGCGACATCCAGCGCGCTGCGCTGCAGCGCCTGCAGACGCGGGCGCGGCAGCTCAAGGAGGGCCTGCAGAAGCTGACCGCCGAATTCAAGGAACAGAACAGGCTGCTGCAAAACGTCGTCGACAAGAGCCAGGCGCAGATGTCCGAACTGGCGACGACCCTGTCCGAGAACATGCGCCAGCGCGAGACGCGCGTGCAGGGCCAGCTCGATCGAGCGCTGAACGCCGTCTTCCTGGTGATCGCCATCGTGACCCTCGTCTCGCTCGCGGTCATCGGCTTCTTCGGCGCGGTGTTTGCGCGTTCCGTCAGCCTGCCGCTCCAGTCGCTGATGAAAGCGACGAACCGGATTGCGGAAGGCCGGCTCGATACGCGCGTCGCGGGCACGGAAGCGCGCGACGAGATCGGCGAGATGGCGCGCGCGCTCGAAATCTTCCGCGAGAATGCGATCGCAAGACTTCAGGTCGAATCCGAACTGCTGGCGTCCAAGCGGCGAACCGAGATTGCCTACGAGGAATTGCGCGAGACCCAGAACAGCCTGATCGAAGCCGAAAAGCTCGCGGCGCTCGGCGGGCTGGTGGCGGGCGTCGCGCATGAGGTCAACAATCCCGTCGGCATCAGCGTCACCGTCGCCTCCACGCTGGCGCGGCGCTGCGAAACGTTCAGCGAGGAGCTGAAACGCGGCGAGTTGCGTCGCTCGCGGCTCAACGAGTTCATCGAGGGCAATCGCGAAGCGGCCACCATGCTGCTGGCCAATCTGCATCGCGCCGCCGAACTGATCCAATCGTTCAAGCAGGTGGCGGTGGATCGCAGCCACGCCGAACGGCGCGTCTTCGACATGAAGACGCTGACGGAGCAGATCATGCTGTCGCTGCGGCCGACGCTCAGCAAGCGCAACATCGCGCTGATCATCGACTGCCCTGAGGGCATCGAGATGAACAGCTATCCCGGACCGTGGGGCCAGGTGCTGACCAATCTCACGCTGAACGCGGTCAACCACGCCTTCAGTCCGGACGTGGACGGGGCGATCGAAATCGCGATCCGGCGGGCGGACGCCGATCACGTCGAAGCCTCCTTCGCCGACAACGGCCAGGGCATGACCGACGACGTGAAGCGGCGCGCCTTCGATCCGTTCTTCACCACCGCGCGCGGACGCGGCGGCACCGGACTCGGCCTGCACATCGTCCACAATATCGTGACCAATCGCCTGGGCGGGCGCATCACGATCGCCTCCGACGCTGGACGCGGTGTGCGCTTTCGCATGGTCTTGCCGACGACAGCGCCGCAATTTTCCGCCAACGAAACGCCACACGAAACCAAAGCATGAGCGACGACGACATCATCCGCCTGGTCGACGACGACCCCCCGCCGCCGTCGCGCCCGGACTCCCGGGCCTGGAAGGTCGCCATCATCGACGACGATCCCGCCGTCCACGACGGAACGCGGTTCGCGCTCTACGACTATTCGCTGAACGGCGACGGCATCGATCTCGTTTCGGCCTATTCGGCGGCCGAGGGACGCGACTTGCTGCTCGCCAATCCCGACATCGCCGTCATCCTGCTCGACGTCGTGATGGAAACCGACCGCGCAGGGCTCGAACTCGTGAACTACATCCGGCGCGAATTGCGCAACGAGGCGGTGCGCATCATCCTGCGGACCGGGGAGCCTGGCCAGGCGCCCGAGCGCCAGGTGATCGTCGACTACGACATCAACGACTACAAGGCGAAGACGGAACTCACCGCCGACAAGCTGTTTACCTCGCTGACGGCGGCGCTGCGCGGCCACATGCAATTGCGCACCATGATCGAGACGCGCCGCGGCCTCGAAATCATCATTGAGGCCACGCCGACCCTGTTCGATTTCCGCTCGATGCAGCGCCTCGCGGAGGGCGTGCTGACGCAGGTCGCCTCGCTGCTCGCGGTCGATTGCGCCGGCATTCTCATCCTGCGCGATCTCGGCGCGGGCGGACGGCGCTTCGCGGTTCTGGCGGGTTCGGGATGCTATCGCGAATGCGTCGGCGCCGAAAATCTCGAAGGTCTCGACCGCGACTTGCTGGACCTGGTGGATCAGGCCTTCTCCGGCCGGCGCACCGAGTTCAAGGATCGGCGCACCGTCCTCTACATATCGACGCACAGCGGCGCCGAGATCGTCGTGTTCCTGGACGCCGGCAAGCGCCTCACCGACACCGACCGCTCGCTGATCGAAGTGTTTTCGAGCCGGCTGTCGATCGCATTCGACAATGTCGTGCTCTATTCGCAGCTCGAACAAGCCAATGCCGACCTGGAGCGCCGCGTCGAGGAGCGCACGGCCGAATTGCTCGCGGCCAACCGCCGCCTCGAGGCGCAGTGGCGGCGCGTGCGGCAGGTCAACGATTTCCAGAGCGAGGTTCTGGGCAAGGTCGCGCACGATCTCAAGAATCCGCTCAACGTCATTCTCGGGCGGTCCGAGATTCTCGAAGAGCTGTTTTCGGGCAACTCCGAAGGCGCGCAGGCGGCGGCCCCGCAATTGCGGCATATCCGCAGCTCCGCCTTGCGCCTCACCTCCATGATCGACGAATTGATCACGGATGCGATGAACGACGCGCTCGACATAACCGTGCGGAGCGAAACGATCGATCTGGCAACCGTGGTGCGCGACGTGGCGGAGGCCAACCGCCCGCTCGCCGAGCGCAAGAGCCAGACGATCGACGTCGGCGTCTCCGGCGTCCTGGCGACGGAATGCGATCCGGAGCGGATCCGCGAGGCGCTCGACAATCTCGTCAGCAACGCGGTGAAATATTCACAGGTCGGCGGCGTGATCCGCGTCGAGGCCTACCCCGCCGAGGACGGCAATGTGGTGAAGGTCACCGATTCCGGTCCGGGCTTCATGCCGGAGGACATGTCGCGCCTGTTCGGGCGCTTCCAGCGCCTGTCCGCCAAACCGACGGGCGGCGAGACCTCGACCGGCCTCGGCCTGTCGATCGTGAAGAAGATCGTCGACCTGCACGACGGATCGATCGCGGTCACCCAGGGCGAAACGGGCGGAGCGTCCATCTCGATCCGGCTGAAAGCCGCGCAGGGCGGGTTGAAGGCATGAGCAACGGCCAGATGATCTTCGTCGTCGACGACGACGCCGACGCGCGCGACATGGTCGGCGACTACCTCCGGATGCACGGGTTCGAGGCGACCCTGTGCGACGGCGGCACGGACCTGCGCGAAGCTTTGCGGCACGCCACGCCGGATCTGGTCGTGCTCGATCTCAACATGCCGGGCGAGGACGGGCTTTCGCTCATCCGCCATCTCAAGCAGACCTGCGGCTGCCCGATCATCATGCTGACCGCGACCGCCAGCACGATCGACCGCGTGGTCGGACTGGAGCTCGGCGCCGACGACTACATCGCCAAGCCCTGCGAATTGCGCGAGCTCGTCGCGCGGATCCGCTCGATCCTGCGCCGGATCAAATGGTCGCCGGCGCGCAGTTCGGAGCGGCGGCTGGCTGCCATCGTCGCCTTCGATCTCGTCGATTTCAGCCGCTTCGTCCACGACGACGAGGTCGGGACGCTGGCCGCGCTCGACCGCATCTTCGGCGAAGTGGTCGTGCCGACGCTGGTGCAATGGCACGGCGTATTGTTCAAGATGCTGGGCGACGGCGCGCTGGTGGAATTTCCGAGCGTCGTCGACGCGATGGAATGGGCGGTCGAGTTCCAGACCATCATGGCGAGCCGCGAAGAGGCCGAAGCGGCGCGCGGCGGCATGAAGTTCCGGGTCGGCGTCGCGGTCGGCGACGTGATCGTCAGCCAGCTCGACCGACTCGGCGAAGGCGTCGCGCTCGCCGCGCGTGCGCAGGAAATCGCGAAACCCGCCGGCATTGCGGTCACCGAGCAGGCCTACCAGTTCCTGCGCGGGCGCACGGCGATCGAACTTGCGGACGCCGGCGTCCGGCAATTGAAGAACATCGCGACGCCGATGCGCATCTGGACCTGGCCGGCTGCCTGAATCAGCCTGCTCCCGAGTTCACGCGTCGGCGAGACAGGCGCGCAGGGCGTCCAGCGAACATGCGATCGCGCCGCCGCTGGCGCGGATGAAATATTCGACCTGCAGATTGACGGTCGAGCCGACATTGTCGGCGGCGAGCCGAAAATCGCCGCGATAGCCGACGATCCGCTTGCCGCGCGCGAAGGCGTAGCCGATTTCCGCCGCCGTGCCGCTGTCGACGTCCGGCCCGTCGAGCACGGCGAGCACGAGGTCGCAGGAATCGATCGCCCGCGCATTGGCCTCGCCGATGCGCCGGTTGATATCGCGCCAGGCGACGCGCTGCGCGTCGAGCGAGGGAAGGCGCGCGACGCGTTCGATCTCGTCCCGCGGCGCCAGCGCGAAGGGATCGACAACCTCGTGCCCGAGCGCGCGCGCCAGTTCGACGAGCGCGCTCTGGCCGAGCCGGCCGAGTTCGGAAAAGCCAAGCGGCCCCGCGAGATAGATGCGCCTGCCGGTCATGTCCACGCCAAAGCTCCCGCGCGCCGGGACGGGGTCCACGGCCGTGATGGCGCGCCGGCCGCCCGCGCAGGATGCGCCCGCGCGCGGTTGTTGATAAAGGACAATTCACTAAACTGCGCTCTATTAAACACGGGACGCGGTGCGTGCGTATCGGCGCAACAGAGAGTTCAAGGGTTTGGCTTCGACCAGCAGATCGATCATGGCCGCGGGCCTCGCTCTGCTCTGCTGGACGCTGTCCGGCGGGGCAGGCCGCGCCTTCGATCTTTTCGGCCTGTTCGGCGCGCCGGAGCAGGCGACGCCCACGCCGGACGGCCTCGCCTATGAGGTCGTGTTCGACGGCGCGGGCGACGATTCGCGCCTTGCCGAGGCGCTGAAGGACGCCTCCAGGGTCTGGCGCCTGCGGCTCGAGCCGCCCTCCTCCGGCGTCTCGCTCGCGCGCCGCGTGGTTTCGGACTTTCCCGAACTGGCCGACGCGCTCTGGGCGAGCGGCTATTTCGACGCTTCGATCGCCGTCTCGGTCGCCGGCGCGGCGGTCTCGCCCGACGGCGGCGGATCGGAGGCCGCCGGCAAGGCCGCGGAGGCCTCGCGCGGCGTCGCGCTGGTTCCGATCCGCTACACGATCACGCCGGGCCCGCTCTACCAGTTGCGCAACGTCGTGATCTACGACGCGCGCACGAAGGGATTGATCGACCCGGCGCTGATCGATCGCGACCGGATGGGCGCCGACCCGACGGGCCCGGCGCGGGCCGCGACCGTGCGCGCAACGCAGACGGTCTGGATCGACCAGCTCCGCGCGCAATCCTACCCGCTGGCGAAGGTCGTCGACATGCAGCCCCTCGTCGATCACCGGCTGCGCATCATGGATGTCGCCGTCACCATCGACACCGGTCCCCGCGCCGGCATCGGCGCCGTCACGACGAAAGGTTCGCCCGGCGTCGATCCGCGCGTCATCTCCTCCTTCATCTATCTGGAGGAAGGCGAGCCCTACAGTCCCGCCCGACTCGCCGGCGCCCGCAATTCGGTCGCGCAGATCGAGGCGGTCGGCGGCGTGCGGGTCGTCGACGGCGAACGCCTCGACGCCAACGGCAACCTGCCGATCCTCGTCGAGACGGGCGAACGCAAGCGGCACGCGGTCGCGCTCGGGGCGCAATATTCCAACGTGGACGGTCCTTCGGTGCGCGCGTCCTGGACCGACCGCAACCTGTTCGGCGGCGCCGAGCGATTGCGTCTCGACGCGGAGGCGGGCATCGCCGCGATCGGCGGCGCCTCGCAATTCAGGGGATTGTCGTCGCTGGCGTGGCGCAACGTGGTCGGGCGCGCCGGCGCAAGCTTCGTCAAGCCGGCGCTCGGCGGCACGCGCAACGATCTGCTGGTCGACGTGGCGGGCGTGCGCGAGAGTTCCGACTATTATTACGCCAGCTACCTCAACGCGCAGGTGGCGCTGCGCCATCGCTTCTCGGAACGCCTGTCGGCGCAAATCGGCATCGAGGCCGAGGGCGGCCGCACGGTCGACCTGTGGGGCGGGCGCTATTATTCGCTGCTCGGCGCGCCGATGGCGATCAACTACGATTCGACCGACAGCAAGCTCGCGCCGACCAAGGGCGTGCGCGCCACGCTGCGCGTCGCGCCCTACATCAAGGCGCTCCCGCACGGTCTCACGATGGTGCAGTCGAAGGCGCAGGTTTCGGCCTATCACGCGTTCGACGAGGAGGCGCGCTACATACTGGCCGGGCGCGTCGCCGCCGGTTCGACAATCGGCGCGAATATCGCGGACGTGCCGGCCAACCGGCGCTTCTTCGTCGGCGGCGGCGGCTCGGTGCGCGGCTATCGCTACCGCTCGCTCAGCCCGCACAACGGTTTCGACGGCCCGACGGGCGGCCTGAGCTATTTCGAAGCCTCGCTCGAAGCCCGCATCCGGGTAACCGACACGATCGGGATCGTGCCGTTCGTCGACGCGGGATCGGCCTTCGACAGCGCCTTGCCGAGCTTCAATTCCTCCATTCGCGAATCAGTCGGTCTCGGCCTGCGCTATTTCACGCCGATCGGTCCGATCCGCATCGATTTCGCCGTGCCGGTCGCGCGGCGGCCGGGCGAGAGCAAGTTCGGCGTTCTCATCGGCGTCGGAGAGGCGTTCTGATGGCGCGCGGCGGCCGCATCCTGCGGGGCGCGGGGATCGCCGTCGCCGGCTGCCTTCTGCTCGTCGCCGCGCTCGCCGTCTTCGCCAACACGCGGATCGGCGGGCGCCTGATCGCGGCCTATGTCGCGCGCGCCGCCTCGTCGCCCGGCGCGGCGGTGACGATCGGCGCGCTCGACAATCCCGTCTCGGGGGAGGTCGTCGTCAAAGACCTGTCCATCGCGGATGCGAACGGCGCCTGGCTGACCGTGGATCGCGTCGAGCTTCGCTGGCGTCCGCTCGCCCTGCTGCGCGGCGTCGTCGATATCGACGCGCTCGGGATCGGGGCGGTCGAAGTCCTGCGCAAGCCGCTCGCGACCCCTGCGCCGCCGGCCGATGAAAACGTCTTCGACCGGATCAGGGCGTCGCTCGCCTGGCGCCCGCCGCTCGCCGTGCGCCTCGCCGCGCTGAACGTCGGCAGGATCGCGCTCGCAGAGCCCGTTCTCGGCGCGGCGGCGTCCCTCTCGGCGACGGGCGCGGTCGATCTCGGCGCCACGGGATCGGCCGCCCGCCTCGCGCTCAACCTCCGGCGGACCGACGCCCCGGGAACGGTCGCGGCGCGGGCCGAGGTCGCCGGCGACGGCGCGAAACTGCAGGTGTCGGTCGACGCCTCCGAACCGAAAGGCGGCCTCGTAGCCCGCCTGATCGACATTCCCGGCCTGCCGCCGGTCGAATTGCATCTGGCCGGCGACGGCGCGCTGGACGCTTTCGCGGCCCGACTCGACGCCCGCGCCGGCGATGTCGCGGACGCGTCCGGCGCCGCGACGATCCGGCGCGAGGGCGCGCAGCGACGCGTCGGGTTCGATCTCTCGGCGCGCATCGCCGCGCTGCTGCCGAAGGACCTTTCCGCGCTGTTCGAGAACACGACGCGCGCGACGGGCGCGGGCGCGTTCGGCGACGACGGCGCGGCGCAATTCGAGAAGCTTTCCCTCGACGCCGCCGCCTTTCGTCTCGACGGCGCAGGCGCGCTCGCCGCCGACGGGCGGCTGACCGGACAGGCGCATCTCGCCGGCAAGCCGGCGCAGGCGGGCGCGGCCTTCGCGGCGCGAACGCTGGCGGCGGACGCGCGGCTGTCGGGCACGCTCGCGAAACCGGAAGGCGCGCTGCGCGCGCTGGTCGACGAGGCGCGCGGCCCCGTCGGGCGGATCGGCCATCTCGATCTTGACGCCGCGATCACGCCCGCTCCCAACGCGCAAGGCGCTTTCGATGTCGTAGCCAAGGGCGCCGTCGCCGGCCTCGCGCTTGCGGACGCCACGCTGTCGGATGCGCTGGGCGACAGCGCGCGTCTCGAATTTCGGGCGCGGGCCGAGCGCCTCGACCGGATGGACGTGAGCGTGGCGACGCTTGCGACCGGCGCCGCCGAATTCGGTTTCACGGGGCGCGCCGGCCTCGACCTGCTCGACGGACGCGCACGGCTGGCGGCGGCGGACCTGTCGCGTTTCGCGCGGCTCGCCAGGACGGACCTCAAGGGCGCGCTGACGCTCGACGCGAAGCTGTCGGGCGCGCCGCGCGCCGGACGGGCGACGGCCGCGCTCGAAGGCGCGATCGTCCGGCCGGGCCTCGGCGTCGCGGCGGTCGACGGACTGCTCGGCAAGCGGCTTGCCATTTCCGGCGCCGCGTCGCTCGCCGACGGCGGCGTGTCGTTCGACAGGCTGCAACTGACCGGCGAGCGGGCGAGCGCCTCGCTCGACGGCGCGGCGACGGCCGCGAAAGCCGATCTCGTCGCGAGAATATCGGCGCCCGACCTGAAATACGCGGATCCGCGCCTCGCCGGCCGCGCCGAGGGAGAGGCGGCGCTCAGGGGATCGCTCGCCAAGCTCGACGCGACATTCAATTTCGCGGCGCGCGAGGCAAGCGCCATCGGCCGCTCCATTCCCAGCCTGTCGTTGACGGGCGAAGCGAAGGACGTGACAGGCGCCGCCGCGATCGTCGCCGCGATCGACGGCGCAATCGACGGCAAGCCGACGCGCGGCGCCCTGCGCGCGCGGCGCGACGGCGCGGCGTGGCTGATCGAGACGCTCGATCTCGCGGTGGATCGCGCGCGCGTGACGGGCGCCCTCGCGCTCGACGCCGCACGGCTCGCGCGCGGCCGGCTGACGGTCAGCGCGCCCGATCTCGACGCTTTCTCGCCCTTCGCCTTGCAAAAGCTCGCCGGCCGGCTCGACGCCGACGTGACGCTCGACAATGCCGGCGCGAAGCAATCCGCCACGATCGAGGCGCATGGACAGGGCGTGCGCGCGTCGGGCATCGCAATCGACCGGCTCGACGCGCAGGCGAGCGCGCGGGATATTCACGGGCGGCCGGAAATCGAGGGCCGGATCGCCGCGGACGTCGTGCGCGTCGGCGGCGAGACGATCTCGAAGGCGCGTTTGCTGGCCAAGCCCGGCGCGGATGGAACGACCGCGCTCGACCTGTCCCTCGATGCGCGCGGCTTTGCGATCGCCGGGCGCGGCGCGCTGGCGAAGAGCGAGCCGGTGCGCCTCGACATCGCGCAATTCTCGGCGACGCGCGCCGGCAGGCGGATCGCCCTCGCCGGCCCCGCCAACGTCACGCTCCGCGACGGCGGCGCGGAATTGCGGAACTTCGTCGTCGCGGCCGACGGCGGCCGCCTCGCCGTGCAGGGATTCGCCGGCGAAAGTCTGGCGCTCGACGTCGATGCGCGCGCGCTGCCACTTTCGATTCTCGCGCTCGCCGATCCGACCTTCGCCTTCGGCGGCGTCGCCGACGTGCAGGCGAAAATCGCCGGCAGCGCGAAGGCGCCGACGGGCAACTGGCGGGTGAAGGCGGCGCACCTGTCCATGCCGCAGACGCGCAGCGCCGGTCTTCCGGCGATCGAGGCGACGGCGTCCGGCGCGCTTTCCGCCGGCCGCAGTTCGGTCGACGCGGACGTCGCGCTCGGCCCGCGCAGCAGGTTCAAGATCACGGGCCAGGTCCCGCTCGGGCCGGGCGCGCTCGATCTCGCCGTCAGGGGAACGCTCGACGCCGCGCTCGCCAATCCGACGCTGTCGGTCAACGGCCAGTCGGTCGCCGGCCAGGCGAAAGTCGACCTGACCCTCAAGGGACCGGCCGCCGCGCCGATCCTCGGCGGCGTAGTCGATATCTCCAATGGCGGCTTTTCCGATCCGGTCAATGGAATCGCGCTCGCCAACATCACGGGCAAGCTGTCCGGCAACGGGCGCGAACTAACGATTTCGGGCCTCAACGGCCAGACGAAGAACGGCGGCCGGATCGCGGTCGCCGGCAAGATCGGCGTCGATCCGACCGCAGGCCTTCCCGCCGCGCTGATCGTGAAGGCCGCCGACGCCCAGTTCGTGGACAGCGAGCTTGCGGCGGCCACCGGCGATCTCGATCTGACGATCAGCGGCGCGCTGACGCGCGCGCCGCGCGTGGCCGGCCGCGTCACGCTCCGCAGCATGGACGTGAACGTGCCCGACCGTCTGCCGGCCAGCCTCAAGCCGCTGCCGGGCACGCGCCAGATCGACGCCAAGGGCTTCGCCGCGCAGATGATCGCGCTCGAACGCCGGGAGAAGGCGCGCGCGGCGCACAAGCCGACCTTCGACGCGCCGGTCGATCTCGCCATTTCCGCGCCCGATCGCGTGTTCGTGCGCGGGCGCGGGCTCGACGCGGAATTCGGCGGCGACCTGAAGATCGCCGGCACAATCCAGAAGCCGATCGTCGACGGCGGCTTCGATCTCAGGCGCGGACGCATGCAGCTCCTGACCCAGCGCCTCGACATCACCCAGGGCAAACTGACCTTCGCCGGCGGGCTCATGCCGCAACTCGCCTTCGCCGCGCAGACCTCGGCGGGCGGCGTGACCGCCAATGTCGCGGTCTCCGGCCCCGCCTCGCAGCCCGCCTTCGCCTTCACCTCTTCGCCCAGCCTGCCGCAGGACGAAGTGCTGTCGCGCCTGCTGTTCGCCAAGGCGTCCGCCTCGCTCACCCCCTTCCAGGCGGTGCAACTCGCTGTGGCGCTCGCCCAGTTCACCGGCGCGGCCTCCGGCGCCGACGCATTCGAGAAGATGCGCAAGGCGCTCGGCGTCGACACGCTCGACATCGACGCCGGCGGCGCCGGCGGCCCGAGCGTCGGCGTCTCGCGCTACATCGCCAAGGGCGTGAGCGTCGGCGTGCGGACCGGCGTGAAGCCCGACCAGACGTCGGTCAATGTCGGCGTCGACGTCTTCCGCAATTTCCGGGTGCAGAGCGAGACGCGGGTCGACGGAAAGACCTCGGTCGGCGTCGGCGTCGAATGGGAATATTGAGCTTCCCAAGCCGCCGCGCGACTATTTTGCTGCGTCGCAAAATGCACAAAGCGCTAGGGCCGCTGCAGCCTGCATGCTAGAAGGCGCCCGAGGCAGGCGGCAATCAATGCCTGTTGCGCAACGGGCGTCGGAACGCCCCGGATGCTTATCGCGGACGCTCCCGAAGCGTTCACGAACACAGGGAGACAAGGGTGAAGCTCAAGAATTTCGTGATCGCGCTCGCCGCCTCGACGGCGCTCGTCGCCTCCGCCCATGCAGCCGACTCGATCAAGATCGGCCTGTCCGGACCGTTCACCGGCGGATCGGCCTCGATGGGCGTTTCGATGCGCGACGGCGTGAAGCTCGCGGTCGAGGAAATCAACAAGGCCGGCGGCGTGCTCGGCAAGCAGATCCAGCTCGTGGAACGCGACGACGAAGCCAAGAACGAGCTCGGCGTCCAGATCGCGCAGGAGCTGATCAACAAGGAGCAGGTGGCCGCCACCGTCGGCTACATCAACACCGGCGTCGCGCTCGCCTCGCAGCGCTTCTACCAGGAAGCCGAGATTCCGGTCATCAACAACGTCGCGACGGGCTCGGTGATCTCACAGCAGTTCAAGCCGCCGGAGCACAAGGCCAACTATATCTTCCGCACTTCCGCGAACGATACGATCCAGTCGGCGATGATCGCCAACGAGGCGATCAAGCGGCAGGGATTCAAGAAGCCGGCGATCCTGGCGGATTCCACGAACTACGGCCAGCTCGGCAAGGACGACCTGACCAAGACGCTCGCCGCCATGGACGTGAAGCCGGTCGCGACCGAGAAGTTCAACATCGGCGACACCGACATGACCGCGCAGGTGCTGCGGGCCAAGGAGGCCGGCGCCGACGTGATCCTGACCTACGCGATCGGCCCGGAGCTCGCGCAGATCGCCAACGCCATGGCGAAGCTCGGCTGGAAAGTGCCGCTGATCGGCTCCTGGACGCTGTCGATGGCGAGCTATATCGACACGTCCGGCGCCAACGGCGACGGCGCGATCATGCCGCAGACCTTCATCCAGATGCCGACGACGCCCAAGCGCAAGGCGTTCATCGAGGCCTACCAGAAGAAATACAGCATCGACCGCATGCCGTCGCCGGTTTCGGCCGCGCAGGGCTACGACTCGGTGTATCTGCTCGCCGCCGCCTTCAAGCAGGCGGGATCGACCGACGGCCGCAAGGTCCGCGAGGCGCTCGAAAATCTCAACGAGAAGATCGAGGGCGTCGTGACGGTCTACGACAAGCCGTTCACCGCGACCGACCACGAAGCCATCACGGCGAACATTCCGGTGATGGGCCTCGTCAAGGGCGGCCGCGTCGTGCCTGCGCATCCGGAGGATCTGGAAGGCGACAAGGCGATGCGCATCAAGCCGAAGAGCTGACCCAGACATGTCGCCGGGGCGCGGATGGCCCCGGACCTCATCTTCGAACGCCGCGCCCCGAGGGCGCGGCGTTTCCACGCGAGCGGGCCCGCCATGAACATCTTCGCCCAACTCCTCGTCAGCGGCGTTTCCGTCGGCATGATCTACGCGGTCATCGCCTTCGGCTACCAGTTGACCTTCGCGACGTCCAAGACGCTGAACTTCGGACAGGGCGAGGCCCTGATGCTCGGCGCGCTGGTCGGCCTGACGACGATCAACTTCCTGATCGGCCAGTCGATCGGCACTTTCTGGGCCTATCTGCTGATGCTGCCGGTCGTTCTGGTCTTCGGGCTCGCGCAGGGCGCCTTCGTCGAATGGCTCGGCGTGCGGCAGGCGATCCGCATCAAGTCCGAGGCGGGCTGGATCATGGCCACCATCGCGCTCGGCATCATCTTCAAGAATCTGGCAGAGAACGTCTGGGGACGCGATCCGCTGAAATTCCCCTCGCCGCTGCCGGAGGCCGCGCTGCAGATCGGGCCGGTGCGCATCCAGCCGATGGAGATCGCCATCGTCGCAGGCGCGCTGGCGCTGATGGCGGCGGTCGAAATCTTCAATCGCCGGTCGATCTTCGGCAAGGCGGTGGTGGCGACCGCCAACGATCGCGACGCCGCCGGCCTGATGGGCGTCAACACGTCGCTCGTCATCACCTTCTCCTACGCGCTGTCGTCGCTGTCCGCCGCCTTTGCGGGCGTGCTGGTCGCGCCGGTGACGCTGACCGGCGCCGCCATGGGCGCGGTGCTCGGGCTGAAGGCGTTCGCGGTGGCGATCATCGGCGGCCTGTCGTCGGGCGTCGGCGCCATCGTCGGCGGACTCATTCTCGGCATCGTCGAGACATTGACCGGATTCTACATCTCGACCGGCTACAAGGACGTGCCGGGCCTCGTTCTGCTGCTTCTCGTTCTGTCGCTCAAACCCTCCGGCCTGTTCGGCGTGGCCGCGATCAAGAAGGTCTGAGCCGATGCGCAAGCTTCTCCCGGTTCTGGCCGCAATCGCCGCGGTGCTCGTCATCCCCTTCGCGGTGACGAGCCCGTACTACCTGCATCTTCTGCAGACCATCGCGATCTTCGCCATCGTCGTGCTCGGGCTCGACATCGTGTTCGGCTATACCGGCGAAGTCTCGATCGGCCATGCGGCGCTGTTCGGCATCGGCGCCTACACGGCGGGCGTCCTGTCGATGCATTTCAACATCGGCTTCTGGCCGTCGCTGATCGCCGCGCCCGTGGTCACCGCCCTGTTCGGCGCGCTGCTCGCGCTTCCGGCGCTGCGCGTCACGGGCCCCTATCTCGCGATGGTGACGCTCGCCTTCGGGACGATCGTGCAGATCCTCATCAACGAGATCGTGCCGCTGACCAACGGTCCGCTCGGCGTCAAGTTCTCGACGCCGGCGCTATTCGACTGGCGCGACTATTCCAATGCGCTGCCCTTCCTCGACATGTCGGCGAAGCGCATGAAGGAATCGCAGTTCTTCATCCTCTCGGGCCTGGCGCTGATCGGCGTGATCGTCGTCATCAACCGCATTCTCGCCTCGCGCTTCGGACGCGCCTTCGAGGCGCTGCGCGACAGCCCGATCGCCTGCGACTGCATGGGCGTGTCGGTCTATCGCCACAAGGTGATCGCCTTTGTGGCGAGCGCGGCCTTCGCAGGCTTCGCCGGCGTGTTCTTCGCCTATTCCGAGCAATATATCGCGCCGAACAACTTCTCCTTCGAACTGTCGGTTCTGTTCCTGCTCGCCGTCACGATGGGCGGACGAAAATCGCGCCTCGGCCCGCTGATCGGCGCGGCGATCATCGTCTATCTGCCCAACCTGCTCGCCGACATCAGCCTGTTCCGGATCGTCGCCGGCGTGATCGCCGCGGTCGCAGTGATCGCGGGAGGCGCATCCGCGATCCGCGATCCCGACAGCCGCCGGCGGGTGGTGACGCCCGTGCTGCTGTGCGTCGCCTTCTTCGTGTTCTCGCTGTTCCTGCAGAAGATCACCGATTTCAAGCTGACGCTGTTCGGCATGATGATCCTGTTCGTCGTCTACTATCTGCCTGACGGCATCGTCGGCTTCCTCAAGCAGATTTTCGCGCAGATCGTGCCGAGCCTGTTCGGCCGTGCGCAGATGTCGACCAAGGGCGGCGCGGAAAGCGACGCCTTCGTCGCGGCTCCGATCGTCGACAAGGACCGTCCGCTGCTCAACGTCGGTCGGGTCGTCATGCAATTCGGCGGCCTGAAGGCGCTCGGCGGCGTGGATCTGACGGTGAAGCCCGGCACAATCCACGGGCTGATCGGGCCGAACGGCTCCGGCAAGAGCACGATGATGAACGTGCTGACGGGCATCTACACGCCGACGGCCGGCGAGGTGAAATTCGAGAACCATTCTCTCGCGGGGCTCAAGTCGCCGCAGATCGCCGCGCTCGGCGTCGCGCGCACGTTCCAGAACGTGCAATTGTTCGGCGAGCTCACGCTGACCGAGAACGTGCTGGTCGGGCTCCAGCATACGTACAAGTCGGGCATTTTCGAGATCGCGCTCGGCCTGCCCCGGGCGCTCGGCGACGAGGCGGGCGCGCGAAAGCGCGCCGCCGCCATCCTCGATTTCGTCGGGCTGGCCGGCCTCGCCAACGAGGAGGCGCGCAACCTGCCCTACGGCAAGCAGCGCCTGCTCGAAATCGGCCGCGCGCTTGCGCTCGATCCGAAGCTGCTGCTGCTTGACGAGCCGGCCGCCGGCCTCACGGCGCCCGACATCAAGGAGCTGATCGGCATCATCCGAAAGATCCGCGACCACGGCATCACGGTGATCCTGATCGAGCATCACATGGACGTCGTGATGAGCATTTGCGACACGATCACCGTGCTCGACTTCGGCGAGAAGATCGCAGAGGGCAAGGCCGCCGAGGTGCAGGCCAATCCGCGCGTGATCGAAGCCTATCTCGGCGGCGCGGCCGCGACCGCAGTCTGAGGAGCCGACGATGCTCAAAGTCGACAATCTCGTCGCCGGCTATGGCAAGGTGCAGGTGCTGCATGGCATTTCGCTGGAGGTGCAGGAAGGCCAGCTCGTCACCCTCATCGGCTCCAACGGCGCCGGCAAGACGACGACGCTGCGCGCGCTCTCCGGCATGATCAGGCCGCAATCGGGCTCGATCCGGCT
>JBDHTL010000063.1:0-19827 GCA_039808645.1 Rhodoblastus sp. | reverse complement strand
CGCCCAACAAACGGCATCTTGGTCGCCATGACCGTCATGAACAGGATGTTGGCGTCCGGCGGCAGGCTCGCCATGTGGACCACCGCATTCGCCACGTGCTCGACGTCCATCACCGCTTCCGGGGCGATCTGGCCGTTCGCCTGCGGCACGCCGGCCTTCATGCGGCCGCCCATGTCGGTGTCGGCATTGCCGATGTCGATCTGCCCGCAGGCGATGTTGTACTTGCGGCCGTCGAGCGCGGTCGACTTCGTCAGGCCGGTGATCGCGTGCTTGGTGGAGGTGTAGGGCGCTGTGTTGGGGCGTGGCGCATGGGCGGAGATCGAGCCGTTGTTGATGATGCGCCCGCCGACCGGGCTCTGGTCCCGCATGATGCGGAAGGCGTGCTGCGTGCACAGGAAGGGACCGGTGAGATTCGTGTCCACCACCGCCTTCCACTGGGCGTAGGTGAGGTCTTCCATGTTGATCGGCGGCGCGCCGACGCCGGCGTTGTTGAAGAGAAGGTGCAGGTGGCCGAACTCGGCCATCACGGCGTCGAACAGGGCTTTCACCGAGTCCGGGTCGCCGACGTCGCAGGCGACGCCGATCGCGCGCGCGCCCAGCCCGCGCGCGTCCGCCGCCACGGCGTCGAGCAGTTCCTTGCGGCGGCCGGTCAGCACGAGGTCCCAGCCCGCCCGCGCCAGCGCGAGGCCCGAGGCCTTGCCGATGCCTGCCGACGCGCCGGTGATGAGAGCGACCTTGCGTTGCGACATGTTCCGTCCCTTTGTTTCGCCCGGCGCGCTGCCCGCGCCCTGTCCTGCGGCTACGCCCTTGATAGCCTGCCGACGCGCGAGGGCCAACGCGCGATGGGAAGGAGCCGGCCATGCGCAGGGCGCTTCGTTCGCCATTCGCGCGCTGGTCGGGGCCTCGCCGGAGCGCCGGCGCGGCCTGGCACGGCGGCGAACGGTCGCGCTTTGATCCATCGCCTTGCGGAGCGCGGTCGCCGTCGGCAGAGTCCGTCCCCGCAGAGGTCGCCGACCTCCGATGCGGGCGGGACCGTCGAGCAGCGCATATGAGTTTCGCAATGCTCGACCTCGGCGACGGCTTCCTGCGCACCGGCCTGATATTTCTTCTCGTCTTTCTTCTGAACCTCATCCCCGCGTTCGCGCCGCCGACCTGGGCGGCCCTGTCCGCCTTCAGCCTCGCGACGCCCAACGCCGATCCGTTCGGTCTGGCCCTGACCGCCGCGGCGGCGGCCGCGTCCGGACGGATGACGCTCGCCAAGCTGTCCCGGATCGTCCTGCGGGGGCGATGGCTGAGCGAGGATTCGAAGAAGAACGTCGATCAGATCAGGACCCGGATCGAGGCCAACCGCGCCGTGTCGGCGGCCGGCCTCGCGCTCTTCGCCCTCAGTCCGCTGCCGTCGAACCACCTGTTCATCGCCTACGGCCTGACCAGCCTGAACGTGCTGTTCGCCGCGATCCCGTTCTTCTTCGGCAGGTTCGCCAGCTATTATTTCTGGATCTACGCGGCCGGGCTTGCGGGACGGAAGCTCGATCTCGACATCGACGACGCGGGCCTGGGCTTCGGCGCCTATTTCCTCGCCACCCAGCTGCTGATCGTTCCGTCGATCTACCTGTTCGTGCGGCTCGACTGGAGCGCGCTGTTCCGCGAGCGGCGCTTCGCGATGCGCGGACGCGGCCGCGGCTGATCCCGCGCGTCTCGAATTCGCGACGTCTCGCCGCCCGTCCTTACGGCTCGAGCCGCGGGATCCGCCACGTCTCGCCGGCGGCGCCCGCCATCCATTTTTTCCAGGCGGCCGTGGCCATCAGGGCCTCCATGTAGGCGTGCGTCGTCGCCGCCACCCTCGGCCGATAGATGTCGAAGCGGCAGACGACCGGCGCGTACATGGCGTCGGCGGCGCTGAACGCGCCGAACAGGAACGGACCGCCCTGCCCGTATTTCCCGCGCGCCTGCGCCCACATGGCTTCGATCCGCGCGATGTCGGCCAGCGTCTCGGGCGAAAAATCGACAGGCCCCTTCGCGCGATGAACGACCATGCCGCATTGCTGGCGCAGGGCCTGAAACGACGAATGCATTTCCGCGCTCATCGACCGCGCGAGCGCGCGGGCCTTCGGATCGCGCGGCCAGATCGCCCGGTCCGGAAACTTCTCCGCGACATATTCGCAGATCGACAGCGAATCCCAGACCGCGACGTCGCCGTCGATCAGCGTCGGAACCTTGCCGGACGGCGAATATCGGAGAATCTGCTGCTTCGAGCCCTCGACATAGAGCGGGATGACGATTTCCTCGAAGGGAACGCCGAACGCCTCGAGCAGCATCCACGGCCGCATCGACCAGGACGAATAGCTCTTGTTGCCGATGACGAGCGTGAGCGCCACGACCTCAGCCGCCCTTGCGCGCCTTCGGGACCCATTGCTCCGTCGGCCCGCCCGCCTTCTTCCAGGCGCCGTAGCCGCCCTCGATATGCGCGACCGGCTTCAGGCCCATCTTCTTGGCGGTGTGGGCGGCGAGCGCCGAGCGCAGGCCGCCGGCGCAGAAGAACACGAACTTCTTGTCCTCCTGGAATTGCGGCTTGGCGTAGGGGCTCGCCGGATCGATCCAGAATTCCAGCATGCCGCGCGTGCAATGGAACGTGCCCGGCACATGGCCGTCGCGCTCCATCTCGCGTGGATCGCGCAGATCGACGAAGGT
Organism: Rhodoblastus sp.; assembly: GCA_039808645.1. GTDB lineage: Bacteria > Pseudomonadota > Alphaproteobacteria > Rhizobiales > Beijerinckiaceae > JAJXWB01. Next base: position 17,136 of record JBDHTL010000063.1, on the reverse strand, counting down.
CACGTCGTCGCGACCGTGCAGCGCGATCGCGTCCGCGACCGACAACGTCTCGATCTCGGCGTTCGCCTCGTCGATCAACGCCTTGATTCCGACCGTAATATCTTGCGCCATGAGGGTCCTCCTGCCACAGATTGACGGGAGCGCGCGCGAAAAATCAACTGCGCGCCGGGCCTGCCAGACCGGAGCTTTGGACATGCTCCCCTATTCCGCCGACGCCGCCGCGTTCATCGCCTTTCTCGCCGCCTGGATCGGCTACGCGCGCTTCGTCAAGTTCCGCCACGGCAGAAACCCCGGCCTCAACGCGCTGATGAACGCGCAGCGCGACGTGTGGATGAGCGAAATGGCGCGCCGCGAGGTGCGCATCGTCGACACCGCCATCACCTCGACATTGCAGAACGGCACGGCTTTCTTCGCCTCGACCTCGCTGCTCGCCATCGGCGGCGCGGCCACCGTGCTGCGCTCGACCGACGACGTCGTGCGCCTGTTCGCGGAGCTTCCCTTCGCGCCGTCGATTTCGCGCGGGCTGTGGGAGATGAAGACGATCGGGCTCATGGCGATCTTCGGCTACGCCTTCTTCAAGTTCGGCTGGTCCTACCGCCTCTACAATTATTCGGCGATCCTGATCGGCGCGACGCCGCCGACGACCTCGCCCGACACGGTTGCGCGCGAAAAGGCGGCGCGGCGCGCGGCCGGCATGAGCACGGTCGCCGGCCGTCACTTCGCGGACGGGCAGCGCGCGCTGTTCTTCTCCTTCGCCTATCTCGGCTGGTATCTCGGGCCGCTGGTCTTCATGCTCACGACCCTGCTCATCATGATCGTGATCTACCGGCGCCAGTTCCATTCCGATGCGCTGGACGCGCTCGTGCGCGAAGCCGACGACGGCCCGCAATCTTGACGCCGGCGCGCCGCGCGCGCATCAGCGGACCATGCCCGACAGGACAGATTCGAACGCCGAGGCCGACGCCGTCGCCGCCGCCATTCTCGCCGAGATTTCGTCGCGCGGCGCCGCGAAGACGATTTCGCCCGAAGACGCCGCCAAGCGGATCGCGCAGGAGCGCGGCGAGGACGAGCTCGGCTGGCGCAAATGGCTGCCGCGCGTGCGCGCGACGGGAAAGGGCCTCGCGCGCGAAGGCCGCCTGGTGATCTACCGCAAGGGCAAGCCGGCCGACCCCGACGACGTGAAGGGCGTGATCCGCCTCGGCCTGCCGCGCAGCGATTGATCGGACCGCGAGCCTTCAGGCTCGCCTTGCCAGGATTGCGCGCCTTCAGGCTCGCAGGCCGTCACGGCCCCGGCAGCAGTTCCGAACTCTTGCCGGTCAGGTAGTAGGACACGAGCCCGATCCATTCGTGCGACGCGGTCTCGAGCAGGCGCAAGGCCTCGCCCGGCCGGCGGAAGCCGAATAAATCGCCGGCCACGCCACCCGTCTGGTAATCGACCGGCATCGGCGTGACCTCGAACCCGACCTTGCGGAAGATGCCGACCGAGCGCGGCATGTGCATGGCGGAGGTAACGAGCAGCCAGCGCTCGCCCGGTTTCGGTTGCGCCAGTTCCTTGGTGAAGACGGCGTTCTCCCAGGTGTCGCGCGAGCGGTTCTCGAAACTCATCCGCTCGTCCGGCACGCCCATCGCCCGCCAGAACATGCGCGCGACGTCCGATTCCGTCCACGCGGCGGGCGTCAGCCGCCCGCTGCCGCCTGAAAAGACGAGCCGCGCATTGGGAAAGCGCCGCATCAGCGCCACCGGTTCGGTCAGCCTCTCGGCGGCGTCGTTCAGCGCCGGCATGTCGCGGGCGCGGGACACGCCCTCGTCCATCGCGCCGCCGAGCACGATGATCCCCGTCGGCGCGACGCCGAGATCGGGCTGCGGGAAGCGATCCTCGAGCGGCCGCGCGAAAATGACCGCGAGCGGCGTGACGGCGAAGACGAGGATGACGACGGCCATCAGCGTCGTCAGGATGCGTCCCGCACGGCTCCAGCGGGTCCACAGGAGCGCGACGCCGACGATCAGCAGTTCGAAGAATATCTGCGGCGCCTGCGCCATCACGCCGAGCGTCTTGGCGATCACGAAAAACATGGGCTCTCCGCACGATCGGCGTCCGGTCGGTTCACGCGTCCCACCTGGCCCAGCCCGTGTCGACCAGCCGCCCGTCCGCCCGGCGCAGGCTCGAGATCGCGGTCATGTCGGCATCGTCGAGCGCGACGTCGAGAGCGCCGAAATTGTCGCGTATGTGATCGGGCGAACCGGAACGCGGGATGGCCGCGACGCCCTGTTGCAGATGCCAGCGCAGCACGACCTGCGCGGGGCTGGCGCCCACGCGCCGTGCGATGCCGGTCAGGACCGGGTCCGACAGCAGGCCGCCCTTGCCGAGCGGGGAATAGGACACGAAGGCGAGCCCGTGCCGCTTGCACGCGGCGACCACGGCGCTCTGGTCGAGTCGCGGATGATATTCGCACTGGTCCGCGGCGAGCGGTTCGCTCGCATGCGCCAGCGCGTCTTCGAGCAGCGCCGAATTGAAGTTCGACACGCCGACATGCCGCGCAAGTCCGCGCCGGCGCGCATGGCAGAGCGCGCCGATCGATTCCTTCAATGGGATCGCGGCGTTCGGCCAATGGATCAGCAGGAGATCGACGGCGTCGAGCCCGAGATCGCGCAGGCTCGCTTCCGCCGAACGCTCGAGCGCGCCCGCGCCTATGTCGTCGCGCCAGACCTTGGTGGTGACGAATATCTCGTCGCGCTTCAGGCCGGAGGCGCGCAGGCCTTCGCCCACCGCCTTCTCGTTGCCGTACATGCGCGCCGTGTCGATGTGGCGATAGCCGCAGGCGAGCGCCGTCTGCACCGCCGCCACGCACTCCGGCCCGCGCAATTGCCACGTGCCAAAACCGAGCGCGGGAATGCGCGCGCCATTGGCGCCGATGAAAATCTGCCCGCTCATGCGCCTTCCAGCGGCCGCCGCGCCCAGATGACATGCCCGGCGGCCCCGCTGGGGACCTGATCGGGCGGAACGCCGAAGAATCGGATGGCGATCTCGCGGCTGTTGAAATCCTCCTGCTCGCTCATGCCGAGCGCGCCGAGATCACGCGCCAACGCCGCAGGTTCGTAGAAGCCGACGATCGGCTCTCCGACCGCCGCGACGCGTTCGAGCAATTCCGTGTGGAAGGCCTGCGCATCGCCCCGCTCGCGCTCGCTTCCCTCCGTGTAGTCGAACACGACTTCGGCGCCGGGCGTCGCAGCTATCGTGCGCAGCGTTCCCATCGCGGCGTCTCGCGTGAGATAGGGCGTGACGCCGAGCCACATGAAGAAGATCGGCGCGCCGCGATCGACGCCCGCGCGCGCCAGCGCGCCGCCCAGATCGTCCCGCTCGAAATCGCAGGGCGCGAAGGTCAATGACGGCGCTTGCGCGTTCATGGCCGCAAGGCGCTCGCGCTTCCAGCCTTGAGTCGCGGGATGATCGACCTCGAACACCCGCAGCCCATCGGCCGCATGCGGATTGCGTAGACCGAACGTGTCGAGGCCCGCGCCGAGAACCACGACCTGCCGCACGCCGCGCGCGACGGCGGCCGCGATCCTGCGTTCGGCAAGGTTCGAACGCGCGGCGACGAAGAGGCGCATGCGCCGCCGCCGCTCGTCGCCGCCGTCGCGTTCGGCCGCCTCCCGCGGCGTCAGGCCGAGGATCGCGCAGGCGAAGGGGTCTTTGAAGACAAGCCCGCCTTCCAGCGTCTGATGCGCCGCGCGATGGAGGGCCGCGCCGAGCGCGGTACGGCTGAACTGGTCTTGGAGCATGGTCCCTGCGAGTAGCGAATGGCGCGTAGCGAATAGCGGATCGAAACGAAGACTACTCGCTACTCGCTATTCTCCGCTCGCTCAATTGCTCGCCAGCCAGGTCTGCCATTCCTTGGCCGAGCCGTGGAACACGTTGCGGTCCACCTTGCCGACGATGCCGGGCACGGCGCCGTCCGACTGGTACTGCCAGAAGTGCCACTTGCGCGACCCGTAGCGGACATGCGGGCGGTGCTTGGTCGAGCGCACCCAGATCGGATATTCGCTGAGCGCGCCGTCGGCGAGGATCGCCTCGTAGAAATCCACGGTCGTGTAGATCACCGGCCGCTTGCCGTAGTGGCGCTCCATCTCCTGCAGCATCAGCCGCATCTCGGGGATCGCCTGCTCGGGAACGATCGTGCGCTTGCAGGTGCGCGATTCCGGCGTCGCCTCGACGTCCAGCACGGGCGGCAGGGCGTCCGGCTCGCGCGGCACGTTGGCCTTGAACCAGCCCATCTCTTCCTGCCACGGTCGGCACCAGTACACGAAATGGTAGGCGCCGCGCGGCACGCCGGCGGCCCTGGCGGCTTCCCAGTTCTGGCGGAACTTCGTGTCGAGCAGGTCCGCCCCTTCGGTCGCCTTGATCCACGCGAACTGCACGTCGGAATTGGCGACCGCGTTCCAGTCGATATTGCCCTGGTATTTCGAGACGTCGATCCCGTGGATCGCGAAGTCCCGGCTGTGGTCGAGCGCTTCGCTCGGCTTCACCTTGTGCGTCGGCGCATAGGAAATGGCCGACGTCCGGAAGCGGGACTTGCCGAGTTGGGAATCGACGCCCGAGCCGCAGCCGGCGAGCGTGAGCGAGAGGGCCAGACCCGCGAATACGCGCAGCGGCCGGCGAAGATCGAAGGTACGCATCATCGGCGCAAATTATCCCTCGCGGGGTAACGAGTCGTTAATGCGCGGCCCCCGCGGCTTCCCGACCGGGCCGAACGAATCATTTTAGCCCGAAATAGAAGGTCGCGAAGCTCAAAAACGAGAAATAGCCGACGATATCCGTCACCGTCGTCACGAAGGCGCCCGAGGAGACCGCCGGGTCGATCTTGAACCGCTCCAGCGCCAGCGGGACGAGGATGCCGCCGAATGCGGCCGCGATCAGATTGGTGAGCATGGCCGCCGCGATCACGAAGCCCAGCGCCGGCAGGCCGAACCAGATGGCGGCCCCGATCCCCGTGAGAATCCCGAACCCGAGCCCGTTCAGCGCGCCGACCAGAAATTCGCGGAAGACGATCTTCATGGCGTTGCTGCGCGACATTTCCCTGGTGGCGAGCGCCCGAACGGCCACGGTCATGGTCTGGGTGGCGGCGTTGCCGCCCTGGCTCGCGACGATCGGCGCGAGGATCGCCAGCGCCACCATTTTCTGCAATTCGCCCTGGAAGACGCCGAGCACCGACGACGCGAGGAAGGCCGTCGCCAGATTGATGAACAGCCAGACGAACCGGCCGCGCGCGACCGAGAAGATCGGGTCGCTCAGCTCCTCGCGCCGGTTGACGCCGCCCAGCGCCTTGATGTCCTCGTCGGCGGCTTCCTGGATGACGTCGACGATGTCGTCGATGGTGATGACGCCGACCAGCCGGTCGGCTTCGTCCACGACCGGCGCCGAGACGATGTTGTAGCGCTCGAACATGCGCGCCACTTCTTCCTCGTCCTCGTTCACGCGCACATGCCGGCGGTCCTGCATGATCGCGTTGAGCGGCGTCGAGCGCGGCGTGCGGGCGAGCTTGTCAAGAAAGACGTTGCCGAGCAGGCGATGGCCGGGATCGACGACGAAGATTTCGAAGAAACTGTCCGGCAGGTCCTCCTGGTCGCCCTCGCGCAGGTGGTCCAGCGCCTGCCCTGCCGTCCAGAACGGCGGCGCCGCCACCAGCGTCGTCTGCATCAGCCGGCCGGCGGAGTTCTCCGGATAGTCGAGCGAACGGCGCAGCGCCGAGCGCTCGACCGCCGGCATCTTCCCGAGGATCTCCTCCTGCTCGGAGCGGTCGAGATCCTCGAGAAGCGCGATCGCGTCGTCGCTTTCGAGCTCGCTGACGCCTTCGGCCACCGTCTCGGGCGGCAGTTCTTCGAGAATCTCGTCGCGGACGTGTTCGGGAACTTCGGTCAGCGCGGCGAAGTCGAACTCGTCGCCCATCAGCGCGACGAGGCGCGGCCGGCTGTCGGCGTCGAGCGCCTCGATGAGATCGCCCATGTCGGCTTCGTGCATCTCGCCGACGAGGGCGAGCAGGCTCTCCTTCTGGCCAGCCGCGATCGCCCTTTCGACCGAGGCGACGAATTCGGCGCGCAAGGCGCCGTCCTCGTCGCGGAACGGCCAGGCCGAGCCGGCAGCGGCTTCCAATTCGAATCCCTCGGCCATCGGTCCTCGCAATGGTCGTCGTTTGCGATCCCTTAGCCTAGATTCGGCGAGAATGGAGGCCGATCTGAAATCAACGTCTCATCGCTGCGGCCGAGCCTGGCTTCATCAAGGCCGTCTCCCGGTCACGTCATTGTGAGTTGACGGCCATTTTCGCGGCGGCGCAGGCTTTCGCCGCCGGTGCTTGCGGTCGCCGTCCTGAAGCAGTCGGCATTTGGTCGGAATCGCCACCGCGAGGAGCGAGGCGCGTGGCGACCCATCCACCGGGCTGGATCAGGCGCCGGTGGATCCAGCAACGGCGACCCGGGTTCGGCTCGGCAAGCCGCTCGCCCAGGCGACGGCATGAAAGGGGGGCTAGCATGAAGAAGACGTCGATTCTGCTTGCGGCTTCACTCGGAGTCGCAGGATTCGCCTCGGCCCCGTCGCAGGCCGCGATGCTGACCTTCGGCGTGGCTGCGGAGGGCGCCAAGTTCGGCGGCTACGGCTGTGCGGATGTCGCCGGCGCAAGCATCGCCCCGGGAACGGCTGTATGGGCGTGGGATTGTCACGGCGCCGGAAACCAGCAGTTCTCCTTCAACGGTTCATCGATTCAAGCGATGGCGCTCACGAGGTGCTTGCAGGCGAGCGGGACGTCGGTCGGCGCCACGGTCGCCATTCAGGCATGCAACGCCAGCGCCGGGCAGCTCTGGCATTACAACGGCGGAAAAATCGTGAACCAGACGAGCAGTCTGTGTCTGGATGCGGGCGCGGGAACGAAAGGGACGGCCTTGACCTTGCAGACATGCGCCGCGAAGCAGAGCCAGACATGGCAAATCAAGTGACCTCCCGAACGCCGCGCTGCACTGACGGCGCCGCATTCAGGGCCTGCGCCCGGTAATCGCTGCGGACCAGCGGGCGGACGCCGCCGGGATCGTTCCTGGCGCTGCGCGAGTTCGACGCCGCCCAGGCGCTCGGCTTCGCGCGCGTGGCGACCTGCGCGCGATGCGCTGGGCGTCGGCAATCGCGCTCGCCAGTCGACTTCACGCGCGCGCCGTCGGCCGGCTCGTCACCAGGTCGAACCAGCGCGTGAGGTCGGTCAGGTCGGCGGGGATCTTCGTGCCCGTGCCCTTGCCCATCAGGAAGGCGCATTGCGCGGTGATGTCGGCCACCGTGTAATGGTCGCCCGCGATATATTTGCGGTCCGCGAGCTCGCGATTCAGCCAGGCCATGCGCTCCAGCAATTGCGCCTGCCGCACCCTGCCGTATTCCGGCACCTGCGGCCGGCGACCCGCCCAGAACGGGTTGAGGTGGATGAAAATGTCCTGGATCGGCAGCTGGATTTCCAGCTCCATGCGGCGATTCCACATTTCGATCTGCGCGCGCTCCAGCGTCGTCGAGCCGAACAGCGGCGGCTCGGGGTGCAACTCCTCGAAATAGCGGCAGATGGCGATGGATTCGGCCAGATGCGTGCCGTCGTCGAATTCCAGGACCGGCATGGTCCCCATCGGGTTCATGGCCTGGTACCGCGCGCCGCGGTTCTCGCCCTTGATCATGTCGACGAATTCGGACGGGATCGAAATGCCCTTTTCGGCCAGGAAGATGCGGACGCGGCGCGGGTTGAGCCCGTTCTTGAGATCGTAGAGTTTCATAGGTCTCCCCTGTTGCGGGAAGAATGCGTCAGGCAGGGCCGTTAATCCAGACCGGGCGCGTCAGCCGGCGCGCTCGGCCTGCCGGCGTGCGGCCACAAGGGCGCGCCCGCACGAAACCTTGCCCGCGAGCGGGCTCGCCTCGTCGATCGCCCGCCAGAAGGGCGTCGGGTCCGGCGCGCCGCGCCTCCGCCTCCAGCGCCGCCTCCGCCACGATCCGAAGCAGGATGCCCGTGGTGATCGGGCAGCAGACCTCGGCGCCGTGGCGCGCCGCAAGCCGCGACCGCAGCGCCCGCGCGTCGATGATCTCCCCCGCCTTCAATTCGCGGATGGCGGCGTCGATCATGCGCGCGGACGGCACGAGCATCGTCTGGCCCGCTTTCATGCCGGCAATGTCGATGTGCAGGCGCTTCACCTGATGCGGAGCGCCGTCGGCGAGTTTTTCCGACCAGCTTTTCCTGTTCCGCGCCATCGCAATTCCAGTCAGGGTTTGAGCGGCAGACAGATATCTGTGACCAGATCCTTCGGCGCCGCGTCCATCGGCGTGTTGACATAGACTTCGTAGGCCAGCGCATCGGCGGCCTCGCGGCCCGACTGCGGCAACCACACGCCGAACAACCAATCGTAGGACGCCTTCATCTCGGCATAGGGGCCGAAGTGGCGCAATATTGCGCAGGGCCCGCCCGCCAGCGCAAACGCCTGGAGCGGTTCCGGCAGGCCGCTTCCGTCCGCAATCGACATGGCCGCGAAGGAGCGCAGCTTTTCGGTCGGCGTCGCCGTCGGATCGTCGAAATAGACCGCGATCATCTTCTGCCCGGGCGCGTAAAGCTGGTGCTTTTCGAAAATCTGATGCAGCCGCCCGAAGGCGCGTTCGATCTCCATGTAGGAGCCGACGTGATCGACGCCCGCGAGCGTCAGCGGCGACGTCTCGACAATTTCGATCTGGCGCATGGGATCGTCCTTTCCGGCAGTGGCCGGCTGAAAGCTGGCATGGCCGCCCTCGCGGCGGTAGCGGGCCGGCGGCAACCCGTAGGCCGGTCCGAATGCGCGCGTGAAGGCGGCAAGACTGTCGTAGCCGGCGCGTTGCGCTCGCCGCCAACATTAATGAACTTAATCCACACCCGATACCAGATAAGGCGGAGGATTTAGTAGGGCATCTTCCAGACGATTGGCCTGTCGCCTGATGAACTGAAACTGGCCTTAGCGACGGATTGGGAGAGCGTGTTCGACCTCTCCGATGCAGTTCAAGCAGAGGTGCCGAAGCCGCAGCCAAAGTCGATCGCACCAGCCATGAAGAAGGCCATAGCGAACGCCGTTAAATTTCTGTCGCCACTGTCCGAGGACAAGTTGGACGCTATCGGCAAGATGGCCGAAGACGTCAACAAGCTACCTCTGGATGCGAAGAATAAGGCCGCGACGTTCAAGGACAATCTCTGGAAGATGAAAGAGTTGGAGCTGTCAGACTCAAAGGTCCATGCCATCAATCATGCCGACCTGTAGGCAGTGTTCGCCGATGGTGGAGCTAAAGCTGCGGAGACGCCCAAGAATCCGACCGAGCTTGGCAATATGAGCCACTCCGGCTTCAATGACGTGGGGGAAACCGGTTACAACGGTCTTGGCGATAAGATGGGTCTGACCTCGTTCGATGTGACGGGGGGCGAGAGAAAAGTCTTGTCCGATTACCAGTATTCTAGCTACCAGAAGATCAACCGGGCCGCGCGCTCTGGCGGTTTAATCAAGAGGCAGACCCTGAAGGAGATCATCACCCTCGACAACCTGACCCACAAGGCAGCCCTGCCGGAAAACGTCATGCTCTACCGTGGTGTTGGTTCAATCACCAGATGCAAGCTGCCAAGGAACATTGAAGAACTGGTAGGCTATTCGTATTTGGATAATCGGTTCCTGTCGACTTCGACGAGTAGGGAATTTTCCAAGAGGTAGGCTTTCCGCGAACACGACGCGAATAAGAACCCCGTCCTGTTCGAGTTCAAGGCCAAGAAAGGAACGAAGGCCGTCCACGTGAACAACACGACAGGTTCGTCGATGACTGAGTACGAAATACTTGTCTCGCGCGGAACCGGATGGAAGATTGTCGGTGCCCGGAAGGAAGCCTACAACGGGTCAAAGATGACGATCCTGACGCTGGAGCAGTTGTGACGAGCAACAAATACCCATACTACGTAGACGCGAGCTATCGCATCGACCCTGCGAAGGGCTTACCTCCGATTCCGGAGAACCTGGTGCCGACTTGGCAGGTCAGTGTGGACGCCATAACCGATCCGGTGATTCGGGATGCAGCGCAGGAAGCGCTGGATGCTCGTGACCTGAAAATCCTGAAGACCGTCCTCTACGACTGGTACACGAACCGCAAATGAAGATCGCCCCCCAAGCGTTCATCGCCATAGAGCAGACGCTCGCCAAGACCCTGAAGGTCAGGTGGGATAAGATTGCCCACGAGATGTTGGCGAAGCTGAACGTTCTCCTGGAGGAACGCCGCTACAGCGAAGCCCACGCGGCCGTGGCGAGGCTCTCGATGCGAGGCTTGGTGGAGGAGGTACGTCCCAAGATCGAGGAACTGGCAGTCTCGGCGTTGCTCTTCGGCGCGCACCATGTCGCCGGCACCGTCCGGCAAACGTCGTACATGCAGGGTCACCAGCTGCCGCTGGAGATGCGCGGCGCCACTGCGTCGAGCGGCATGGACGTGTAGGCGAGATCGCCGGCCGCCCGATGCAGCCGCAGGCGCTTGACGGTCGCGAAGGCGCTCTCGCCGAACACCGCGGCATAGATGCGATGCCAGTGATAGGGCGACAGGCAGGCGATCTCGGCAAGCCGCGCGAAATCCAGTTCTTCGTCCAGATGATCGTGTATGTGGCCGCGCACGCGCGCGAGCCGCGCGTCATAGTCGCTTCGTGTCGGTCCCCTGGCCATCGTTCCTCCGCGATGGCTGGACCCTAGCAAGGCCGCGCTTGATAAATCCTGCTGACTTTCAGCCCGGCGACCGCGCGATCTGCGCGCCCGCGCCCTCGGGCGCGAGCCAGCGGAAATCCGGCAATTGATGACGCGCGAAGGTGAATTGCCGCTTGGCGTAGGCGCGCGTATCGGCCTGCCCCCGCGCGATCGCAGCCTCCAGCGACATCTCGCCGCGCAGATGCGCCATCAGCGCGGGCGCGCCATGCGCCCGCATGATCGGCAAAGCCGGATCGAGAGTGCGGGCCGCGAGCCGCGCGACCTCGTCGAGCGCGCCATTCTCGATCATCTTCAGGAAGCGCCCGTCGATCGCCGCCCGCACATCGGCCCGCTCCGGCGCGAGAAAGAACCCGCGCCACGAACCCTCCGGCAGGATCGGCGCCGCCCGCGCGCCTTGGAAGGCCGACAGCGGCCGGCCCGTCGCCTCCAGCACTTCCAGCGCGCGCAGAATGCGCTGCGGATCGGTGGGCCTCAGCCGCGCCGCCGTGAGCGGATCGCGCGCGGCGAGCCGGGCGTGGAGGTCGGCGGGCGCGGCGCCCTCCGCCGCCGCGCGAACCCGCGCCCGCACGTCCTCCGGCACGCGCGGAATGTCGGACAGGCCCTGCGTCGCCGCCTTGAAATACATGCCGGTGCCGCCGACCACGACGGCGAGCCTGCCGGCCGCCTTCAGCTCCGCCATCAGCGCCGCGAAATCCAGAAGCCAGCGTCCGACCGAATAATTCACGGCGCCGTCGACATGACCGTAGAGCCTGTGCTCGGCGGCCGCCTCGTCGGCCGACGTCGGCCGCGCTGTCAGGATGCGCAGGTCGCGGTATACCTGCATGGAATCGGCGTTGACCACGACGCCGCCGCTCGCCCGCGCCAGGCCGAGCGCGACGGCGGACTTGCCGCTCGCCGTCGGGCCTGCGATGAGGATGGCGCGAATCCGCCCCATGGTTCGATTTTCCGTCCTGACCGCGATCCGATGTCCAAGACCCTTTCTCACGTCGCCACGCTCGTCTGCAATCCGCAGGCGCCGATCCTGACGCCGGCGCTGGCCGAACGCGCCCGCGCGGCTCTCGCCAACGCGGCGCCGGCCGCCTGGCTCGCCTCCGAAATAGCCGCCGACATCGGTTTCGCCCCGGAAGACGGTTTTGAACCCGTCGAGATCGAAACCACGCTGCGCGCCGCGCTCGACCGCGCGGCGGTCGACATCGTCGTCCAGCCGATCGCCGACCGCCGCAAGCAACTGTTCGTCGCCGACATGGATTCGACCATCATCGGCCAGGAATGCATCGACGAACTCGCCGATCTCGTCGGCCTGAAGGCCCATGTCGCCGCGATCACCGAACGCGCGATGCGCGGCGAGATCGCCTTCGAGCCGGCCCTGCGCGAACGCGTCGCGCTGCTCGCGGGCCTCGACGCGAGCGTGCCGGCCGAAGTGATCCGCACGCGCATCACGCTGACATCGGGCGCGAAAGCGCTGGTGCGCACCATGCGCGCCAACGGCGCCTATACGGCGCTGGTGTCGGGCGGCTTCACCGCCTTCACCGACACGATCGCGCACATGGTCGGTTTCGACGAGTGCCGCGCCAACCGCCTCGTCGCGAACGACGGCAAGTTCACCGGTCGCGTCGAGGAGCCGATCCTGGGCGCGGAGGCCAAGCTCGCCTCTCTCGTCGAATTGCGCGACGCGCGAGGCCTGACAAGAGCGCAGACGCTGGCCGCCGGCGACGGCGCCAACGATCTGCCGATGTTGCGCGAGGCCGGTCTCGGCGCGGCCTTCCGCGCCAAGCCTGCGGTCGCCGAGGCCGCCGACGCGCGCATCGAACATTCGGACCTGACCGCGCTCCTCTATGCGCAGGGTTACGCGCGCCGGGATTTCGTCGCATAAGGCCCATCATTCCCGCGAATGCGGGAATCCTGCGGCCGACCTGCAGAACATCGTGATTTGCTCTGGATTCCCGCCTGCGCGGGAATGACACTGGGCGCGTTGGAGCCGGAGCGCGGATGGATTCGGAATTTCACTGGGAGACCTGGCGACAGCCTCTGATTTTTCTGCTGACGGCGGGCGTCGTCGTGCCGCTGTTCCGCCGCCTGCGCATCAGCCCCGTTCTCGGTTTCCTCGTCGCGGGCGCCTTGCTCGGCCCCTTCGGCGCCGGCCGCCTCGCCGAGAAATTTCCCTGGCTCGCCAACGTCACGATCGGCGGCGGCGCGGGCGCGGCGCAGCTCGCCGAACTCGGCGTCGTCTTCCTGCTGTTCATGATCGGTCTCGAATTGTCCTGGGACCGACTGGTGCGCATGCGCCGCCTCGTCTTCGGACTGGGCGCCGCGCAGGTCGTCGTCACGACGGCGCTGCTCACGCTGCAGGTCGGCGCCTGGCTCGAACTCGGCCTCGGCCGCGCGCTTCTGGTCGCGGCGGCGCTGTCGATGTCGTCGACCGCCATCGTGCTGTCCGTCCTGTCCGAACGCAAGCGCCTGAACCGCACCGCCGGCCGCGCGGCCTTCGCCGTGCTGCTGTTTCAGGACCTGATGGTCGCGCCGCTGCTGTTCATGGTGCCGCTGCTCGACGCCAAGAGCGAGGCTCTGGCGGGCGCGCAATTATTCTGGACCTGGGCGCCGGCGGTGATCGCCCTGTTCCTGCTCGTTGCGGGCGGCCGGCTCGTGCTGCGCCCGCTGTTTCATCTCGTCGCGGCGGCGGGCTCCACCGAACTCTTCATGGCCGCCTGCCTGCTCGTCGTCGTCGGCGCGAGCGTGGCGAGCGCGTCGGCCGGCCTGTCGATGGGGCTCGGCGCCTTCATCGCCGGCCTGCTGCTCGCGGAAACCGAATTCCGCCGCGAGATCGAGGTCACGATCGCCCCGTTCCAGGGCCTTCTGCTCGGCCTGTTCTTTCTCTCGACCGGCGCTCATCTCGATTTCGCCCGCTTGGTCGAGGCGCCGGTGACGATCCTCGGCTTTTCGGCCGGCCTGATCGTCGTGAAGGCCGCGGTCCTTTATGTGCTCGCGCGCATGTTCCGGCTAGCGGCGCCGGTCGCGCGCGAAGTGTCGCTGCTGCTCGCGCCCGGCGGCGAATTCGCCTTCCTCATGATCGGCGCGGCCCTGGCGGCGAAGATCATTCCGGATCAGGCGGGCGGCGATCTCCTGCTCGTCGTCACGCTCACCATGACGGCCATTCCGTTTCTCGGCGCGCTGGGCGCGCGAGCGACGAAGACGCGCGCCAGCGAGGATACGCAATTCGCCCATCTCGCGCCGGCCTCGACCGTCGCCGACCAGCGCGTCGTGATCGTCGGCTATGGCCGGGTCGGACGTCTCGTGTCGGACATGCTCAAGCGCCACGACATTCCCTTCGTCGCCGTCGACGGCGCCGCGCCGCTGGTGGCTAAGGCGCGCGAGGAAGGCGTCGAAGTCTATTGGGGCGACGCCACCCGGCCCGAGTTTCTCGAACGCGTCGGGCTGAGCGCCGCGCGCGCGCTGGTCGTCACCATGGACGCGCCGCAGTCGGTGGAGAAGGTCGTCACCATCGCCCATGCCGCGCGGCCCGACATGACCGTCGTCGCGCGCGCGCGAGACGCCGTGCATGCGACCCAGCTCTACGAACTCGGCGTGACCGACGCGATCCCGGAGACGATCGAGGCGAGCCTCCAGCTCGCCGAGGCCGTGCTTGTCGATATCGGCGTGCCGATGGGCTACGTCATCGCCTCCATTCACGAGAAGCGCGACGAATACCGCAGGTTCCTGCAGCCGCACGGCGACCGGCGCAAGGAAACGCGCGGCATCAAGATGTCGAAACGCGTGCGCGACATGAACAAGCCCAAACCGGAAAAATCCAAACCGCAACAGACGGGAGGATGAGCGCAATGGCCGTCGACATCGCGCTGCGCGAGTTCAGGACGCCGCTCCCCAACACGGGCCTGAACGTCTACATGCGCAACAAGCGCCGGGCGGACGTCGCCGCCTTCGGGCCAAATCGCACGCTTCTGATGGTGCACGGCGCGACCTATCCGGCGAGCGTCGTCTTCGATCTGCCCGTCGAAGGCGCATCGTGGATGGATCATCTGGCTCAGGCCGGTTTCGACGTATGGGCGATGGACCTGCCGGGTTACGGCCGCTCCGACCGCCCGAAGGAAATGGACGGGCCGGCCGAAGCCGCGGGCCCGGCGATCGCCACGGAAACAGCCATTCTCGCGGTCAGCGCGGTGGTCGAATTCATCCGCGCGCAGAACGGCGTCGAGAAGCTCAACCTGCTCGGCTGGTCCTGGGGCACGGCGATCATGGCCGGCTACACGCAGGACCACGCGGCGCGCGTCGACAAGCTCGCGCTGTTCGCGCCGCTCTGGCTGATCACGGGAACGCCGACCATCGGCGATCCCGGCGGCAAGCTCGGCGCCTGGCGCGCCGTGACGAAGGACGAGGCGAGGCGCCGCTGGCTGCGCGGCGTTCCGGAAGGCGCGCAAGATCGGCTCATTCCCGCCGGCGTGTTCGACGCCTTCTGGGACGCCGCGCAGGCGACGGACTCACGCGGCGCCGCGATGGACCCGCCCGTGCTGCGCGCGCCCAACGGCGTCGTCCTCGACGCCGGCCGCTACTGGATGAAGAACGCGCCGACCTGGGATCCCGCACGGATCGAATGTCCCGTGCTGATCGTCATTGGGGAATGGGACGCCGACACGCCGCCTTCCATGGCGAGCAAGATATTCCCGCTTCTCGCCCGCGCGAAAACGAAGCGGCTGACGCTGCTCGGTCGCGGCACGCACACGATGGCGCTGGAAAGCGAGCGCCACGCGCTGTTTGCGGAAGTGGAGCGGTTTCTGAAGGAATAGCGCCGTCGTTCCCGACGATCGCCAGGCGATCGATCGGGACTCCGGATAAACAGCGCAACGGCCCGGCAGCGTTCCGGGGTCCCGCTTGCGCGGGACGACGAGATTTCAGTCGATCGTCACGGGTACGAAGCGCACTTCGCCGGAGGCGTTGGCGACGAGCAGCAGGGCGGACTTCTTGCCGTCCTTCTTCAGCGCCTTCAGCGCGTCCTGCACGTCGGCGGGCCTGGCGATCGGCTTCTGGTTGATCTCGACGATGATCTCGCCGGCCTGGATGCGCTTCTCGGCGGCGTTGGACGCGGGATCGACGCGCGTGATCACCACGCCCGACTTCACGCTGTCCTTGATCTGGAACTTCGCGCGCACCTCGTCGCCGAGCGCGGCGAAATCCATGCCGAGCGCGGACTTCACCGCGCTTTCCGCCTTGTCGTCGTCGCGCGACGAGCCGCCTTCCGTCCGGGCGACCTTCTCGCCGTCCTCGAGCCGGCCGAGCTTGACCGTCCTGGTCGTCTCCTTGCCGTCGCGCACGACGACGACCTCGACTTCCTTGCCGATCGGCGTCGCCGCGACGATCTTCGGCAGGTCGCGCGACTGGTCGACCGACTTGCCGTCGAACTTCACGATCACGTCGCCCGCCTTGAGGCCGGCGGGCTTGGCCGGGCCCTTGTCGTCCACGCCGGCGACCAGCGCGCCGCGCGCCTTGCCGAGATTGAGGCTCTCGGCGATGGAATCGTCGACGTTCTGGATGCGCACGCCGAGCCAGCCGCGCCGCGTCTCGCCGAACTTCTGCAATTGCTCGATGATCGGCATGACCGTGTTGGCGGGCGTGGCGAAGCCGATGCCGATCGAACCGCCGGACGGCGACAGGATCGCCGTGTTGATGCCGATCACCTCGCCGTCCATGTTGAACAGCGGACCGCCGGAATTGCCCTTGTTGATGGAGGCGTCGGTCTGGATGTAATTGTCGTAGGGACCGCTGTCGATGTTGCGGTTGCGCGCCGACACGATGCCGGCCGTCACCGAGCCGCCGAGCCCGAACGGATTGCCGACGGCCAGCACCCAGTCGCCGACGCGCGCCTTGTCGCTGTCGGCGAACTTCACCGCGGTCAGCGGCTTGTCGGGCTTCACCCTGAGGACGGCGACGTCGACCTTGGCGTCCTTGCCGAGCACTTCGGCCTTCAGCTTCTGCCCGTCGGTGAAGATGACGAAGACCTCGTTCGCGTCGGCGATGACATGATTGTTGGTGATGACGATGCCCGAAGCGTCGATCACGAAGCCGGAGCCGAGCGAGTTGGAGCGACGCTGGCGCGGCTCGCCCCCGCCCTGCCCGCGGCGCTTGAAGAATTCCTCGAAAAGATCGTCGAACGGCGTGCCCGGCTGGAACTGCGGCCCGGCGCCGCCGCCGCGCTTGGCCTCGACGGTCTGCGTCGCGGAAATGTTGACGACCGCGCCGCTGACGGTCGCGGCCAGATCGGCGAATGAATCCGGCGCGCCGCGCGCATGGGCCGGCGCGACCGGCGGCGCGAGGCTCGCGGCGCCGCCCAGCGCGAGAGCCAGCGCAAGACCGGCAGCGGCAGCCGGACGC
>JBDHTL010000062.1:0-20307 GCA_039808645.1 Rhodoblastus sp. | reverse complement strand
GCTGCGGGGCGGCGGCGGGCGGCTGCGGCGCGACGGATCGCGCGGCGGGCGTCTCGCGGCGCGGCGCGAGGCGGGGCTCGCCGACATCGCCTTCGAGCGTGGCGAGCCGGTCGACGACGCGCTCGAGCGTCGCATGAACCGCTTTCAGGGTCGCGTGCGTGCGCTGGTCGGACGCGTCCTGGACGGCGCGCAGGTCGGCGAGTTCGCGGCTGACGTCGCCCTGCCCGATTCCGCCCGCTCCGGCCAGCGCCTCGCGCACGGATTCGCGCGCCGCTTCGCGCGCGGCGGATTCCGCCGCCTCGAAAGCCGCGGAGCGCGTTTCGTTCAATTGCGCGAACAGGTCCGAAATCATCCGCTCGAGCGAGGCGACGGATTCGTCGCGACCACCGGAGCGTTCGATCTTGCGGGACAGCAGTTCGATCTGCGCCTGAAGGGCCGCGAGGTCCTCGCGGCCGGCGCTCGGCGAGGCGGCGCGGTCGACCTTGTCGGCGAGTTCGCGGACCAGGTTTTCCAGGTGCTGCGTCTCGGCCGGCGGCGCGTGGCGCGGCGCGGCGAGGCTCTGCGCCACGGCACGATGCAGCTTGTCGAGACGGTCGCCGAAGACGGCCATCTGCTCCTGCGCCGGTCCGGCGAGCGCGGCGTCGATGCGCTGCGACAGACCTTCGACGCGGCCTTCCAGCGCGCGCAGGCTTTCCGCGCCCATGCCCTCCGCGACCACGGTACGAATGTCGGCGACGATGCGCGCGACATCCGACGGCGCGATGCCGACGCCTCCGGAACGCTCGAGCTTCGAGGCCAGTTCGTCCAGTTCGCGCTGCGCCCGTTCGCCGCCGTGCGAAGCGACGGCGGCGCGCGACAGAAGATCGCGCACTTCGCGGGTCTGGTCGAAGATCGCGCGGATGGTCTGCGGGTCCGCGCCGCCGCGCGTCTCGAGGCTGTCGAGCTTGGCGGCGATGGCGCGCATGTCCTGCTCGAGCCCACCGATCGCTTCGCGCGGATCGAGTTCCCGCAGGCTGGCGCGCAATTCGCGGGCGAGTTGTTCGATCGGCGTCGCCACGGCGTCCCGCACGCCTTCGATGCGCGCGACGTGCAGGCGGTCGGCGATGTCGCGCACGGCCGTCTCGAGCGACGAGACCGAGGCGCGCGGCGCGAGTTCGCCGAGACCGCGCGACACGGCCGCGACTTCGCGGCGCAACTGGTCGATCGTCTCCTCGGCGCCGGCGCGCGCGGCGGGCTTGGTCGCGAATTCCTCGCGCATCTTTTCGAGGCGCTCGGACATGCGGTTGATGTCGCCCTGCAGGCCGACGAGCGGCTGCGCGGCGGCGCCGTCCTGCGGAATTGTGCGTTCGAGGCGCTCGACGATCGACGCGAGGCGGGTTTCGAGGTCGCTCGGCGCGCGGCGCTGGTCGAACGGCGGACGCGGCTCGGCGCGGCGCGCGGCGATCGAGAGCGGGGCGTCGCCGTCGAGTTCGCGCTGGCGGCGCATGATCTGCGAGACGGCGTCCATCGTCTGCGGGCGGACGCCGGGGGCTTCGGCGGCGAGGCCGCGGATGGTCTGGCGCGGGGCGCCCTGCGCCATCTGGCTCGTCAGCTGGCCGAGCTGCGCCTCGATGCGCGCGAGCCGGTCGGCGTCGGCGCGGTTGCGGTCGCCGCTTTCGAGATGGGTCGCGATCTCCGAGAGTTTGGCGTCGATTTCGCGCAGGCCTTCGTCGCCGCGCCGGCTGTCGCCGTCCTGGGCGAGATCGTCGACCCGGCTCTCGAGCCGCGACAGCGCGCCGCGGATCGGCTTGAAGCGGGCCTCGTCGCCGCCGCGCGTCACCTTCTGCTCGATTTCGGCCAGGCGCCGCGAGATCGATTGCAGGGTGCGGCCTTCCCGGGAGCGGCTGGACTGCGCGGATTCGATCACATCGACCATTTCGGCGAGCGCGCGCGCGGTCTTGTCCTGTCCGCGCGCGGCGCGGCGCTCGTAGGCTTCGAGCGCGCTTTCGATCAGGCTCTCGGCCTCTTCCTTCTCGCGCCAGGAAACCTCGCGGGCGCTGGCGTTGCGCGAAAGGCTGCGCCCCGCGCCGCGACGGCGATGGGCGGCGAAATCCTCGACGCGATCGTCGTCGGCGTTGCGGCCGCCTCGTTCGCCCCGCCGGCGCGCGCGCTCGCCATCGCGCATGCGCGCCAGCCTCGTCGAAACGGCGTCGATCTCGTCGTCGTCGTGATGGTCGCGATCCTCCTCGGCGGCGCGTTCCGCGATGACCTCATTGAGCCATTCGCCGACGCTCATGCCTTCGCGCTGGGCCGCTTCCCGGGCGGCTTCCCGCGCGTCGAAGCCAATTCCCTTGATGCTCCACGGCGCCGCCTTGCTCATCATCTCATCCGTTGGGAGCCGGTTTCCCGGTCGCGTCGATCAATCGAAAATCGGTACGCAAGAAGCGAATCAGACAGCGAAAACAACGTACCGTCCTGAGGGCGGACTTTCGAGCGCTTATGGTAAACACGAGGTTAAGGACCGACCGAGATCGATACAGGTTCCCGTTTCGGTTGTTTTATCATTTATTACACTTTCTAGTTGCATCGATCTGCGAATCAGCGCTCCTATGAGCCACCGGCCGCTGCGGGCCGGATCGAACCTCAGGGGATGCGGCGGACATGGAAAGGGCGCTGGACAAGGCTTTCGCGGAACCCGACGGAAGCGCGGGGCTGCACGCGGCGCAGCAGGCGGGCGATCGCCTCTACACAATCGGCGACATGGCGCGCGCCTACAACGTCACGTTGCGCGCGCTGCGCTTCTACGAAGACCGCGGGCTGATCAGGCCGATCCGCCACGGCGTGTCGCGGTTCTACAATGCGACGACGCGCGCGCGTTTCGAGACGATCCTGCGCGGCAAGCGGCTCGGCTTCACGCTCACGCAAATCTCCGCGATGCTGCCCAAGGACGAGAGGCCGGCGGCGGCCGATGCGCTGGACCTTCAGGAGGGCCAGGTCCTGAGCCAGATCGCCCAACTCGAGCGCAGGCGCGAGGAACTGGACTCGGCGCTGACCGCCCTGCGCGAAACCCACACGCGCATGACGGGCGAGGCGACGCGAAGCGCGAGCGCCGCCTGAGAGCGGATCGCCTTCGCCCATTCGTAACGATTTCATTTCCCGATCGTTTGCGGCCCGCCGGCTCCCTCGTCGGCGGGCCGCCGCGCTTTCGGCCATCCCGGCTTGACCAGCCGCCGCTTACTGTTTATATGTGAACCATTAAGAGCCGCGAGCGCGAAGAACAAGGCGCCCGCTCTTTGCTCACATCCATACGGGAGCGATCATGCCGATCTACAAGGCCCCAGTCGACGACACCCTGTTCCTTCTCGACGACGTGCTGCACTACGCGCGCTACGACAATCTGCCGGGCTTCTCGGATGCGCCGCGCGACGTGATCGAAGCCGTGCTGAACGAGGCGGCCAAGATCGCCGAACAGGTCCTGCAGCCGCTGAACATCGTCGGCGACCGCGAGGGCTGCAAGCGCGCCGCCGACGGTTCGGTGACGACGCCGAAGGGCTTCAAGGAAGCCTTCAAGGCCTATGCCGAGGGCGGCTGGATCAGCCTGCCGATGCCGGCCGAATACGGCGGCCAGGGACTGCCGGCGGTCCTGTCGCACGCGGTCGGCGAATACATGAATTCCGCCAACCAGGCCTTCGCCATGTATCCCGGCCTGACCTCGGGCGCGGTGGCCGCGATCCTGGCGCACGGCACGGAAGACCAGAAGCAGCTCTACGGCACGCGCATGATCGCGGGCCGGTGGACCGGCACGATGAACCTGACCGAGCCGCATTGCGGCACGGACCTCGGCCTGCTGAAGACCAAGGCGGTCAAGAACGGCGACGGCTCCTATCACATCACCGGCCAGAAGATCTTCATCTCGGCCGGCGAACACGACATGGCCGAGAACATCATCCACCTCGTGCTCGCGCGCATCGAGGGCGCCCCGGCCGGCGTGAAGGGCATCTCGCTCTTCATCGTGCCGAAGTTCGAAGTCTCCGACGAGGGCGCGATCGGGGCGCGCAACGCGGTCTCCTGCGGCTCGCTCGAACACAAGATGGGCATTCACGGCAACGCGACCTGCGTGATGAACTACGACGGCGCCAAGGGCTTCCTGCTCGGCCAGGAGAACAAGGGCCTCGCCGCAATGTTCACGATGATGAACGAGGCGCGTCTCGGCGTCGCGGCGCAGGGTCTCGCGCAATCCGAGGCCGCCTACCAGAACGCCGTCGCCTACGCCCGCGAGCGGACGCAGGGCCGGTCGATCTCCGGCGTGAAGGCGCCGCAGCAGCCCGCCGACCCGATCATCGTGCATCCCGACGTGCGCCGCATGCTGCTCGAGATCAAGGCCTTCAACGAGGGCGCGCGCGCTTTCATGCTGTGGACAGCGCTCGAGGCGGACATCCTGCATCGCTCGCCCGACGAGGACGCGCGCAAGGCCGCCGACGATCACCTCGGCCTGATGACGCCGGTGCTGAAAGGCGTGCTGACCGACTACGGCTTCGACAATGCCGTGAAGGCGCAGCAGGTCTATGGCGGCCACGGCTATGTCGGCGAATACGGCATGGACCAGTTCGTGCGCGACGCCCGCATCGCCATGATCTACGAGGGCGCGAACGGCATCCAGGCGCTCGACCTGGTCGGCCGCAAGCTGCCGAAGGACGGCGGGCGCGCGATTACCGCCTTCTTCAAGAAGGTCGGCGACTATGTGAAGGAAAAGGAAGCCGACGAGGCGATGAAGCCCTTCGTCGCTCCGCTCGGCAAGGCGCTCGGCGACCTGCAGAAGGCGACCATGTGGCTGATGCAGAACGGCCTCGCCAACCCCGACAATGCGGGCGCGGCGTCGAGCGACTACATGCACCTCTTCGGCCTGGTCGCGATCGGCTACATGTGGGCGCGCATCGCCGAGGCGGCGCAGGCCCGCAAGGCGCGCGACGCCTCGCAGGCGGCGCAGATGGACGCCAAGCTGACGACCGGCCGCTTCTACATGGAGCGCATGCTGCCGGAGACCGGTCTGCGCCTTGCCCGCATCAATACCGGCGCCGCCACGATGATGGCGATGCCCGCGGAGATGTTCTAGAAGAAAACGAATAGCGGAATAGCGAGTGGCGAATAGGACGAGCGTCGCGGATCAGGAATAGGTCTAACCCTATTCGCTATTCGCGACCTCGCTGTTCGCTCTCCTCAAGGGAGCACCACAATGGCAGACGCATTCATCTACGACGCCGTGCGCACGCCGCGCGGCCGCGGCAAGTCGGACGGCTCGCTGCATGAGGTCTCGACGCTGCAGCTCGCCGCCGGCGCCTTGCGCGCCGTGAAGGAGCGCAACAATCTCGACACGCATCTCGTCGACGACGTGATCCTCGGCTGCGTCGACACGGTCGGCGAATCCGGCTCCGACATCGCGCGCGTGTCCGCGCTGGTCGCGGGCTACGGAAATCATGTGCCGGGCGTGCAGATCAACCGTTTCTGCGCCTCGGGCCTCGACGCCGTGAACTTCGCCTCCGCGCAGGTCATGTCCGGCCAGCACGACATGACGATCGGCGGCGGCGTGGAAAGCATGAGCCGCGTCGGCATGGGTTCGGAAGGCGGCGCCTGGCCCGTCGACCCGTCGGCCGCGATCCCCACCTATTTCATGCCGCAGGGCGTGTCGGCCGACCTCATCGCCACCAAGTACGGTTTTTCGCGCGACGACGTGGACGCTTACGCCATCGAGTCGCAGAAGCGCGCCGCGCAATCCTGGAAGGAAGGCCGCTTCGCCAGGACCGTCGTGCCTGTGCGCGACGTCAACGGCGTGACCATTCTCGACCATGACGAGCACATGCGGCCCGACGCCAACATGCAGTCGCTCGCCTCGCTCAAGCCCTCGTTCATCATGCATGGCGAACAGGGCGGGTTCAACGCGGTGGCGATCCAGCGCTATCCGGAAGTCGAGGCCATCAACCACGTCCACCATGCCGGCAACTCGTCGGGCATCGTCGACGGCGCGGCCGCGATCCTCATCGGCTCGGCGGAAGCGGGCACGAAATCCGGCTTGAAACCTCGCGCGAAAATCAAGGCGTTCTGCAACATCGGCTCGGAACCGGCGATCATGCTGACGGGCCCGGTCGACGTGACGAAGAAGCTGCTCGCGCGCACCGGCATGAGCATCAAGGACATCGACCTGTTCGAGGTCAACGAGGCCTTCGCCTCGGTCGTGCTGCGCTTCCTGCAGGCCTTCGACGTCGATCCCGCCAAGGTGAACCCCTGCGGCGGCGCGATCGCCATGGGCCATCCGCTCGGCGCGACCGGGGCAATCCTGGTCTCTACGGCGCTCGACGAACTCGAGCGCACGGGCAAGCAGACGGCGCTCATCACGCTGTGCATCGGCGCCGGCATGGGCACGGCGACGATCATCGAGCGCGTGTAACGACAACCTTTTCCGTCATTGCGAGGAGCGAGGCGACTAAGCAATCCATCCCTCATCCGGAGGAACTTCCGCTGGATGGATTGCATCGCTTCGCTCGCAATGACGGCTTCCGAACGGGAGCATCTCCATGAACCTCGTCAATTTCAAACACGACACCGACGCCGACGGCATCCTCACCCTGGTTTGGGACATGCCCGGCAAGCCGATGAACGTTCTCGACCAGTCGCTGATGTCTGAGTTGAACACGATCGTCGACCACGTCATCGCCGACGCCGCCATCAAGGGCGTCGTGCTGACGTCGGGCAAGGACGCCTTTTGCGCGGGCGCCGATCTCACCATGATGGAAGGCGCGGCCAAGGAATTCGCCGACGCCGTCAAGGCGCGCGGCGAAGAAGCGGCAATGAAGGAATTCGCCGCGCAGGCCGGCCGCGGCAGCCAGGTTTTCCGCCGCATCGAGACCTGCGGCAAGCCGTGGGCGGCCGCGATCAACGGCGTCGCGCTCGGCGGCGGCTTCGAGATCGCGCTTGCCTGCCACTATCGCGTCATCGCCGACAATGCGAAGGCGCAGGTCGGCCTGCCGGAAGTGAAGGTCGGACTCTTCCCCGGCGCCGGCGGCACGCAGCGCATTCCGCGCCTGATGGCGACGCCGGACGCGCTGCAGTTCCTGTTCAAGGGCGACAGCTGGAAGCCCGCCAAGGCCAAGCAGATGAACCTCGTGCACGAGGTCGCGCCCGAAGCCGAAATCGTTGCTCGCGCGAAAGCGTGGATCAAGGGCGGCGGCAAGGCGGTGGCGCCGTGGGACGACAAGAACTTCAAGTCGCCCTCGGGCAAGATCTTCTCGCCGATGGGCATGATGATCTGGCCGCCGGCCAACGCCATCTACCGCAAGGAAACCTACGACAATTATCCCGCCGTCAAGGCGATCCTGAAATGCGTGTATGAGGGCCTGCAGGTTCCCTTCGACACGGCGCTGAAGATCGAGACGCGCTATTTCGCGCAGATCATGCGCTCGAAGGAGGCGGCGGCGATGATCCGCTCGCTCTTCCTGTCGATGGGCGAACTGAACAAGGGCGCCCGCCGCCCGAAGGCCGAGCCGAAGACGTCGCTCAAGAAGATCGGCGTGATCGGCGCGGGCTTCATGGGCGCGGGCATCGCCTATGTGACGGCGAGCGCGGGCGCGGAAGTCGTGCTGGTCGACCGCGACCAGGCCGCCGCCGACAAGGGCAAGGCGCATTCCGACGCGCTGATTTCCGCGCGCGTCGCCAAGGGCCGCGCGAGCGCCGCCGACAAGGAGGCGCTGCTCGCCCGCATCAAGGCCAGCGCCGACTACAATGACCTCAAGGGTTGCGACCTCGTGGTCGAGGCCGTGTTCGAAGATCGCGGCGTGAAGGCCGAGACGACGAAGAAGGCGCAGGCCGTTCTCGGACCGGACGTGATCTTCGCCTCCAACACCTCGACGCTGCCGATCACCTCGCTGGCGACAGAAGCGGGCAAGCCCGAAAACTTCATCGGCATCCACTTCTTCTCGCCGGTCGACAAGATGCTGCTGGTCGAGATCATCATGGGCGAGAAGACGGGCGACCGCGCTCTCGCCACGGCGCTCGACTTCGTACGACTCATCAAGAAGACGCCGATCGTGGTCAACGACACGCGCGGCTTCTACGCCAACCGTTGCGTCGGGCGCTACATCGCGGAAGGCCATCTGATGCTGATGGAAGGCGTGCCGCCAGCGATGATCGAGAATGTCGCGCGCATGGCCGGCATGCCGGTCGGGCCTTTGTCGCTCAACGACGAAGTGGCGATCGACCTGTCGTGGCGCGTCGTGCAGGCGACCAAGAAGGACCTCGGCGAGCAGGCCGTCGATCCGGCGCAGGAGAAGCTCATCAAGACGCTCGTCGTCGATCACGAGCGCTTCGGCCGCAAGAACGGCAAGGGTTTCTACGATTACCCGCAGGGGGGAAAGAAGAAGCTGTGGCCGGGTCTCGGCGCGCTGGCCGGCAAGGCGCTCGACCCCGATACGATCGACGTCGAGGAATTGAAGCAGCGCTTCCTCGCGGTGCAGGCGGTGGAAGCCGCGCGCACCATGACCGAAGGCGTGGTCACCGATCCGCGCGAGGCCGACGTCGGCTCGATCCTCGGCTTCGGCTTCGCGCCGTTCACGGGCGGCACGATTTCCTACATCGACTTCATGGGAACGAAGAAGTTCGTCGAACTCTGCGACAGGCTGACCGCCAAATACGGCGATCGCTTCGCGCCGCCCGCGCTGCTGCGCGAGATGGCGAAGAGCGGCGAGACCTTCTACGCGAAATTCGCGCCGAAGAAGGCCGCGTAAGTCGAACGCAATTCTGCGAAGCGCCGGCCCTCGCGGCCGGCGTTTTCTTTTCGAGGCCTCGACATGAATCTCTGGCTGCGGCTGATCCTGTTCCTGCTGGCGTTGCCGTTCCGGCCGAGGCTCGCGCTGCCCGACTGCGTGTCACGGCGCAGCTATTTCGTGCTGCCGAGCGACATCGACCTCAACCTGCACATGACCAACAGCCGCTATCCGGCTTTCGCCGACATAGCGCGGCTCGACCTGTTCATCCGCACGGGCATGATGCGGGCAGCGCTGGCGCGCGGCTGGCGGCCGATGCTGATGGCCTCGAAAATCCGGTTCCGGCGCGAGTTGAAGACGTTCCGGCGCTTCCGCGTCGAGACGCGTGTGCGCTGGTGGTCGGACACCGCGGGCATATTCGAGGACAGGTTCATCACGCAGGCGCGCGACGGATCGGAAATCGTCGCCGCCGTCATGCTGTCGCGCGGCTGCTTCTACGCACCGAAGGAAAAGCGCTTCGTGCCCTTCGCCGAATTGCTCGGCGCGCTCGGCCTGCCCGAGGTCGCGCCGCCCGAACCGACGCCGGAAATCCTCGCCTTCATGCAGGCCGAAGAGGAATTGCGGCTCGCGGGCTGATCGGCTCAGAGCATCGCGATCTGCGGCGCGGCGTCGTTCGGCAGCAGCCCCGTCGCACGCGGATCGGGGGCGACCGACACGTGCCGCTTGTAGGGAACGAAACCCGCCTTGCAATAGAGCGGAAGCGCGGCGGGATGGTCGAGCGTGCCTGTGCGCACCCACAGGCGTTCAATCGGCCGCATCCAGGCGCGCGCGATCGCCGCGTTCAGCAAGCGGCGCCCGAGACCGCGGCCGATCGCCGGCTTCACCAGGCCGAAATAGCGCAATTCGCACTCGCCCGCGGCGCCGAAATCGAGCATGGCGAAGCCAGCCGCGGCGCCGTCGGCGTCGATGGTCCAGGTTTCGGTTTCCTCGCTCGCGAGAATGGCGCGCAGATCGTCGTCGCTGCGGCGCGCGTGGTCTACCCAGAGATAATCAGCGCCGACGTCGAGAAAAAGCTGGCGATAGACGCCGACCTCGAGGCGCGGACGCCGGATGTCGGGATCGCGCGCGCGCGGCAGATCGCCGGGCGCGGCGCGCATCTGGAGGTAGGTGGAGATAGAGGCGATCGTCCCCGGGGCGGTTCGGTAGAAACCGTTCTCGATCAGTTTTTCGTTCATGCGTCATGTTTTCGCTGGGCCAACCGTTCCGCGCAAGGCTCACGCCGGCGCAAGGCGGGGCAAGCCTCGATGCGGCTTCCGCCGCAGCGCGCGCATTGCTAGGTTCGCTGAAAAGGAACCGCCATGTCCCGCCAGATCGCCTGTTTCTTCACCATCGTCTCGCCCTGGGCCTACATCGGCCACGACCTGTTCACGCGGGTCGCGCGCAAGCACGATGCGACGATCGACTATCGTCCGGTCAATCTCGGCGAGGTCTTTCCGCAGTCCGGCGGCCTGCCGCTCGCCAAGCGGCATCCGCTGCGCGTCGCCTATCGCACCGTCGAACTGAAGCGCTGGCGCGAAAAACGCGGACTGAAATTCGCGCTCAAGCCGAAGGGATGGCCATTCGATCCCACGCTCGCCGATTGTGTCGCGCTTGCGCTTCTCGCGCGCGGCGACGATCCGGGCGTCTACCTTTCCAACGCCTTTCGCGCCGTGTTCGAGAAGGAGATCAATCTCGGCGAGGCGGACAATATTGCCGCCGTGCTGACGGAAGCCGGCCATCATGCCGACGTCCTGATCGCGGATGCGCAATCGCAGCCGGTCCGCGACGCCTATGCCGCCAATAACCGGGCGGCGCTGGATCTCGGCGTGTTCGGCTCGCCCTCCTATGTGCTCGACGGCGAGATTTTCTGGGGGCAGGACCGCATCGAACTTCTCGACGAGGCGCTGGCGAGCGGGCGCGCGCCGTTTCTCGCCGACTGATCATTCCGCCGCGCTGCGCGTCACCCGCCATTGCGCGAGCAGCGAGCGCAGCGCTGCGGGTTTCAGCGGCTTGGCGAGGACGCGAATCTCCCGGGCCGCCGCCTCGGCGCGCAATTCCTCGGTGCGGTCGGCGGTGACGAGAACCGCGGGCAGTTCGGCGCCGTAAACCGCGCGCAGCGCCGCAATGACGTCGAGGCCGTTGTCGGCGTCGAGATGATAGTCGACCACGGCGGCGTCTGGGCGCATCGCGGCTGCATCGAGCGCGGCGATCGCCTCGGCGCGCGAGGCGGCGATGACCACGGCGCAGCCCCATCCCTCCAGCATGATGCGCATGCCGTCGAGGATGCGCGGCTCGTTGTCGATGGCGCAGATCGCAAGCCCGGCGAGCGTCGCCGGCGCGGGCGCCGCTTCGCGCGCGACCGGCTCCGGCTCGCTCCAGGTGGCCGGCGACAACGGAATATCGACGAAGAAGACCGATCCCGAGCCGACGCTCGACCGCAGGCCGAGATCGGATTCGAGCACGCGGGCCAGACGCTCGACGATGGAGAGGCCGAGGCCGAGACCCGGCGCGGAGCGCTGGGCGGGCTCGAGCCGCGCAAATTCGCGGAACACGTCGGCGCGGCTTTCTTCCGGGATGCCGAGGCCCGTATCCCAGACCTCGATGCGCACGCGGCCGTCGCCGCGGCGGCGCGCGCCGACGAGCACGCGGCCCTTCGGCGTGTATTTGATCGCGTTGGAGATGAAATTCTGCAGGAGGCGGCGCAGCAGGCGGCGGTCCGAGCGCACCGACAGGCTCGAACGGATGAATTGCAGTTCGAGCGACTTCGCCTTGGCGAGCGGCTCGAATTCGATCGCGAGCTGGCGGAACACGTCCTCGAGCCGCAGCGCGGTCATTTCGGCCGTCATCGCGCCGGCGTCGAGCCGCGAGATGTCGAGCAGCGCCGTGAGGATTTCTTCGACCGCTTCCAGCGAGGCGTCGACATTCTCGGCGAGTTTGACGGTCTGCGCGCCGCCCTGCGCGGCGCCGCCGCGCATCTGCTCCGACAGCGATGTCGCGTAGAGTCGCGCCGCGTTGAGCGGCTGGAGAATGTCGTGGCTGGCGGCCGCCAGAAAGCGCGTCTTGGATAGGTTGGCGTCGTCGGCCGCGGCCTTGGCGGTCGCGAGCTCGCGATTCAGTCGCTCGAGTTCGTTCGTGCGGTCGAGGACGCGTTGCTCGAGCGTCTCGTTGGTGGCGGCCAGCGCTTCTTCCGCATCGACCTGCGCCGTCACGTCCGTGTAGGTCGTCACCACGCCGCCGTCGGGCATGGCGGCGGAGCGGATTTCGATCACGCGGCCCGAGGGGTACAGACGCAGGCGAACGGGCTGACGTTCGTTGAGCAGGAGGTCGACGCGCGTGGCGACGAATTCCTCGCCGACGCCCTGGCCATAGAGGCCGCGTTGCGCGTTGTAGCGCACGATTTCCTCGATGCCGACGCCGACACGCAAGGCGTCGCCCGGCAGGTCGAACAGATCGCGGAACTCTCGGTTCCAGCAGATCAGCCTGTGATCGCGATCGAAGACCGTGATGCCCTGGCGCGCGAAATCCAGCGCATATTGCAGAAGATCGCGATTGTACTGGATGGCGGCGGACGCCTCGTCGACCAGCCGCAGCGCCGCCTGGTGCGAGACGTTGCGCCGGCGCAGCACGAGCGAGAGCACGAGACGCGAGGAGGCCGCGCCGATCGCCGAAGCGAGAAGACGCTCGGCGAAACGCAGCAGATGGACGTCGGCCTCGGCGCCGCGGTCCGTCGCCTGGCCGCGCGAGGCGAGAAACGAATCAAAGGATTCCCGCGCACGCGCCGCGCCCAGATAGCGCGCGACGGTCGCCTCGAGTTCGCCCGCGGTCACGCTGGCGCGCCAGAGACGGAAGGATCCGGGCGTCGGCAGTTCCGAGCGCTGCGCGAAACTCGAAGCCTGCAAGAGTTCGAGGCGCGAGGGCTTGCGGATCATCGACACGAGGACGAACGTCAGGAGATTGAGAGCGAGCGAAGCGATCGCCCCGTTGACGATCTTCGGCAATTCGAAGCCGAGAAGGGCCGTGGGCTTCAGCGCCGCGATTCCGAATACGCCGCTCTGCACGATCTGCCCGACGACGCCGAGATCGAGCGAAGGCAGGAAGAGCGTATAGGCCCAGACCACGACGCCGGCCGCCATGCCGGCAATCGCGCCGATCGACGTGCCGCCGCGCCAGATCAGCCCGCCGAAAAAGGCCGGCGCGATCTGCGCGATGCAGGCGAACGAGATGAGGCCGATCGAAACCAGCGCCGCATCGTTGGAGAAGCGCAGATAGACGTAGCCGAGCGCGAGTATGACGAGAATGGCGAGGCGGCGGATGACCAGGATGCGCGACCCGATGTCGCCAGGCGCGACGACGTTCAGCGGGTCGCGGCGGCGCAGCGCCAGCGGCAGGATCAGATCGTTCGAGATCATGATCGAGAGCGCGACGCATTCGACGATGATCATCGCCATGCTCGCGGATATGCCGCCGAGCATGACCAGCACCGCCAGCACATGGCGTCCTGCCTGCAACGGCAGGGCGAGCACGGTCATGTCACGGTCGATCGCGCCCTCGGGGAAGATGAGAAGGCCCGCGACCGCCAGCGGAACGACGAAGATGTTGATGGCGACCAGATAGGCCGGAAAGAGCCAGGACGTCGTCTTCACGTCGCGCTCGTCGTGGTTCTCCACGACGGAGACGTGGAACTGGCGCGGCAGAAGCAGGATGGCGATGGCCGACAGGCCCGTCATCACGATCATGCTCGTCCAGTCGATCGGCGCGTCGAAGGTTCTGGCGATGCGCGGATCGGCGGCAGCGCGCGTCCAGAGATCTTCGAGTCCGCCGAACATGCCCCAGGTGACCGTGACGCCGACGGCGAGAAAGGCGACGAGCTTGACCAGCGATTCCGTGGCGACCGCGAGCATCAGACCGTCCTGGTGCTCGGTCGCGTCGACGCGGCGCGTGCCGAAGGCCATCGCGAAGCCCGCCAGCACGAGCGGAATGAGGAAGCTCGACTGGATCGAATCCGAATGCGAGACGACCTTTTCCGCCTCGATCGAGCCGAGCACCATGTGCAGCGAGGCCGACACCGCCTTTAGTTGCAGGGCGATGTACGGCACCGTGCCGACGACGCAGATCAGCGTCACGCAGATCGCCACGGCCTCCGACTTGCCGTAGCGCGCGGCGACGAAGTCCGCGACCGAGGTGATATTGTGGTTCTTGGCGAGCACGACGATGCGGCTGAGAAGCCTGCGCCCGAAAACGATGACCAGCAGCGGCCCGACATAGATCGGCAGGAATTGCAGTCCCGACGTGGTCGCCAGACCGACCGAACCGAAGAAGGTCCAGGACGTGCAATAGACGGCGAAGCACAGCGAATAAACGAGCGTCTGCGCCGGCCCGCGCACGAAGCGACGGCCGATCGTGTCGCCGTAGTGCGCCACCGCGAACAGCGAGCAGATATAGGCGAGCGTCGCCAGAACCGCCGCCCAGCCTGCGATCATGCGCTCGACCCTCCTGCGCCGCTCAAGCCCGGCGACGTTCGCCACGCTACTGTGCCAGCCCGAGGAATCAAGCTAACGTTGGCGACATAAGATGGCGAGCGATTGCCGCTCGGCAGCGAGCACTGGAGCGCGACATGTTGCAGGACTTCAAGAATTTCGCGATGAAGGGCAATGTCGTCGACCTCGCGGTCGGCGTCATCATCGGCGCGGCTTTCTCGAAGATCGTCGATTCTCTGGTCGGCGACGTGATCATGCCGGTCATCGGCGCGATCACCGGCGGTCTCGACTTCTCGAATTATTATCTCCCGCTCTCCTCCGCGATCCAGGGCCATCCCGCCTATGCGGACGCCAAGAAGGCGGGCGCCGTACTCGGCTACGGCAGCTTCATCACCGCCATCATCAATTTTCTCATCATCGCCTTCGTGCTGTTCATCGCCATCAAGCAGATCGAACGCCTGAAGAAGCCGGATGCCGCCGCCGCCCCCGAGGCGCCGCCGGCGCCGCCGCGTTCGGAAGTCCTGCTCGAAGAAATCCGCGACGCGCTGGTCAAGAAGTAAGGCCGCCCACGCAACGGCCCTGCGCAGAAGCCGCAGGGCCACTGCCGTCGGCGCCGGGCCGCCGATGCTCCGGATCGGCCGGCATTCGGACGGAATCGCGCAAATCCGGGCCGATCGGTTTGAGAGCGCGGCGCGCGCGCTCGCGAAAAACCAGCTTCCACTTTTTCCCCGCGCGCTCTAAGCGCAGGACGACGGCGGCTCTCCGGTCGCCCGTCCGCGCGAGGCCGCCCCTTTGACCCAGCCCCTGGACCCGCAAGCGAATTTCCTCGCCGCCGCCCGGCCCGAAGCCACGACGGCGCCGGCGAGCGGGATCGTCGAGGTCTTCAACTACGGGCAGGGACGACAGGGCCTGATGCCGCTCTGGGTCGGCGAGGGCGACCTGCCGACGGCCGACAACATCACGCAGGCGGCGCAGCGCTCGCTCGCGGGCGGCGAGACGTTCTACGTCGCCCAGCGCGGCCATCCGGACTTTCGCAAGGCCGTCGCGCGCATGATGGCGCGCGTCTACGGAACGCCGTTCGCCGGCGACAAGGGCGCCTTCGAAGCGGAACGCTTCTTCGCCACCGTCGGCGGCATGCACGCCTTGCAGCTCGCCATCCGGATCGTGGCCGGCGTCGGCGACGAGGCGATCGTGCTGACGCCCGCCTGGCCGAATTTTTCCGGCGCGCTGACCATTTCCGGCGCGCGGACGGTGGAGGTTCCGCTCGAATTCGCGGCGATCGAAAGCGGCTTCCGCTGGCGGCTCGATTTCGAGCGGCTGAAAGCCGCCGTCACCGGAAAGACCCGCGCCATCGTCGTCAATACGCCCGCCAACCCGACCGGATGGACCGCCACGCTCGACGAATTGCGCGCGATTCTCGCGCTCGCGCGCCGGCACGGGCTGTGGATCGTCGCCGACGAAATCTACGGGCGGTTCTATTACGCGGGTCCGCGCGCGCCCTCGTTCCACGACGTGATGGACGAGGACGACCGCATCCTCTTCGTCAACACGTTTTCCAAGAACTGGGCGATGACCGGCTGGCGCGCGGGCTGGCTCGAGGCGCCGCCGGCGCTCGGCCAGACGATCGAGAACATGATTCAATATTCGACCTCGGGCGCGCCGCTGTTCGTGCAGCGCGGCGCGATCGAGGCGCTCGACAATGGCGAGGATTTCGTCGCCCTGCAGCGCGCCCGCGCCGAAGCCGGCCGCGCCGCGCTCTGCGCCACGCTCGGCGGGCTCGACCGGCTGCGCTTCGCCGCGCCCGAGGGCAGCTTCTACCTGTTCCTCTCCGTCGTCGGCGAAGAGGACACGCGCAAGCTCGCCTTCAAACTGGTCGACGAGGCCGGCGTCGGCCTCGCGCCCGGCCGCGCCTTCGGCACGGGCGGCGAAGCCTTCCTGCGCCTGTGCTTTGCGCGCGACCCTGCCGACATCGCCGAAGCCGCGCGCAGGATCGCGGCCTGGGTCAAGCGGTGAGCCGGCCCGATCCCTCGCGCCTCGGCCTGCCGCCGCTCGTGGCGCAGGCCCTCACGATCGCGGGCGCGGCGCTCGGCGGCGCGGCCGTCGCCGCGGTCGGCGTGCCGGCCGGCTGGCTGTCGGGCGCGATGATCGGCACGGCGATCCTTGCCGCGCTACGGATCGCCGAGCCGCTATCGGCGCCCTTCCGCTGGGCGGCGATGGTGTCGTCCGGCGTCGCCATCGGCGCGGCGGTGACGCCGCAGATGCTGCAGAAGATCGCCGCCTATCCCTTCTCCATCGCGGTCATGTCGGCGAGCGTGGCGATCTCGACCTTCGCCTGCGCCAAAATTCTCGCGCGCGCGCCGGGCTGGACGCACTCGACCGCGTTCTTCGCCTCGGTGCCGGGGGCGCTGTCCTATGTCTTCGCCGTCGCCGCAACGCAGGAGGACGCCGACCTCTCGCGCGTCGCCGTCGTGCAGGTGCTGCGCGTCTTCCTGCTGATGGGCTTCGTGCCGCTGATCGTCGCGGAAGCCGGCGGCGTCTCCGGCGCGGCGCCGATCGGCCCGGTCGATCCGCTGGCGACGCTGGCGGTCCTGGTCGCACTCGGCGGCCTTGTCGGCTTTGCGATGGAGAAGGGCCGCGTCGCCGGCGGCATGCTGTTCGGGGCCATGCTGGTGTCGGGCGGCGCGCATGCGATGAGTTTCGCGCCGGGCAGCCCGCCGCCGGCCGTCGCCATCGTCGCGCAGGTGCTGATCGGCGCCTGGGTCGGCGCGCGCTTCATCGGCTTCGACTGGCGGCTGTTTGCGCGCTCCGCGCCGGCGGCGCTCGGTTCGTTCTTCGTCGCCGTGGCGATCGCCGGCGTTTTCGCGGTGTTCGCAGGCCTCGTCCTGTCCCTGCCTTTCGCCCAGACGCTGCTGGCGTTCGCGCCCGGCGGGCTGGAAGCCATGACGCTTCTCGCCTTCGCGCTCGGCATCGATCCGCTCTATGTCGGCGCGCATCACCTCGCGCGTTTCCTGCTGATCAGCTTCACCCTTCCGTTCGCGCTGAAATGGTGGATGCGTGAAAGGCCCGCGCCGCCGAAGCAATCCTGAGCCGCCTGCGACAATTGGCGGCGGCCACATCCGATCGACATTTTCTGTGGCCACATCCATAAGCGGGTGTCCTTTCCAGCGGCCACAATCAGCAGGTGTCAACCATGAGCCAGTCCGCCACGCTCGCGACGAATGAAACCGCTTCGGCCGCCAGGCCCGCTCGCCTTGTCTATGCAGCGATTGCGCTGGCCCTCGTCGTGCTCGTCGCCGCGGTTGCCATCGTCGGCTATCCGCTCGTCATCGTGCTCGCCATCTCCGGGACGGCCGCCTTTCTGCTCAGCCTCGTCGTCCTGACGGCGGCCGACCTGCTCGCCGCCAAGGACGACTAGCTACTCGAACCTGCCGTGCCGGCCCTGCCCGCCGGCAAAGCGCTGCGCGCCCGACAGCGTCTCCCCGGACTGGATCACGGCGAGGCCGCCGCGCATCTCGTTCACGATCGCGTCGTCCTCGGACATGTCCCATTGCGCGAGGGCCGACAGCCGGTCGGCGCGCATGCAGGCCTGCGGGAAAGCCGCGATCTGATGGGCGACCTTGATCGCCTCGCCGCGCGCCTGCCCGCTCGGGACGACGCGGTTCGCCAGGCCGAACGACAGCGCCTCCGGAGCGCCTACCGGACGGCCGGTCAGGATCAGGTCCATGGCGCGCGCATGGCCGATGAGTCGCGGCAGGCGGATCGTGCCGAGATCGACCAGCGGCACGCCGAAACGCCGACAAAAGACGCCGAGCGTGGCGTCCTCCGCCATCACGCGCATGTCCGCCCAGAGCGCCAGCTCCAGCCCGCCCGCCACCGCATAGCCCTCGATCGCCGCGATGACCGGCTTGCCGAGCCGCAGCCGGCTCGGCCCCATCGGCGCCATCGTGTTCTGGCCGCCGATTTCGCGCCGCTTCTCGCGGTCGCCTTCGGCCAGCGCCTTCAGGTCGGCGCCGGCGCAGAAGGCGTCGCCCGCGCCGCAGAAGACGGCGACAGACGCGGCCTCGTCGGCGTCGAAGGCGCGGAACGCGTCGAAGAGCCTGTTCGCGGTCGCGCCGTCGACGGCGTTGCGACGATGCGGACGGTCGATCTCGACGATGGTCACCGGGCCATCGCGCGAAATGCGGATGGATTCGGACGGGTCGGACATTGGCGCGCCTCCTGTCGCCCGCGTTTTCCGCGCGGGCCGTTGCGCGCAGTCTAGCCGCGTCGCAAGCGGCGCGTCACGCGGCGCGCGCGCGACGTCTGACGGCGGGCTTCTTCGGCGTCGCGGCGGCGTCGCGTTCCGCGATCGCTTTCTTCAGCTGCGCGACGGCGCTCTGGAAATCCGCGACCAGTTCGTCGGCGTCCGCGACCGCGCAGCGCGCGGCGGTGAAGCCGACGCCGAGGGCGCCGTTGTAGCTCATCATGGTGATGTTGAGCCCCACCCCGTGCTCGACGATCGACAGCGGCCAGTAATCGGTCATGCGCAGCCCCGCCGCATAGAGCGGCATGGGCGGCCCGGGAACGTTGGAGATGACGACATTGGCGAGCGGGGGCGCGACGCTGGCGATGCGCGAACGCCCGTAAAGTTCGGCGAGCGCGCCGACGAGCCAGGGAACGCCGAGCGTTGGAAAGTCGGTCGGGATGATGGATTTCGCCTTGCCGGCGACGGTCTTGGTCGCGCCAGAGGCGGCGCGCAGGGCTTCGAGCCGCTTCAGCGGATCGGCGACGTTGGTCGCGAGATTGACCAGGCTGAGCGTGGCCTGCGTCGTCATCTCGGTGTCGCCCTTGGCGCGCAACGAGATCGGCATCGCGGCCATCAGCGGCTTCTTCGGCAGGCCGCCGTGGCGCGTGAGATAGCGGCGCAGCGCGCCGCTGCACAGGGTCAGCGCCACATCGTTGATCGTCGCGCCGCAGGCGCGCGCCATCGCCTTCACCTCGTCGAGCGGAACGGTGACCCCCGCGAAACTGCGCTCGCCGGCGATCGTGACGTTGAGCGGCGTGCGCGGCCCGAACGCGATATTGTCGCGCAACGACGCAGTCTTCGCGCCGGGCGACGGCGCCCCGCCGAAGACCATGCCGCCGAGCGTGCGCGCGATTTCGGGCAGGTAGCGCACGAGCTTCACATATTGCGCCGCATCGTGGCGGAAAGCATTGGCGATCAGGTCGAGCGCGCCGGGCTCGGCCGCCGGCGCCTTTCGCGCACGCGGTTTGGCCGGCGACGCCTTGGGCGAGAGATCGAAAAGAGCGGCGGCGAGCGCGGCGCCCGCCTGCCCGTCGAGCAGGGCGTGATGGATCTTGACATAATAGGCCTTGCGCCCGTCGGCGAGGCCCTCGAACACGTAGAGCATCCACAGCGGACGGTCGCGATCCAGAACCCGCGCGTGCAGGTCGGCGACGCAATCCTGCAATTGCCGGACGCCGCCCGGCGCCGGCAGGTCGATGCGCTGGATGTGATAGTCGAGGTCGGCCTGCGTCTCGATCCAGACGGGATTGGCAAAATTGAGCGGCGTCGCGACGAGGCGGCGCGTGAAGATCGGCGCGAGATGCAGGCGGCCGGCGATCATGCGGCGGACTTCCGTGCAGAAATCCTTGGCGTAGCGCGGCGGCGTCTCGAAAACATGCAGCGAGCCGACATGCATCGGCGTCGCCTGGGTCTCCAGGCTGAGAAAGGCTCCGTCGAGCCCGCTTGCAGTGCGCATGCGCGCGTCCTCCCGATCGATCGCCAGCAGAATGACGCAGGCTTTTCGCGGGCGCATTGCGCTGGGCCATGCTTCCAGGGCGTCCGCAATGAAAAAGGCCGGCTAGGCCGGCCTCATCCTCGCGCCATGAAGCGCAGTCTTATTCGGCGGCCTTTCGGAACTCTGGATAGGCGCAGGCGATATCGGCGTCGCGGGGCGCCTCGACCTTGGGCTCGACGAAGGGCAGGTCCAGCGTCTTCCAGACATCGACGAGGGCTTCCACCAGTTCGGCCACCAGAGCGTCCGAATGCAGCGGCGTCGGCGTGATGCGCAGCCGCT
>JBDHTL010000061.1:0-20379 GCA_039808645.1 Rhodoblastus sp. | reverse complement strand
CCGCCGCCGCCGCGTGGCGATAGAACAGCGCAAAGCCGTGCGCCAGCCCGAGCCACAGCGCGCCGATGCACAGCGGCGCGAACAGGCCGCGCATCGCCGACCAGGCCGACAGCGCGCCGCCCGCGACGCCGAGGCTCGCGCCGAGCGAGAAGGCGGCGCGGCGGCCGAAGGCGTCGAGCAGGAAGGAGGCCGGGAAGGTCGCGAGCGCTGCGCCGAGCAAGGTGAGCGCGTAGGGAAGTCCGGCGAGCGCGGGGCGCGGCGCGACGGCGGCGGCCGCCAGCGGCAGCGCCGCCAGCACCAGCGTCTGGGCGAGAATGGCGAGACCGAAGCCGGTGGTCAGGCGGACCAGCGCCTCGCCGCCCCTCGTTTCCTCGCCCGGCGCGCAGACGCAGTCGAGCCGGCCGGCCCGACCCGCGGCGGGATCGAGGTCCGCGTAGCTCATGTCCTGGGAGCGTCGATGTCGTCGTCGAACAGGACGCGGGCGGCGGCGCCGTCGAGATCGTCGAACTGGCCTGATCGCAGCGACCAGACGAAGGCGACGAGCCCGACGAATCCGAGCGTCAGCGCGATCGGCACGAGATAGACGAGAATGTTCATGCGGCGACCTCCGCATTCGACCGCACGCGATCGGGCTCGCCGGCGCCTTGCGGCTGGTTCGCCCGACCGGACGCGACGCCAGCGCCGGCGCGCAGCGCATTGACGGTGACGATGAGCGAGGAGCCGGACATGGCGAGCGCGGCGATCAGCGGCGTGACGTGGCCGGCGATGGCGAGCGGCACCGCGACGGCGTTGTAGACCACCGCGATCCACAGATTCTCGCGCATCAGTTTTCGCGCAAGTCGCGAAAGTTGCAGGGCGCGCGCCACCGGCGCAAGCCGGTCGCCCAAAAACACGGCGTCGGCGGCGGCCTGCGCGACATCGGCGGCCGTGACCGGCGACAGCGATACATGCGCGGCCGCGAGCGCGGGCGCGTCGTTGAACCCGTCGCCGACCATGACGGGCTTGCGCCCCTGCGCCTTCAGCGCCTCGAGCCGGGCGACCTTGTCGGCGGGCTTGGCGCCGCCGATGCACCGGGCCACGCCGAGCGCATCGGCCGCCGCGCGCGTCGCCACGGCGGAATCGCCCGAGACGATCTCGATCGCGTAGCCGCCGGCCTTCAGCGCCGCGACCGTCTCGACGGCGTCGGCGCGCAGCGTCTGGCGGACGTGGAACACGGCGGTCTCCTCGCCGCGCCGGTAGCAGATCGCGGAGGCGCCCTCGTCGAGCGCATGCGCCGTCGCCGATGCGTCGAGGCCGCAGAAGGCCGCGCTGCCGAGACGCGCCTCGACGCCGTCGATCATTGCCATGACGCCTGCGCCGGCCTCCTCGCGCCCGCCGTCGTAGGGCGCGCCCATCGGCCGCTCCTGCGCCAGCGCGCGGGCGAGCGGATGCCGGGACGAGCGGGCGAGCCGCGCCGCGCGCTCGATCAGGCCGGCGGAAAACGCGTGCGCATTGGCGACGCGCGGCTCGGGCAGCGTCAGCGTGCCGGTCTTGTCGAACACGACCGTGTCGGCTTCCGCCAGACGCTCGATCGCATGGCCGCCGTTGAGCAGCACGCCCGAGCGGAACAGCGCGCCGGCCGCCGTCACATGCACCGCCGGCACGGCAAGCGCCAGCGCGCAGGGACAGGTGATGATGAGAACCGCGATGGCGGTCACGACCGCGTCATGCGCGGAAGCCCCCGCGATTAGCCAGCCGGCGAGCGTCGCGGCCGCCGTCACATGCACGATCGGCGCGTAGATTTTCGACGCGCGTTCGGCCAGCCCGACGTAATGCGAGCGCGCGGTCGCGGCGTTTTCGAGCAGCCGTTCGATCTCGTCCAGGAAGCCGCCGGAGCCGACGGCGCGCGCGCGAATTTTCAGCGCGCCGGAGAAATTCAGCGTGCCGGAAAAGACTTCCGCGCCTTCCCCGATCATGCGCTGGCGCGTCTCGCCGGTGACGATGCTCTCGTCGATCTCGCTCGATCCGGAGACGACCGCGCCGTCGACCGGAATGCGTTCGCCGGGACGCACGAGCACGATGTCGCCGGCCGCGATCCGAGCCGTCGGAACCTGCGTGACGGAGCCGTCCGCATTGACGCGCGCCGCCAGCGGCGAGCGCAGCGCCGCGATATTGCCGGCGACCGCGCGCGTGCGCTGGCGCATCGTCTGCTCGAGATAGCGTCCGCACAAAAGGAAGAAGATCAGCATCAGCGCGGAATCGAAATAGGCGTGATGCTGGTGGTTGGCGGTCTCCACCACGCTCATGCCGAGCGCCAGGACAATGCCGAGCGAGATCGGCACGTCCATGTTGAGCGCGCCGCGCTTCAGCGCGCCGAGCGCGCTGGCGAAGAACGGACGACCCGAGAAACCCGCCGCCGGCAGCGCGATCAGCGCCGACAGCCAGTGGAACATGTCGCGCGCCTCGGGCGTGATGTCGGAGACGTTGCCGGCCCAGACCGATACCGACAGCAGCATCACGTTCATTGCCGCAAAGCCCGCGACAGCGAGGCA
Source organism: Rhodoblastus sp. (assembly GCA_039808645.1). Classification (GTDB taxonomy): domain Bacteria; phylum Pseudomonadota; class Alphaproteobacteria; order Rhizobiales; family Beijerinckiaceae; genus JAJXWB01. Next base: position 17,848 of record JBDHTL010000061.1, on the reverse strand, counting down.
GCGCAGCAGGTATTTGGCGTGTTCGGCCTCGCGCGATTCGGCTTCGGCCAGTTCGAAGGGATGGGCGGCGTAGCCCATGCGACGGAGCTGTTCGACGGCCATCGCCGGATCGAGCGCCTCGTCCGTCCAGCCGAGCGCGAGACGCGAATTGGAATAGTTCACCCGCGCCTTCTTGACGCCGGGAATCTTCTTCATCGCCTGCTCGATCTCGACGATGCAGGCCGCACAGGTCATGCCGTCGATGGCGAAGTCGATCCCGCGCGAACCGTCGTCGGTCTGACGCACGAAGCCGGAGAGATCGACGTCGATCGACATGGCGACGCTCAGCGCAGATTGATGCGATTGTGCGACTGGAACAGCGTCTTGCCGTCCCGCGCCGCGGTCAGCTCGAAATCCCAGGCGCCGGGCTGCGCCGTGGCTTCGCCGCGATAGAGGCCGGGCGCCGTTTCCACGAGTTCGACCGGCCGGTCGCGCTTGACGTCGGCGGGGGCGGCCAGCAGGCCGTGGATCTTCAGCCCCGTCAGCGCCGCGCCGGCGGCGTCGCGCGCGGAAACCTCGATCAGCGCCTTGCCGTCCGGCCCGCGGATCGCCTGGCCGTCCACCTTCCAGCCGCGCGCTTCCTGCTCGCGCGCCTCGCGGATCGCGGCATTGTAGGCGAGGCCCTTCTCGTAGGGATGCGCCGTCACTTCGCCGCTGTGCGTCTTCAGCGCGAAGCGGATCATCACGATATTGACCGCGGCCACGATGCCGAAGAAGGCGACGAGCATCAGCAGGACGTGCAGGCCGGTCAGCCTGAACTCGCCCTTGCCCGTCCGCGGCGGAGCTGCATTTGCGTCTGGCAATACGGTCGGCATCTGTCCGTCCTCGGTTAAGGCGCCCGGAAGAAATCCTTCGCCGTGGCGACTGTCTTGCCGGTCTCGTCGGTCAGGACGAAGCTCAGCGGCGTCGAATTGCCGTCCGGCCTGGCCGTTCCGCTGAACACCAGCAGGCGCGTCTCGCGCGTCTGGTCCGCGCCGATCTCCAGGGCCTCGCGGCCGCTCGCGTTCCTGTCCTCGCCCACGACCTCGTAGCGCGAGCCCGGCAGGCCCTCCACCTTGAGGGCGAAGTTGCGCGCCCGCGGCGCCATGTTGGAGAAACGCACGGTATAGCCGTTGCGGATCTCCCCGTTCGATAGCGACACGAACAGCGGATTGCGGTCATGGATGACGGCAAGGCCGGCATCGGCGCGCGTGACCAGCTTGCCCGCCATCAGACCGCCGATGCCCAGGATCAGGACGACGTAGAGCACCGTCCGCACGCGCACCGGCTTGAAGACGTTCTCCTGTCCCGCGAGCCGACGCTTTATGTTGACATCGGTATCATAGGCAATCAAGCGGGTCGGCCGGCCGATCTTGAGCATCACATTGTCGCAGGCGTCGATGCACAGGCCGCACTGGATGCAGCCCATGTTCGGGCCGCCTCGAATGTCGACGCCGGTCGGGCACACGGCCACGCACTGTCCGCAATCCACGCAGTCGCCGGCCTTCTCGCCGAGCGCGCGCGCCGCCTTGGCCTTCTTGACCGACATGCGCTGCTCGCCGCGGTCGTAGCGATAGGTGACGTTGAGCGCGTTCTCGTCGGTGAGCGCGGCCTGGATGCGCGGCCAGGGGCACATGTAGAGGCAGACCTGCTCGCGCATGAAGCCGGCGAGGATGTAGGTCGTGGCCGTGAGGATGCCGATCCAGATGTAGGCGATCGCCGGCGCGCTGAAGGTCGCGAGCTGGCGCACCAGCGTCGGCGCATCGTTGAAGTAGAGAACCCACGCGCCGCCCGTCCACCAGGCGATGGCGAGCCACAGCGAATGCTTGATGGTCTTCTCGGCCATGCGCTGAACGGTCAGCGGCATGGCTTCCTTGCGCATGCGCTCGCGCCGGTCGCCTTCGGCGAGCCGTTCGATCATCAGGTAGAGGTCGGTCCACACCGTCTGCGGGCAGAGGTAGCCGCACCAGACGCGCCCGGCGAGCGCGTTCATCAGGAACAGCGCGAGCGCGGCGAGGATCATCAGGCCGGTGATGTAATAGACTTCCTGCGGCCAGATCTCGATGAAGAAGAAATAGAAGCGGTTGCGCTCGAGGTCGACCAGCACCGCCTGGTTCGGCGCGCCCGGCCCGCGGTCCCAGCGCACGAACGGCAGAAGATAGTAGATGCCGAGCGTGACGAGCAGAATCGCCCACTTGATGCGGCGGAACGTGCCGTTGACGCTCTGCGGATAGATCTGCTTGCGCGCCTCGTACAGCGCGTCGCTTTCCGGGGGCAACGGGCCCCCAGAAACAACTTTGGCCGGAGAGACGCGCCCTCCGGCCTGCTTTCCGTCAATTTTCAAGTTCAACTATTTGCCCCCGCCGAGGCTGTGCACGTAGACAGTCAACGCTTTGATCGTGGTCGGATCAAGACGATCCTTCCAGGCCGGCATCTGGCCGCCGCCGCCGACGTTGACGCGATTTTCGATCGCCGCCGTCGTCGAGCCGTAGAGCCAGATCTTGTCGGTCAGGTTCGGCGCGCCGAGTTCGAGATTGCCCTTGCCCTCGTCGCCGTGGCAGGCGGCGCAATTGTCAGCATAGACCTTCTTGCCCTTGGCGACGTCGGCGCCGCCTTCGGCCGGCAGACCCGAGAGCGTGCGCACGAATTGCGCGACGTTCTTGACCTCGTCGGCCTTGAGCGTGCCTTCCTTGCCGAAGGCCGGCATCGCGCCCGAACGCGTGTCCTTGTCGGCGTCCCAGCGAATCCCGTGCTCGATCGTCTGCTGGATGTCGGCGAGCTTGCCGCCCCAGATCCATTCGTCGTCGTTCAGGTTGGGATAGCCGACGGCGCCCTGCGCGCCCGCGCCGTGGCAGGGCGCGCAATTGTTGGCGAAGGACGCCGCGCCCTGGGCGCGGGCGATGGACAGGAGCTCGGGATTCTTCTCGATGTCCTCGATCTTGGCCGCCGAGAGCTTGGCTTCGCCCGCCGCGCGCATCGTCTTCAGTTCCTGCAGGTCCTGCTCGATGGCGGCGCGCGAGTTCCACCCGAGCAGGCCGTTGGTCCAGCCGGAGATTCCCGGCCAGGCCGGATAGGCTATCCAGTAGCCGATCGACCAGATGATGGTGAGATAGAATGTCCACAGCCACCAGCGCGGCAGCGGCGTGTTGAGTTCCGCGATACCGTCCCACTCGTGGCCGGTCGTCGGTGTGCCCGTGCGGGCGTCGACCCTCGGGTCAGATGCATTGGCCATGTTCATCAATCCTCGATGAGCGGTATCTGGGAGGCGTCCTCGAAGCTCTTGCGCTTCGAGGGCCAGAGCGCGTACGCGGACGCTGCGAAGAAGATCACCGCGAAGTAGACCGTGTTCCAGCTTGCCGCGAACTCACGCCAAAATTGATAGGAGCTCATGATGCGCCCTCACCGGATGTTGGCTTTGGAATCGTAAAGCTTGAAGTCAACCTGCGTGCCCATGCGCTGCAGATAGGCGATGACGGCGTCGAGCTCCGTCAGCTTGCCCTTGTCCGCGCCGAGGTCGCGCACGATCACGTTCTTGTAGCGGCCCTGCAGGGCCTTGGCGTCCTTGCCGTCGCCGGAGCCCTGAGCGATCGCGTCCTTCTCGGCGCTGTCGATCATTTCCTGCGTGTAGGGAACGCCGACGATCGACAGGACCTTCATCTGGTCGCCCAGGCGCTTGGTGTCGAGCGCGGTCTTCTCGAGCCACGGATAGGCCGGCATGATCGACGTCGGCACGACCGCGCGCGGGTTGCGCATGTGGTCGCGGTGCCAGTCGTCGGAATACTTGCCGCCGACCCGGGCCAGATCCGGACCGGTGCGCTTGGAGCCCCACTGGAACGGGTGGTCGTACATGCTCTCGGCCGCCAGCGAGTAGTGGCCGTAGCGCTCCACTTCGTCGCGTAGCGGGCGAACCATCTGCGAGTGGCAGTTGTAGCAGCCCTCGCGGACGTAGATGTTGTAGCCGGCCAGTTCGAGCGGCGAGTAGGGACGAACCCCCTCGACCTTCTCGATCGTGCTCTTGAGGTAGAACAGCGGCACGATCTCGACCAGGCCGCCCCACGCGATCGCCACGATGATGCCGATCACCAGGATGATCGAGTTCTTCTCGAAGATCGCGTGCTTCTGCCAGAGGGAGGAAGATTGAGTGGTGTTAGCCATTGGTCTTGCTCCTCACTCGGCCGGCGCCAGCTCAGGCGTTCCCGAGGGAACTTCCGAGGCTTCCGGCGAAGCGATGGTCATGTAGATGTTGTAGGCCATGATCAGCGAGCCCAGCACGAACAGGGCGCCGCCCAGAGCGCGGATCACGTACATCGGGTGCATCGCGTCCACGGTCTCCACGAAGGAATATTCGAGGAAGCCCTGGGGCGTGTAGGCGCGCCACATCAGACCCTGCATGATGCCCGCCACCCACATCGAGGAGATGTAGAAGACGATGCCGATCGTGCCGAGCCAGAAGTGCCAGTCCACCAGCTTCAGCGAGTAGAGGCCCTTGCGATTGAACACCCACGGGATCAGGCAGTAGATCGCGCCGAAGGACACGAAGCCGACCCAGCCGAGCGCGCCCGAATGCACATGGCCGATGGTCCAGTCCGTGTAGTGGCTCAGGCCGTTCACGGCCTTCACCGACATCAGCGGACCTTCGAAGGTCGACATGCCGTAGAAGGCGATCGACACGACCATCATGCGCAGCACGGGGTCGGTGCGCAGCTTGTCCCACGCGCCCGAAAGCGTCATCAGGCCGTTGATCATGCCGCCCCACGAGGGCATCCACAGGATGACCGAGAAGGTCATGCCGAGCGTCTGCGCCCAGTCCGGCAGGGCCGTGTAGTGCAGATGGTGCGGACCCGCCCACATGTAGAGGAAGATCAGCGCCCAGAAGTGGATGATCGACAGACGGTAGGAATAGACCGGACGTTCGGCGCGCTTCGGCACGAAGTAATACATGATGCCGAGGAAGCCCGCGGTCAGGAAGAAGCCCACCGCATTGTGGCCGTACCACCACTGGATCATCGCGTCCTGCACGCCGGACCACACGATCACCGACCTCGACGAATAGATCGATACCGGGATTTCCGTGTTGTTGCCGAGCACCAGCACCGCGATGGTCACGATGAAGGCGAGATAGAACCAGTTGGCCACATAGATGTGCGGCTCGGAACGCTTGGCGAGCGTGAACAGGTAGATCAGCAGGTAGACCACCCACACGACCACCAGCCAGAGGATCGCATACCATTCCGGCTCGGCGTATTCGTGGCTGCGGGTGATGCCGAGCAGATAGCCCGTGCCCGCGATCAGGATAAAGAAATTGTAGCCGATCGCCACGAACCACGGGGCGAGATCGCCGGCCATGCGGGCGCGCGAGGTGCGCTGCATGACATAGAACGAGGTCGAGATCAGCACGTTGCCGCCGAAGGCGAAGATGACCGCCGACGTGTGCAGCGGACGCAGGCGCCCGAAGCTGATCCACGGCAGGTCGAAGTTCAGCGCGGGATAAGCGAGCTGCAACGCCGCGATGAGACCGACCAGGAAGCCCGCGACGCCCCACACGAGGGAAATCGTGGCCATGAACTTGATCGGGCCGTAATTGTAGTTCGGCTTGCCGTCGATCTCCTGCGGCGGCGGCTCGGCCGAACGCGCGCCGTAGCGCTTGAAAATGCCGATGATCGCGGCGACGCTGCCGAGCGCGAAAAGCGCGGCATGGAATGCATATTCCGGAGTCCACGCTTTCGCGGTGACCAGAAGCGAAAAGGCGGCGAGCGCCGCGAACACGACGATCAAGCCGAGTTCGCCGAACCGCATCCTTTTCCCGATTTGAGCTGCTTGCGCCATGAGTTTGCCCTGTTGCGCGAGAATCTTGCCGGCCGACGCATGGCAGGCGGACCTGCCGCGCGTCGTCGCCAAAGTGCATACCGCAGCGCACCGAGACTTTGACATGCGTCAAGGTGTCGTACGCGCATCCTACGCCATTTGGATAAGACCGAAGAGGTGCCCACATGACCGCGCAGGCGGCTGAAATCGTCCCGGAAGCCCGGGTTTCCGCGGATTCCATCGACCGGCTGATCGCCGCCTACGGCGGTCGCGCGCCCCGCTACACGTCCTATCCGACCGCTGTCCAGTTCACGCCGGACGTCGCTGCGCGGCAATATGGCGGCTGGCTGAAGGGGCTGAAGCGGGAATCGGGCGCGATTTCGGCCTATCTCCACATCCCCTTCTGCGAGCGGATGTGCTGGTACTGCGGCTGCAACACGGCCGTCGTCAATCGTCGCGGCCCGATCGAGAATTACGTCGGCCGGCTGCTGAAGGAGATCGACCTTGTCGCGGAAACGCTGAGCGAGCGGCTGGAGATCGGCAACATCCACTTCGGCGGCGGCACGCCCAACATGCTCGCGCCGGACGAGATCGGCGCGATTCTCGCGCATCTGGCCCGGAGATTCGACATCGCGGCGGGCGCCGAGATCGCCGCCGAGATCGACCCCTGCACGCTGACCGAGGACTGGGTGAAGGCGGCCGCCGCCGGCGGCATGAACCGCGCGAGCCTCGGCGTGCAGGATTTCGATCCCGACGTGCAGCAGGCGATCAATCGCATCCAGCCCTACGAGACGACGGCGCGCGCCGTCGAACTGTTGCGCGCCGCCGGCGCCCAGTCGCTCAACATGGACCTGATCTACGGCCTGCCGCGCCAGACGCTGGAAGGCGTGGAAAAGACCATCGACATGGCGCTGGCGCTCGGCCCCGACCGGCTCTCGCTGTTCGGTTACGCCCATGTGCCCTGGATGAAGGCGCACCAGAAGCTGATTCGCGAGGACGAGTTGCCGGCCGCCCGCCTGCGCTATGCGATGCAGCGCCGCGCCGCCGATCTCCTGGAGGAGCGCGGCTGGCGCCGTCTCGGCCTCGACCATTTCGCGCGGCCCGACGACAGTCTCGCCGCGGCGGCCGGCGAGGGCCGGATGCGCCGCAATTTCCAGGGCTACACGACCGACGCGGCGCCCGTGCTGATCGGTTTCGGCGCCTCGTCCATCGGCCGGATGCCGCAGGGCTACGTGCAGAACGCGACCGCCGTGCCGCAATGGCGCGAAAAGGTGGAGCGCGGCGAATTGCCGGTGGCGCGCGGCGTGGCGATGACCGACGACGATCGTTTTCGCGCGGAGATCATCGAACGGCTGATGTGCGATTTTTCCGTCGACCTCGCCGACGTCTGCGACCGCCACGGCCGCCCGCTCGCCGACCTGGACGACGCGCTCGACCGCCTCGCGCCGATGCAGGAGGACGGCATTGCGGAGGTGCGGGGAACGACGGTCGAAGCGACGCGCGCCGGCCGCGATTTCATCCGCTCGATCTGCGCGGCTTTCGACGTCCATCTGGAGCGCGGGGCGGCGCGGCATTCGGCGGGCGTTTAGCTCCGCCCGATCGCGCGCGCGGAAGACGCCGGGTCAGCTCGGTCCGATCGCCGATGCCGGCGGCTCCGTCGGCGGCGCGACGCGGCCGGCGTTGGCGGCCGCCACGAACATCGCGCCGACGAGCGCGAACCAGATGACGAACGGAACGGGCGCAGCGGTCCAGGGCGGCATCAGGCGCGTGAGATCGTCGAGCGGATCACGCTCGCGCCACCGGCCGGTGCGCCGGTCGAACTGCTTGACGACAGGTCCGAGATTCGTCGGCATGGCCGCCTCCTCGAACAGCAAGACAAAGGCGACGCCGGCGCGCTTAAAATGCGCGCGCGCGGGCGTCGCCTGATGCGCAGCTTGGCGGCCACCCCCCACGAGCCCGTTCCAAACTCTCGCAGAACCTAGACTACGTCCTCTCGCGACGACGCGCTGTGCGCGACCTCACAGACCGGACCAAATGCGCGGGGTCATCGGCCCTTCAACCGCTCGTGCAGATTGTTCTTGCGGCCCGCGCCCGCCTCATCGATCTCCTGGATTTCGACCGACAGCGACAGGCCGCGCCGCTTGAACGCATCGGCGGTCGCCTCGGCCAGCGTCGCCAGCACGGCCTGCGAGACCCGCTTGCGCGTCTCGGCGTCGCGACCGCGGCCGATGCGGATGAGAATGGCGCAGAAGGCGTTGGCCGGATCGCCGTCGGCGATCGCGTACAGGTCGCGCCGCTCGGCGCGCGTGCGCACCCCGCCGATCGGAAAGACGCCGCTCTCCACGATCGTCGCATGAACGCGGTCGACGAGATCGCGCGGAGAGACGTCCTCTTCGAGGTTGGCGGAATATTCGACGATCACATGCGGCATGCGCGGCGCCTGCTCACTTGAGGGCGGAAAAGGCGGTCGGCTTCAGGAAGGAGCTGACGATATTGGCGAGGATCGGCCCGTCCTTCTCGCTGTCGGCGCGCGCGGCGATCCAGTCGGGATCGGTCGCGAAGGCCGTCCACTTCGTCTCACGGTCGGCCATCGAGTTCCAGCGCAGGAGATAGGTGAGGTCGAGATGGGATGCCCCGATCTCGGTCGTCCAGAACCCCGCCTGTTCGATGCCGTGGCGCTTCCACAGATCGAGCGTCGTCCTCTCGAAACGCTGCAGCAGCGCCGGCAGGCGGCCGGGCAGACAGCGGTAGACCCGCAATTCGTAGATGGCCATGTGTTCTCCCGCCCCTCGTCTTCACGCGCCTTCATGCCGAGGAGCCTGCGCAGCAGGCGTCTCGAGGCATGCGGATTGCGGCCATCTTTCGAGACGCGCCTTTCAGGCGCTCGTCAGGATGAAGATGCTTGTAACCTTGACGCCGGCTCAGCCATCCAGGCCGAGCAATATCGTTGGAACATTGGCGGTCCCGTCGCGCAAGGTGCAGACGTGCGAGCCGGGTCTGCGCCCCCGGCGCGTCTCCGACACGTTGCGGCCGGCCGCCAAGAGCCGGTCGCGCGTGGCGGCGATGTCGGGGACGCGCCACGACAGGCCGCCGAACCAGTCGGGTTTCTGCGTCACGCCGGCTTTCAGCTCGTGCGCGATCTCCACGACCAGATCGCCGCAGCGGAAGAACATCAGCCGCGCGCCCCAGGCCGGATTGGTCCGATCGAGACGCATGTCGAGTCCCAGCCGCGCGCCGTAGAGCGCGACCGCGCGCTCGGGATCGGCCGTGCGAATGACGACATGGTCGAGCCCGGAGGCGGCGTCGGCCGGTCCCTGCGCCGGGGCCGGCCGCGGCGCCGCGAGCAGGACCGATTCGATTCCCTGCGTCGCCTCCGCCGACAGGTTTCGCGCGCGCAGCCGGGTCGCGCCGCCCCGGTCTTCCGCCGGCAGCGCATATTCTTCGCCGGGCGCGAGGCCGCGCCGCTCGAACAGGTTCGCGGTCTTGTCGAGGTCGTCGACGCAATAGCGGATCGACCAGAGCCCCTCGCCCGCCGCCGCGAGCCGCGCGCGAACGCTTTCACCCAGGGCTCCCGCGCCGTCCGGCGCGACCAACGCGAACCTTATGTTGGACGTCGAGAACCAGACCTGTCGCGTTCCCTCGGCGGCGATCGTCGTATCCGGGGCGCGGTTGAACAGAAGGGCGTAGTCGCGGGCGGCCGCGTCGAGATCGGCCGTCGCCAGCGCGATGTGATGAATGGATGTGATCATGGGCGGCGACGGATCTACTTGCTCTTGGCCTTGTCGCCGGCCGACGTCGCGCCCTTGGTGAAAGCGGAGAAGAACGAGCCGAGCAATTCGCGGTTGGCGCTGACCAGCGGCATCCAGGCTTCGAACAGCTTTTCGGGCGTATAGGTCTCCATCTCCTTCATCAACCGCTTCTCCATCGCCTCCATGACCGCCGCCTGCATCGGCTGGACGTCGGGCAGCCCGAAGAACTGGCGCGCCTCCAGCGGGGTGCAGTCAATATCGATCGTCACCTTCATAACCCCATCTCCGTGCAATCGTTGGCCGGATCTGCGCGGACCCCGGCCCGACGATAGGGCCCGCGGCCGGGCGGCGCAAACCCGCGCCCATTGCGGCGCGCGCAAAGCCATGCGAATGGTCGCACATATCCGAATAGGAGAATTCCATGAGCCCTGCCCCGCTGCGCCGCGGCTTCAAGCAGATGCTGGCCGAGGCGAACGCCACGATCGAGACGATCGACGTGCAGCTGGCGCTGCGCCTGGTCGGCGACGAACGGGTCCAGTTCGTCGACGTGCGCGAGGCGCACGAGATCGCCCAGAGCGGCACGCTGCCGGGCGCCGTTCACGCGCCGCGCGGATTCCTCGAATTCCTCGCCGACCCCGAATGTCCGATGCACAACAAGGCCCTGGCGGGCCGCAAGCTCGTCCTGTTCTGCGCCTCGGGCGGCCGTTCGACCCTCGCCGCAAAGACGTTGCAGGACATGGGGATCGCCGACGTCTGCCATATCGCCGGCGGCGTCGCCGCCTGGACCGCGGCCGGCGGCCCGATCCGCAAGTAGGCGCGACTGCGTCCTTCCGTCATTTGACAGGCTCGGGCCTCTCTGGTTTGCATCGCTCCATGTTCGGCCGTTTGCGTCATGCGCGCCTGTCGGCGCTCGCGCTAGCGCTTTATGCGCTGGCGACGCTCGTGGTCGGCTTCGCGCACAAGCCCGTCGCGCGCGCCGGCGTCCTGCACGACCTCGTCGTCGTGGCCGCGCAGAGCGACGTCCTGCTCGCGCTCTGCGACAGCGACGCGCCCGCGCAATCGCACGTTCTGGATGATGTCTGCGCCGCTTGCGCGCTGACCTCGGCGCCCGGCCTGCCGCCGGCCAATGCATGCGCCTTGCGCGCGCCCTATGGGCGCAGCGTCGCGCTCGGCTTCGGCCAGGACGCGCAATTCGCGCCCGCCGCCGTTCACGCGCCGCTTTCGCGCGGGCCGCCGGCCGCCTGATTCTTCACGGGCTGAAACTTCCATTCATCGACGCCGCGCGAAAACGCCGGCGCATCAGATATTCCGGAGCACTCACATGAAGATCGTTCTCGAGGCCTCGCTCGCCGCCCTCCTGCTCGCCGGCGCCGCCGGCCTCGCCCATGCCGGCGACATCGCGCTGGAACGTCCGTGGTCGCGCGCCACGCCCGCCAATGCGCCGGTCGGCGCGGGCTATGTCACGCTGAAGAACACCGGCGCCGCCGCCGACAAGCTCGTCTCCGCGACATCGGACGTCGCCGGCAAGGTCGAGGTCCACGAAATGACGATGGACAATGGCGTGATGAAGATGCGGCCGACCGCCGGCGTCGAGATACCCGCCGGCAAGAGCGTCGAGCTGAAGCCCGGCGGCTATCACATCATGTTCATGCAGCTGAAGCAGCAGCTGAAGGCCGGCGACACGGTCAAGGGCGTACTCACCTTCGAGAAGGCGGGCGCGATGCCGGTCGAATTCAAGGTCGAAGCGATGGCCGGAGGCGAATCCGGCCACAAGGCGCATTGAGCCGGTCGTGAAGAAGCTCGCGCTCTATCTGTGGGCAGCGACGGCGATAGCCGTCGCCGCTTTCGCAGGCGTTGTCTATTTCACGTCGGGCGGGCCGCCGCAACCCGCCATCGGCGGTCCGTTCAAGCTGAAGAGCCAGACCGGCGAGACGGTCGACAGCGCCGTGCTGAAGGGCAAGCCCTACGCTTTGTTCTTCGGCTTTACACATTGCCCGGAGGTCTGCCCCACCACGATGGTCGACATGGCCGCGCTGCTGGCCAAGCTCGGGCCCGAGGCGAAAGGCTTCAAGGTCTATTTCGTCAGCGTCGATCCCGAACGCGACACGCCCGCGGTGCTGCGCGACTATCTCGCCTCGTTCGAGCCGCATGTCGTGGGTCTCACCGGAACGCCAGACGAGATCGCCGCCGTCGCCAAGGCCTTTCGCGCCTATTATCGCAAGACGCCGCTCGAGGGCGGCGACTACACGATGGACCATTCCGCCTTCGTCTACCTCATGGGCAAGGACGGCGGCTTCAGAAACGTGATCGGCTATCAGGAAAAACCAGACCGCGCGCTGGAGAAACTGAAGACGCTGATCGAGAAGGGATAGCGCGAGTCCCTCCCCCCTTGCGGCGAGGGAGAGCTCCCTACTTCCTCAGCCGCGGCGCCGCGTGCGGCCTCGGATTGACCGGCGTCGAACCGAAGCGCGCCGGGTGCCGCGCCGTACGCACGCGGCCGAGATCGGCCGCGTCGATCTCGACGAAATTGCCGTTCTCCTGCGCCTGCGGATCGGAGAGCAGGTCCTCGCGCAAGTTCACGCGCCCGCCCGGCGCGTCCTCGTGCGCGAGCCGCGCATCGAGTTCGGCGGTCGTGAAGGAGGCGACCTTCGCCTCCAGCAAGTCGCGATATTCGATGCGGTTCGCCATGCGCAGCGTCGCCGTGGCGAAGCGCGGGTCGGCGTAGATCTCCGGCGAGTCCAGCGCACGGCAGAGCGCCTCGAATTCCACCTGCTGCAACGCCGACAAGGACACGTGCCCATCGCGCGTGCGCCACAGGCGATAGCTGGTCGAGACTTCCGGGGCGGGCTCCGGCGGCGCGTCGAGGAACGCGTGGTTCCACATGCCTTCCGGCCAGTTGAAGGCGAGCGCCACGTCGAACATGGCGACCTCGACATGCTGCCCCTTGCCGGTGTTCGTGCGTGAAAACAGCGCGGCGGTGATCGCCTGCGAGGCGATGAGCGCGGTGACCTTGTCGCAGACATAGGAGCGCACGAGTTCCGGCTCGCCCGATGGCCCGGCCTGGCAGGCCGCGAAGCCGGCCAGCGCCTGCACCACGGAATCGTAGGCGCGCGATTTCGCGCGGGGACCGTGCGAACCGAAACCGGAGATCGAGCAATAGACGAGGCGCGGATTGCGCTGCGCGACCGCCTCGTAGCCGAAGCCGAGACGCTCGGCGACGCCCGGCCGGAAATTCTGCACCAGCACATCGGCCTTCTCGATCTCGGCCCACACGCGCTCGCGGTCTTCCGCATTCTTCAAATCGGCGACGAGACCGTGCTTGCCGCGATTGACCGCGAAATACAGCGCGCTCATGTCGTCCTTGCGCGGCCCGACGAGACGCGAGGGATCGCCCTTGGCGTCCTCGACCTTGATCACCTCCGCGCCCTGGTCGGCGAGCCACGACGCCGCCAGCGGCCCCGAGATCACCTGGCTCATGTCGACGACGCGCACGCCCTTCAGCGGTCCCATGTGTTTCCTCTTTCTGGACCGCGAGCCTTCAGGCTCGCACAGACTGCTGACAACCCGAGGAACGCCCTCGTCCTTCGAGACGCGCCTTTCAGGCGCTCCTCAGGATGAGGGCTACTCGATTGTCTTGCAACCAAGTCCCTTCATGCTGAGGAGCAGGCGAAGCCTGCGTCTCGAAGCATGGGCGCCATCAACCGACTTTGTCATCGTTCTGCGCGAGCCTTCAGGCTCGCTCTTGTCTTGAACTGCGAGCCTGAAGGCTCGCGGTCCATTCATCCTCTCAACGGCCGGAAGAACTCGCGTATCTCCCGCGCCAGCAATTCCGGCTGTTCGAGCGCGGCGAAATGGCCGCCCTTCTCCATCACGCTCCAGCGGCGGATGTCGTATTGCGCCTCGGCCAGCGAACGCGGCGGCCGCGCGATCTCGTTCGGAAATTCCGCATAGCCGAACGGCGCGGCGATCCTTGCGCCGCGCGGGATCGGCCATGCGCTGTGGCGGCGGTCGTAGTATGGCCAGAAGGACGAACCGATGGCGCCCGTCGCCCAGTAGATCATGATGTTGGTGAGCATGGCGTCGCGCGAAATCGCGTTTTCGATCTCGCCGCCGCAATCGCTCCACGCGCGGAATTTTTCCGCGATCCAGGCCGCGAGGCCGACCGGCGAATCCGTCAGGCCGAAAGCCAGCGTCTGTGGCTTCGTGCCCTGTATCCACTGATAGCCCGCCTCCTCCTGCGCCCAGCGGCCGGCCGTCTTGAAGAAGGCGACCTGTTCTGGCGTCGGCTCGGGAAAGGCTGCGGGATCACGGCCGGCGATCAGCATGTTGACGTGGAAGCCGGTCAACAGATGCGGATGCTTGAAGGCGAGCAGCGTCGTGATGACCGAGCCCCAGTCGCCGCCCTGCGCGCCGAATTTTTCGTAGCCCAGGACATCGCGCATCAACGTCGCGAACATGTCGGCGATGCCTTCGAGCCCGAGGCGCTTCTGGCCCTCGCGGAACGAAAAGCCGTAGCCGGGCAAGGACGGAGCGACGACGGTGAAGGCGTCGGCCGGATCGTCGCCGAACGCCGAGGGGTCCGTGAGCATCGGAATGATCGCAGCGAATTCGACGATCGAGCCCGGCCAGCCGTGCGACAGTAGCAGCGGCATGGGGTTTGGCCCCTTGCCCTGCGCATGGATGAAATGCAGGCCGATCCCATCCATCTCGACCTTGAATTGCGGCAGGGCGTTCAGCTCCGCCTCGTGCCTGCGCCAGTCGTAGGCGTCGCGCCAGTAGCCGACGAGATCGCGCATGTAGGCGAGGCTCGTGCCGTAGCTCCACGGAGCGTCGGGCGCCTCGTCCGGAAACCGCACGCGCGACAGGCGCGCGCGAAGATCGTCTAGCGTCTCCTGCGGTACCGCTATGCGGAACGGCTCCGGCTTCGGCTGCGACAAGCCGCGTCCTCCCTCGAATTTCCTTGCGCGCTACAAGACCCCATTGCGGCGGCCTTGCCAAGCTGTCCGACAAAATCCGCCGATAATCGGCGCGCCGAACTTTACCGAAACGCACGGCTCTGTCAGTTTGCCCGCCACGTAGTCGCGCACCGCCATTCCCTCCCCCCTTGTGGAGAGGGGTGGCGTCCAATGCGCATCGAAAAGAAGGGGAGAACCGCCATGGGCCAGAACGGTCTGCGCCGCGCCGCCATCGTCTCGCCGATCCGCACTGCGGTCGGCAAATTCCAGGGCGCGCTGTCGTCTATTTCTGCCGGCGATCTCGGCGCCGTCGTGCTGAAGGAACTGGTCAAGCGCACCAAGATCGATCCGGAGAAGATCGACGACGTCATCTACGCGCAGGGCTACGGCAATGGCGAAGCGCCCTGCATCGCGCGCTGGTCGGCGCTCGCCGCCGATTTGCCGATCACCGTGCCTGGCTACCAGCTCGACAGGCGCTGCGGCTCCGGCCTGCAGGCGGTGATCGACGCCGCCATGATGGTGCAGACGGGCGCGGCCGATGTCGTCGTCGCCGGCGGCGTCGAGAGCATGAGCAATGTCGAATATTATTCGACCGACATGCGCAACGGCGCGCGCTCCGGCTCCGTCACCATGCACGACCGCCTCACGCGCGGACGCGTGATGAGCCAGCCGATCGCGCGCTTCGGCGTGATTTCAGGCATGATCGAGACGGCCGAAAATCTCGCGCGCGATTATCAGATCAGCCGCGAGGCCTGCGACGCCTATGCGGTGAAGAGCCATCAGCGCGCGACGCAGGCGTGGAAGGAAAATCGCTTCGCCGAAGAACTCGTGCCGGTGGCGGTGCCGCAGCGCAAGGGCGACCCGAAGATCTTCGCGCATGACGAAGGCTATCGCGCCGACGCGACGATGGAGACGCTGGGCGCGCTGCGCGCCATCGAAAAGGGCGGCGTGGTGACGGCGGGCAACGCCAGCCAGCAGAACGACGCCGCCGCCGCCTGCCTCGTGGTCGCCGAAGACCAGCTCGAGAAGCTCGGCCTCGAGCCGATGGGTTATTTCGTCGGCTGGGCGGCGGCGGGCTGCGATCCCGCGCGCATGGGCATCGGCCCGGTGCCGGCGGTCGAGCGCCTTTTCTCGCGCACGGGCATCTCGTGGAAAGACATCGATCTCGTCGAGCTCAACGAGGCCTTCGCGAGCCAGGTGCTCGCCGTACTCAAGGGCTGGGGCTGGACCGACGACGATTCCCGCCGCGACATTCTCAACGTCAACGGCTCCGGTATTTCACTGGGACATCCGATCGGCGCGACCGGCGTGCGCATCCTCGCCAATCTCATGTACGAGATGAAGAAGCGCGAGGCGAAATACGGTCTCGAGACCATGTGCATCGGCGGCGGCCAGGGGATCGCGGCGGTGTTCGAGCGGGCGGCCTGACCGTCATTGCGAGGAGCGTAGCGACGAAGCAATCCAGAGCCGGGTCGTGGCTCTGGATTGCTTCGCTTCGCTCGCAATGACGGGCCTGTCCCCCTACTCCGCCCCCTTCGCAAACTGCGGAAAATATTTCTTCAGCGTCGGCCCGTCAGCGCGCCACGACCAGCAGCCGTCGACGAAATATGGTTTTTGCGCGCGAGAATTCTTCGTCTCGCCCATGGTCTCGATGTCGCGATAGGACATGGACTGGAACAGCGTGGTGATCGCCGGCCCGATCAGTTCCATCAGATGCGTGCAGGTCGCACGCTTCTCCAGCCGCGCGCGCACCGCCGCACGCCAGCCGCCCCCGAGCTTCAGGCCGACCAGCGCGTCCATGCGCGGCGGCACATCATGACAGGTCTGATAGGGCACGTCGTCCATCGCCGCCGCTGCTTCGACGATGGTGAGATGATCGTCGACGGTCAGGCGGATCGACATCTTGTGCACGGCGTCGCCGGGCTGGCGGCGTCCACGCTCGAAATCGTCATGCGCGAAAGGCTTCGTGTCGAGCAGCGAGGCCTCGACGTCCCACAATCCGTCTTCGCGAAAATAGCCCTCGCATTGCACGGTGCGGCTGTGGACGTGACGACGGGCGGCAGGCGGCGGCAGCGGCATGTTTCCTCGCTGATGAAAAGGAGATGCCCCTGCATCGCGCGTCGCGCGGCGCGCGTCAAACGTGGCTGTTTCACCCACCACGAATCCTCATCCTGAGGAGCCTGCGAAGCAGGCGTCTCGAAGGATGGCAAACACAGAATTCTCGCATCGGCCACCCTTCGAGACGCGCCTTGCAGGCGCTCCTCAGGGTGAAGGTGCGAGTTTTAGGCCAGACTTTCAGGATGAGGATTCGTGTTCGTCACCACACCCAGAACAGGATGATCCATTGCGCGATGCCGACGCCCACCGCCGCCGCCACGCCCGCGACCGCGCCCAGGCGGCGCGCGAAAACCGGCGTGTAGCGGCCGCTGATGCGCCAGACGAGCCACACGCACCATAGCGCCGCGCCCGCGAGCAGCGCCGCGCGCGCGGGCCCGATGAAGCCGAGCCTCACACCTTCGGCGCGCAGCATCGTCACCGTCAGCGCGGACAGGCCGAGAAACACGCCGCAGCCCGCGACGGGAATGAGGCTCTGCGCCAGATGGTACAACCGCCGGCGGTCGAACGGCCCGAGCGCGCGCGCGGCGAGCGCCAGCGCCGCGAGCACGAGTATGCCGACGATCGCCGAGGTCGCCAGCACGTAGGAAATCATCAGCGCGCCGTCGAGCGGCGACATCATGTCGTTCTGGTCGGGATAATTGGTGAGGATCCACCAGGGCAGCAGCGGCTCGAGCAGCGCGGTCGCGCCATGCTCGATCATCCAGCCCGCGATTTTCTGGCGCAGCGCGACGAACCACGGGCTCGACGCCCATTGGAAGGCGCCGGCGGCAAGCCCCATCAGGCCGAAGACGATGAGCGCGGTTTCCCACGCGCCGGGCGGCGGTCCCCAGCCTTCCACGATCTCCTGGTTCGGGGAGCGCAGTTCGAGCGTAATGGCTTCCTTGTAGCCGGCGCAGCGCCCACACATGTGGCAGGTCGATGCGCCTTCCATGATCTTGATCGGCACGAGCGCCGCGCAATTGACCATGGCGCCGTGCTTGCCGGTTTCAGGGCGCCATGCGCTCCACGCCACACGATCCGTGCGATAACGCAGCGGCGCGAGTTTCGACAGGAGGCGGAACACGCCGTTCACGGGACAGAGGAAGCGGCACCACACGCGCTTGTCGCGGCCATACATCAGGCCGACGGCGATCGCCGCCACCGTCGAGCCGCCGAGCACGATCACCACGGGCTTGGGATATTGATAGACGCTCACCATCTGCC
>JBDHTL010000060.1:0-20543 GCA_039808645.1 Rhodoblastus sp. | reverse complement strand
CGAATATAGACCAGCGTTGACGCAGCGGGACATGGCCCGTAATCTTGTGAAGACTTTCTGCTGAACGATTTTGAATCCGCGAATGGATGGGCCTATGCTCTCCTTGCGAATTAAAGCGACATGCTTGTCGCTGGCCGCGATCCTCGGGAGTTTCGAGGCGTCGGCGGGCGATCCGGTTTCGTCTGGGGCGACCAGGCCCGTCTTCGGCTATCTCGATCCAGCCTCCCATGTCTTTACGCCGGATGCGATCAACGCCGCGGCGACGGCCGCCGGTCCGGTGGCGGCGGGCGGGCCGGTCGTCATCCGCAGTACGCTGATCGTCACTGTCAACGTCAATTTCACATCGACCTTTCCCGCCACGGGCACGGCGCGTGCGACCGTGAATGCGACGAGCGTTCCTGCGGCGGCGGCGAACCCCTCCTTCTCGTCGGGCGCGTCGCGAACTTCCCCGATCACGCGGACAGGCGCGAAAGGAACGGCAAGCATCGCCTTGCCGCTCGCCCTGAGCGTGTCTGCGGCGACCGACACGATTTCGCTGACGACGTCGATCGACACGTCGACCGGCGCATACGCCAGTTCGACCCAATCGATACCGATCCCCGCGAACGGGACGACGAAAACGATCATCGTCTCCCAGCAATTCTGAGGATTGCGCAATGTCCGGAAGCGTCCTGCGCATCGCGTCCCTGGCGGCTCTCTGCCTGGCTGGCGGCGCGCAGCCCGCCGGCGCCGGCACGACGATCAAGGGCGTCTTCAAGGCCGTCGTCACGGTCGTCACGCCCGTGGCCATGCCGCTGCAGACGCCCATCCAGGTCAAGGTGTCGGCAATTCTCACGGGCCAGGGCGGAGGCCAGTCCGCAACCGGCGTTCTGGTCGTGAAGAAGACCGCGAATTCGCAGGCGGTGACGATCAACGTTCCCTACCAATGGACATTGCCCGCGGCCTCGCCCGTCGTGCGCTTCTCCATCGCCGTGACGCCGACCCTGGCCTATCCGGCCTCGAATTCCGCATCCGTATCCATGGCGCTTCCCGTGCCGGCCAACAATGCGACCACGACCGTCGCCGTTTCGACGAGGCTTTGACCATGCGCAGATCGCGAGCGACGAGCTTGATCCGTCCCGGCCTTGGCATGACGATCTCGGCGGCGGCGCTGCTCGCGGGCGGGCCGGCGCGCGCCAACGACCAGCTGGCGCCCGCGCCCGGAACGATCATGCTGCAGCCCGTCGCCGCAACCACGAAGATCGTGAGAAACGGGTTTGTCACGGTCAACGCCGTGCTGTCCGCGAGCGCGCAGCTCCCGAACGGCGCGACGGTCACCTACAATCTCAGCGCCTCGGTCTACGACTCGTCCTATTCCAACAGCCACACGGTGAGCGGAACGGTCGCCGTCGCCGCGCGAAAGGCCACGATCACTGTCCGGATGCCTTACAGCTGGATCATGGCGTCGGCGTCCGACACGATGACCGTCTCGCTCTATGTCAGCGCCTCCGCCCCCGCGTCCGGCGCGACCTACACGTTCAACGCCAATTTCACATCGACCGCGACGGTGCCGGCGAACGGCGCGACGACGGCCCTGACCTATTCGGGATCGCTGTAACCGGAGGCGCGCGATGAAACCGTCAGTCGCCGGCCTTGCCGCCATGATCCTCGCGCTCGGCGTCGCGCCGCTCGCCGCGGAACAGGCCGGTTCGCCGCAGCCGCCGGGCGCGGGGTCAGCGCCGGATCGCCCGGCGGCCGCCGCAGCGGGCGGGATTCCCGGATTTTACGATCCTGTCGCGCAGACGTTCAAACCTCTGGCGGCGCCGGTTGCGGCCACGACGGAATTTCAGACCGACATCAATTTCAAGATCAACCTGCATTTCGGGGCGTCGACCGCGCTGGACTATCCGACCGTGGGCTGCAAATTTTCGGTTCGGTATGTCTTTGCGGCGAGCGGCGTCGTCGCGAGCGGATTCCACTCCCAATCGGCCTCGATCCAGTTCGACGCGCAAGATCCGGCGCCGACGCAGAGGATCTTCCTTCGATTCGACACCGACGAGATCGCCCCGAAACTCGTCTTGAACATTCAGTGCACGGCGTACGACATCAACAATATCGGCCATTCTTTCCAGTTTCAGAAAGTCCGCACGATCACGTCGCCGACTGCGTCCATTCAAGAGACCGTCGGCCTCACCTTGCCGTGACGGGCCTTCGGCAGGCGCGGCGGACGGGCGACGGCGTCTCGTACGCTTCGCTCAGCCCGGTTGTGGGCCGTCGTAGCCTTCGACGATGACGAGGTCGCCCCTCGAGACCGGCGCGCGCAGCTTGATGGCGGCCTGGTATTCCGGCGAGCGGTAGCAGGCGACGGCCTGTTCGTAGGATTCGAATTCAAGCACAACATGACGGGCGCGCAGCTTGCCCTCCGGCCCGTCCGCCTTGCCGCCGCGCACGAGAAATTTCGCGCCGCATTTGGCGAACGGAATGGCGTTGGCCTGCACATAGGCCTTGTAGGCCTCGGGGTCCGCCACATCGACGTGCCCGATCCAGTATCCCTTGGCCATTGTCTCCACCTTCATTGTTTTGTCACGATTGACCACTATATCTTTCTCATCCGCTCGAAGCGTAACGAGTTGAGAGCGGATTGCGCGCCGGGCCGGATGTACGCCCGGCGTTTTGCTTTTCCGGGGTCAGGACGCGCGGTTTCGTTTGCCGCGCAGAGCGAGCCCCGTCTCGATCTCCGCCACGATCGCGTCCGCCGCCGCTCGGGGATCGCTGGCTTCCGTCACCGGCCTCCCCACCACGATATGATCGGCGCCGGCGGCGAGCGCGAGCGTCGGCGTCATCACCCGCTTCTGGTCGCCGAGCGCCGCGCCGGCGGGGCGGACGCCCGGCGTCACCAGCAGCATGTCGGGCCCGAGCAGTTTTCGCATGGCCTCCGCTTCTTCGGGCGACAGGATCAGCCCGTCGACGCCGGCTTCGCGCGCCTGCAGGGCGCGACGGGCGATCAGGTCGCGCACGCCGAAGGCGTAGCCGGCGGTTTCGAGATCGGCGTCGTCATAGGACGTCATCACCGTCACCGCGAGCAGCTTCAGCGTTGACCCGGCGGCGCCGCGTTTCGCTGCCGCCATGGTCTGCGGATAGGCGTGCACCGTGGCGAAGGTCGCGCCGAGGCTGGCGAGCTGGCGCGTGGCGCGCTCGACCGTATTCGGGATGTCATGCAGCTTGAGGTCGATGAAGACCTTCTTTTCCGCTGCGACGAGCGCGCGAGAAATGTCGAAGCCGGCGCCGCCGTAGATCAGCTCCATGCCGATCTTGTAGAAGCTCACGCTGTCGCCGAGCCGCGCGATCATGTCGCGGGCTTCCGCGGCGCCCGGCACGTCGAGGGCGACGATCAGGCGGTCGCGGGGGGGAATGGCGTCTGTCATGCTGCGCTCCGGGTCGGGCCGGAAATCGCAGATCGACCAGAAGATGGCAAGGCGGGCCGCGAGCCTTCAGGCTTGCATATCGCAAGCGGGCCTGAAGGCCCGCGGTCCTACCGCCGCCCGTCGCGGGGACCGTCGGCGATCTTCTTGAGGAACGCCAGCGCCGGCTCGACCTGCTTCTGGCGGAAGGCCTTGAAGGCCGGCGCCAGATCGTTGTGGCGGCGCAGGTGCGTGACGAGCTGCACGCCCTTGGCGTCGGCGCGGGTGTAGCGCCAGACCCGGGCCGGCGGCAGGTTGAGCCAGACCGGATTGGAGACCTCGCCGCGATAATCGGCCGCCGCGCGGCGATTCGTCTTCAGCGGCATGGGCGAAACGAGGCCGTAGGTGAACTGGACGAAGGAGCCCTCCGCGCCCATCAGCGCGAAGGCTTCGTCGAGCAATTGCAGGCGCTCGCGCTCGGGCCGCGTCAGCAGCGGCAGGCTGGAGACGATGGTCGCGACGGCCGCGCCGTCGAGATGGCGCAGCGTGTCCTTCAGGCGATAGGCGTCGCCGCGCAGCACCTGCGCGCCGGGAAAGCGGCGTTCGAGCAGCTTGCAGAAGGCCGGATCGTATTCGACGAGGACGAGCTTCTCGACCGGCACGCCGCGCGCGACGAGCGCCTCGGTCACCGGCCCGGTGCCCGGTCCGAGCTCCACGATCAGGCCATCGGCCTTGGGATCGACGCAGCGCGCCATTGCGCGCGCGAGGAAGCGGCCGGACGGCGTCACCGCCCCGGTCGTCAGCGGCGAATCGAACCACGACTTGATGAAGCGCGCCTCGTCGGCGAACCGCTCCTCGATCTTCAACCGGTTCGGCGCGGCGCGACGGGCGTTCGTGCGCAGGGGTTTGACGCTCAAGACCTTGTAAGCTCCTCGTGGCCCAACGTTCGCGCAAGCCGGCGGCGGCGTCAAGAAAGCGTCACATGAGGCGCGGCCGGAGGCGCGACTCACTGCCCGCCGATATTATCCAGAAAATCCTTCATCTTTGCGAAGAAACCCGCCGATTCCGGCTGGGTCTTGTGCGAGGATTCCTTGTCGAATTCGGCCAGCAGCTCGCGTTGCCGGCGGGTGAGGCTCTGCGGCGTCTCGACCACGGCCTGGACGTAGAGGTCGCCGAAATCCCGCGAACGCAGGACAGGCATGCCCTTGCCGCGGATTTTGAACTGCCGGCCGGTCTGGGTGCCCTCGGGCACTTTCACCCGGGATTGCGCGCCGTCGAGCGTCCCGATCTCGAACTCGCCGCCGAGCGTCGCCTGCACCATCGAAATCGGCACGCGGCAATAGAGGTCGGCGCCGTCGCGGTGGAACATCGCGTGCGGCTTGATCGACAGGAAAATGTAAAGGTCGCCCGACGGGCCGCCGCGCAGGCCGGCCTCGCCCTCGCCGGCGAGCCGGATGCGCGTGCCGTCCTCGACGCCCTGCGGGATGTTGACCGACAGGTTGCGCTCGCGCGTGACGCGCCCGGCGCCCGAGCAGGTCGTGCAGGGATCGTCGATGCGCTCGCCCCGGCCCTGGCAGGCGGGGCAGGTGCGCTCGATGGCGAAGAAGCCCTGCTGCGCCCGCACGCGGCCGTGGCCGCCGCAGGTCGCGCATGCCTTCGGCTTGGAGCCCGCCTTGGCGCCGGAGCCCGCGCAGGCCTCGCAGGTGACCGAGGTCGGCACCTTGAGTTGCGCGGTCTTGCCCGAATAGGCCTCCTCGAGCGTGATCTCGAGATTGTAGCGCAGGTCCGAGCCGCGCTCGCGCCCGCCGCCGCGCTGCCCGCGCCGCCCCATGACGTCGCCGAACAGGTCGTCGAAAATGTCGGCCATCGAGGAGGCGAAGCCCTCGCCCATGCCGAAGCCGCCGGGGCCGCCGCCGCCCTGCTCGAAGGCGGCGTGGCCGAACTTGTCGTAGGCCGCGCGCTTCTGGCTATCGGAGAGGATCTGGTAGGCCTCGTTGATTTCCTTGAAGCGCGCCTCGGCCGCCTTGTCGCCGGGATTGCGGTCGGGGTGGCTCTGCATGGCCGACTTGCGGAAAGCCGATTTCAGCTCGACTTCCGTGACCGTCCGCGTGACGCCCAGAATCTCGTAGTAGTCGCGCTTCGACATCTCACCGCGACCGGTTGAGCGAGGCCAGGCTCACCACGAAGAAGGCGGGCGAGCCGAGGCCCTTGTCGGTGAGCGGGAAGACCCAGAACGGGTCGGTCAGCGGCTGCACGACCAGGAAGGACAGGACGTTGTCGCCGTTCGAGACGAGGTCGAGGCGATAGAGCTTCTTGCCCTTCAGGATCTTCTCGGAGATCGGGTCGACCTTCAGCAGCGCCTGATAGTCGGCGTCGGCCATCACATTGTAGGTGACGGACTTGAAATAGGCCTTCTCGCGATCGGCGCCGGTCTTGCCGTCCATCTCGGCCGCGCCGAAGGTCGCGCGCACGCCGGTGTCAGGGAAGGCCCCGAAATACTTGTCGTTGGCGTTGAAGATTTGGCCGTTCTTCGTGCAGTAGACCGCCGCCCAGGCGGCGAGCTCCGCCGGCAGGGTCGTCACCGCGCCCTTGGGCGCGGCCTTGGCGCAATCCACGAGGAGGCTGGCCGGGGGCTTGAGCTGGTCGGGCGTCACCGCGGCTCTCGTCTGCGCCTGCGCCAGCCCGGCGAATGCGCCGGCGCTCACGAGGGCAAAGGCCGCTTTCGAAGCGAGATTCATCCAAATCGTTCCCTGAAATGAAAAGGGGCGCCGCAGGCAGCGGCGCCCCGCGTTCTATCAGGACGATTTCTTCTTGTCGTCGCCGACGTCCTTGAATTCGGCGTCGATCACGTCGTCCTGCGCGCCATGCGGCTGGCCCCCGGCGGCCGCGCCTTCCGCGCCCGCCTGCTGGGCCTTGTACATGGCCTCGCCGAGTTTCATCGAGGCCTGGGCGAGTTCATTCGTCTTGGCCTTGATGTGTTCGGCGTCCTCGCCGGCGAGCGCGGTCTTCAGCGTCTCGACGGCGGCCGTGATCGCGCTCCTGTCCGACTCCGGAACCTTGTCGCCGTGCTCGGCCACCGACTTCTCGGTCGAATGGATGAGGGCTTCGGCCTGGTTCTTGGCGTCGACGAGCTCGCGGCGCTTCTTGTCTTCGGCCGCGTGCATTTCCGCGTCCTTCACCATCTTGTCGATGTCGGCGTCGGACAGGCCGCCCGAAGCCTGGATGCGGATCTGCTGTTCCTTGTTGGTCGCCTTGTCCTTCGCCGTCACGTTGACGATGCCGTTGGCGTCGATGTCGAAGGTGACCTCGACCTGCGGCACGCCGCGCGGCGCCGGCGGAATGCCGACGAGATCGAACTGACCGAGCATCTTGTTGTCGGCCGCCATCTCGCGCTCGCCCTGGAAGACCCGGATGGTGACGGCCGTCTGGTTGTCTTCGGCCGTCGAGAATACCTGGCTCTTCTTGGTCGGGATGGTCGTGTTGCGGTCGATCAGGCGCGTGAACACGCCGCCGAGCGTCTCGATGCCGAGCGACAGCGGGGTCACGTCGAGCAGCAGCACGTCCTTCACGTCGCCCTGCAGAACGCCGGCCTGGACCGCCGCGCCGATGGCGACGACTTCGTCCGGGTTGACGCCCTTGTGCGGCTCCTTGCCGAAGAAGGACTTCACGACTTCCTGCACCTTGGGCATGCGGGTCATGCCGCCGACGAGCACCACTTCGTTGATCTCGCCCGCCGACAGGCCGGCGTCCTTGAGCGCCTTGCGGCAGGGCTCGACGGTGCGCTGGATGAGATCGTCGACCAGCGCTTCGAACTTGGCGCGGGTGAGCTTCATCGTCAGATGCTTCGGTCCGGAAGCGTCCGCGGTGATGTAGGGCAGGTTGATGTCGGTCTGGGTCGCCGAGGACAGTTCGATCTTGGCCTTTTCGGCGGCTTCCTTCAGGCGCTGCAGGGCGAGCTTGTCCTTGGTCAGGTCGATGCCCTGCTCCTTCTTGAACTCCGCCGCGAAATACTCGACCAGGCGCATGTCGAAGTCCTCGCCGCCGAGGAACGTGTCGCCATTGGTCGATTTCACCTCGAACACGCCGTCGCCGATCTCGAGGATCGACACGTCGAACGTGCCGCCGCCGAGGTCATAGACCGCGATCGTGCCGGACTGCTTCTTGTCGAGGCCGTAGGCGAGCGCGGCCGCCGTCGGCTCGTTGATGATGCGCAGCACGTCGAGGCCCGCGATCTTGCCGGCGTCCTTGGTCGCCTGGCGCTGGGCGTCGTTGAAATAGGCGGGCACGGTGATGACGGCCTGGGTGACGGGCTGGCCGAGATAGGCTTCCGCCGTCTCCTTCATCTTCTGGACGATGAAGGCCGAAATCTGCGAGGGCGAATAATCCTTGCCGCCCGCCGTGACCCAGGCGTCGCCGTTGGCGGCCTTCTTGATCTGGTAGGGGACGAGCTTCATGTCCTTCTGCGTCATCGGATCGTCGAAGGTGCGGCCGATGAGGCGCTTGATGGCGAAGAAGGTCTTGTCCGGATTGGTGACCGCCTGACGCTTGGCCGGCTGGCCGACGAGGCGCTCGCCGTCGTCCGTGAAGGCGACGATCGAGGGGGTCGTGCGCGCGCCCTCGGCGTTCTCGATGACCTTGGGGGTGGAGCCTTCCATGACCGCGACGCACGAATTGGTCGTGCCGAGGTCGATGCCGATAATTTTAGCCATGACTATTCCTTTCTGCGGCGAGACCGCCGGACCCCGAAGCGATCCGGTCTGTGGACGTTCGTCCCGCTTGCGCGGCCCGCCCGTCCGGTCCCCGATGTGACGGCCATGAGATTGTGTGCGGCGCGGCCCGCCGCAAGGGCTGGGCCCGCATATAGGGGGCGAGATTTTTTGACGCAAGCCGAACCGAGCCGGATGGGGCCTTTGGCGCGGCCCGCGATCTGATAGGCTGGCCCGAATACGAGGCGCCGGCGGTCGACCGGCTCCCGCCGGGAGGAAGGCATGCACATCGAGCCGGGCGTTCTCGACGCCGCCAAAATCGCGTCCGCCAACGCCGCCGCCCTCGGGATGCTGGGGGCCTCGGCCTACGGGCTGGCCCGCCATCCGGCCGATCTCGTCAAGACGCTGCTGGCGGCGGCGTTCTTCTCGATCTTCATGCAGGCGTGGCACAAGCCGGTCGGCCCCTCCGAACTGCATCTGATCGGCGCCTCGGCCATCTATTTCGCCTTCGGCTTCCTGCCGACGCTGTTCGGCTTCGCGCTCGGCCTCGCCCTCCAGGGCCTGATCTTCGAGCCGCAGGACCTCGTTCACCTCGGCGTCAATTCGCTGTCGCTGATGGTCCCGCTGATCGCGGTTCACGCCGCCTTCGGCCGCCGCTTTTTCGCGCGCGACGCGCTGGAGACGCGCTGGTCGTCGGTGCTGAAATTCGACGCCGCCTATTATGCCGGCGTTGTCGGCATGGTCGGCTTCTGGCTTGCGCTGGGACATGAGCCGACGTCGCTGCAGAACTGGGCGACGTTCGCGGCCTCCTACCTGCCGCTGGTCGCGCTGGAGCCGCTGTTCACGCTTGCCGTCCTCAAAGGACTCAAGCGCTTCGAGGCGACGCGGCCGGTCCGCGCCTTCACGGTCGCGCCGCGCCTGCGGCTCGCCTGAGAAACTTCAACGCAATCAAATCTGTCGGGAGACGATCATGGGCGAGCGCATCACGTTCAAGCGGCCGGACGGCAAGGAGGCCGCAGGTTATCTGGCGAAGGCCGCGTCCGGCGCGCCGGGCCTCGTCGTCATTCAGGAATGGTGGGGGCTGAACGACCAGATCAAGGGCATCGTCGACCGTTTTGCTTCCGCCGGCTTCACCGCGCTCGCGCCCGATCTCTATGCGGGCCGGGTCGTGCCCTACCATGATTCCGAGGCCGCGAACGCCGAGATGACCTCGCTCAACTTTCTCGACGCCGTTGACCAGATCGTGCGCGGCGCGGCCCAGAGGCTGAAAGCCGATGGCGCTGCCAAGGTCGGCGTCACCGGCTTCTGCATGGGCGGGGCGATGACGATCCTCGCCGCCGCCCGCGTGGCGGAATTTACCGCCGGCGCGCCGTTCTACGGCCTGCCGCCGGCCGCAGCCGCGGGCCCCGAGGCGGTCAGGATTCCCCTGCAGGGCCATTTCGCCCTGCAGGACGACTGGTGCACGCCGCAGGCGGTGAAGGATTTCGAGGCGGGCCTGAAGAAGGCGGGCAAGCCGCACGAATTCTTCTCCTACGACGCCCACCACGGCTTCATGAACGAGGCGCGGCCGGACGTGCATCAGGCCAAGGCGGCGGACGAGGCGTGGGGGCGGGTAACGACGTTTTTCAAGAAGCAATTGGGGTAGTCGCGGCTTTGTCATCCCCGCAAAAGCGGGGATCCAGAGCAGCTACAGAAGCGGTCTGGATTCCCGATCGGGCCTGCGGCCCGTCGGGAATGACAGCCGGGGCGTCACCCCGTGTTCCGTATCCCCGCCGCGATTCCGTTGATCGACACCAGAATCCCCCGCTGCGCCGCCTCGTCGCCGCGTCCGGAACGCCAGCGGCGGAGCAGCTCGACCTGCAGATGGTTGAGCGGCGCGATGTAGGGGAAGCGGTGCGCGATCGAACGCGCGAGCGCCGGATTGTCCGACAGCCGCACGTTCGAGCCGGTGATCGCCGCCAGCGCCTCGCCCGCGCGGCGCCATTCGGTCTCGATCTCCGCAAAAATGCGGCCGGCGAGCTCGCGGTCGGGCACGAGCCCGGCATAGCGCCGCGCGACGCCCATGTCGGTCTTGGCCATGACCATGTCGAGATTGGACAGGATCGCGCGAAAGAACGGCCATTCGGCGTTCATCCTCTGCAGCAGCGCGACGCGCGCCGACCGGTCGTCCGAAAGAAAGGCCTCGACCGCGGCGCCAAACCCGAACCAGCCAGGCAGCGCCACGCGGCTCTGGCCCCAGGAAAAGCTCCAGGGGATGGCGCGCAGATCCTCGATGCGCCGCGTCGCCTTTCGCGAGGCCGGCCGCGAGCCGATGTTCAATTCCGCGATTTCCGCGATCGGCGTGGCGGCGAAGAAATAATCGACGAAACCCGGCGTCTCGTAGACGAGCTTGCGATAGGCCGACATGCCGGCAGCCGACAGGGCCTCGGCGGCCGCGACGAATTCCTGCGGCGGCGGGCCGTCGGCGGCGCAGAAGGTCGCTTCCAGCGCGGCCGCCATCAGCGTTTCGAGATTGCGTCGGCCGATGTCGGGATTGGCGTATTTGGCGCTGATGACCTCGCCCTGTTCGGTCAGGCGGATCTGGCCGTTCACCGTGCCCGGCGGCTGGGCGAGAATGGCGTCGTAGCTCGGCCCGCCGCCGCGCCCGACCGTGCCGCCGCGGCCGTGAAACAGGCGCAGCCGCACGCCGTCGGTCTCGCCGAACATTTTCGCCAGCGCGGTCGAGGCGCGGAAAAGCTCCCAGTTGGAGGTGAAATAGCCGCCGTCCTTGTTGCTGTCCGAGTAACCCAGCATGACGTCCTGCACGCCGCCGGAATGGCGCAGGAGATCGGCGACGCCAGGCAGCGCGTAGAAATCGCGCATGATCGATTCCGCCCCGCGCAGATCCTCGATCGTCTCGAACAGCGGCGAGATGACGAGATCGACACGGGCGTTTGCGCGATCTTCCTCGGCCAGCGTGCCGGCCATCATGCCGAACTCCTTCAGGAGCAGCAGGACTTCGAGGAGATCGCTGACGCTTTCGGTGTGGCTGATGATGTAGTGGCGGATCGTGTCCGGCCCGAAGCGCGCCCGCAATTCGCGCGCCTTGTCGAAGATCGCGAATTCCTTTTCCGCCTCGGCGCTGTAGGCGCGCCCATGAATGCGCAGCTGACGGGGATCGCGGAGCTGCGCGATCAGCACGCCTCTTCGCGCGGCTTCGTCGAGCTTTGCGTAATCCGCTTCGATCCGCGCGACCGCGAGCAGTTCCGCGACCGTCGCCTCGTGCTTGTCGGAGGACTGACGCAGGTCGGTGGTCGCCATGTGGAAGCCGAAGACTTCCACCGCGCGGATGAAGAACGCGAGCCGGCCGGGCACGAGCGCGGCGCCGTGATGCGTTTCGAGCGAGGCGCGGATGGTCTCGAGATCGGCGAGCAATTCGGCCGGCGACGCATAGGGCTCGGCCGGCGCCAGGGCGTGACGCAAAGCCTCGCCGCCGGTCAGCGCGCGCAAGGCGCCGGCGAGGCGCGCGTAGATGCCCGACAGCGCGCGGCGGTAGGGCTCGTCGGCGCGATGCTCGCTGTCGTCGTGCGACCGCTCGGCCAGCGCCAGAAGCTCGGGCGTGACCTCGACCTGCTCCAGCGACATGGAGAGTTCCGCGCCGAGTTCATGCGTCTGCACGAGATAGTGCCGCAATACGGTCTCGGCATGTTCGCAGACCGCGAATTCGAGCGTCCCGGCGTCGACGAAGGGATTGCCGTCGCGGTCGCCGCCGATCCAGTTGCCCATGCGGAAGAACGGCGGAACGGGCCGGCCGAGCAGCCTTTCCAGCTCGACGTAGAGCTTCGGGATTTCGTGCAGGAACGTCGAGCGATAGTAAGTGAGAACGTTCTCGATCTCGTCGCGCACCGTCAGCCGCCGCGTGCGCAAGACGCGCGTCTGCCAGAGCTGCACGATTCGCGCGCGCAATCGCGCTTCGTTCTCCGTGCGCTCGCGCGAGGACTTGATCTGGTCGCGCTCCGCGATCAGCGCGGCGATCGCCCGTTCGGCGTCGAGCGTGCTCTTGCGCTGGACTTCGGTCGGATGCGCGGTCAGCACCGGCGAGACATAGAAATCCTCGAGCGCGGCGGCGACCTTGTCCGAACCGACGCGCGCTTCGGCCAGCCGGATGAAGCTGCGCGCGAGCGAGCCATTCTGCAGCGTGCCCTCGGCCTGGTAGACGCCGCGTCGGCGCAGGTGCTGGCGGTCTTCGGCGATATTGGCGAGCAGCGAGAAATAGCCGAAAGCGCGGATGACGGTAAGCGCCGCGCCCGAACCGAGGCTCGAGATGAGCGCGTCGAGATCGCGCCCCGTCTCCTCGTCGGCCGTGCGCTCGAAGGCGACCGAAAAGCGGCGAATGGCCTCGACCGCATCGAAGGCCGCCTCGCCGGCCTGCTCGCGCACGGTGTCGCCGAGCAATTGCCCGAGCAGGCGGATGTCGTCGATGGCGTTGGGCGAGGCGCTGCGCTGCATGGCGCGAGAGTGCCGGATTGTCGGCGGCCGCGCCACAGAAGATGCGCGCGCCGACCCCGGGCCATGCGCGGCGCGCGATTGCGCGCATCGCGCGGCTGTCGCACCATCGGCGCCGGGAGGAAATCAAATGCCGCTGTTTTCCATCGGGACCACGACGATCGACCGGGTCGAGGAAGCGCACGGGCCGGCCTTTCCGCCGTCCATGCTGCTGCCGGACTGGGACCCGGAAATCCTGAAGGAGCACGGCGACTGGCTGCTGCCGCGCCATTATCACGCGCGCACCGACCGCTTCATCACCTCGCTGCATTCGTGGGTGATCCGCACCAGGCGCCACACGATCCTGGTCGACACCTGCGCCGGCAACCACAAGAGCCGGCCGCATTCGCCGCTGTTCCACATGAAGGACACGCCCTATCTCGACCGGCTGAAGGCGGCGGGCGTCGATCCGGCCGAGGTCGATTTCGTCATGTGCACGCATCTGCACGTCGATCATGTCGGCTGGAACACAAGGCTCGACAACGGGCGCTGGGTCCCGACCTTCCCCAACGCGAAATACGTGTTCTCGCAGATCGACCGCGACCATTGGGACCCGCAGAAAAACCCGGCGCTGGACGAGGAGGCTCGGATGATCTTCGAGGATTCCGTGCATCCGGTGATCGCATCGGGGCAGGACCATCTCGTCGCGGACGGCGACCGGCTCGGCGACAATCTGGCGATTCAGCTCACGCCCGGCCACACGCCCGGCGCGATCGCCATCCGGCTGACGGACGGCGGACAGGAAGGCCTGTTCACCGGCGACACCATGCACCATCCGATCCAGGTCTACCGTCCGCGCTGGTCGAGCCGCTTCTGCAGCGATCCCGTGCAATCGGCCGACACGCGCGAAAAGATTCTCGGCCAGTGCGCCGACTGCAACGCGCTGATGCTGCCGGCCCATTTCGGCGCGCCGCATGCGGGCCGGGTCAGGCGCAAGGGCGACGGGTTCTTCTTCGCTTTCGAGGAATAGACTGCGCGCTTGCGCGCTTGCAATGAAACACCCGATGCGCTTGCGTCAACGCATCATTATCTGATGCTCACGACAAATCGGGAGTATCCGACATGCAGACGATCCGCAGAGCCGAGGAGCGGGGCCGCGCCAATTTCGGCTGGCTCGACAGCCGCCACAGCTTCTCCTTCGGCGAATATTACGATCCCGCGCATATGGGCTTCGGCGCGCTGCGCGTGATCAACGACGACCGCGTCGCGCCGGGCGGCGGCTTTCCGACCCATCCGCACCGCGACATGGAAATCGTGAGCTATGTGCTGGACGGCGCGCTGGCGCACAAGGATTCGCTCGGCACGGGCTCGGTGATCAAGCCGGGCGACGTCCAGCGGATGTCGGCCGGCACGGGCATCGCGCACAGCGAATACAACGCCTCGAACACGGAGGCGGTGCACTTCCTGCAAATCTGGCTCCTGCCGGAGAAGCGCGGCCTCGCGCCCGGCTACGAGCAGAAGAACTTCGACGCGGGTTCCAAGCGCGACCGCCTGCGTCTCGTCGCCTCGCCCGACGGCCGCGACGGTTCGGTGACCATCCGCAGCGACGCCGCGCTCTACGTGTCGCTGCTCGGACAGGACGCGCGCGTGGCGCATGATCTCGCGGCCGGCCGCAGCGCATGGCTGCAGGTCGCACGCGGTTCGGTCGCGGTCGGCGACACGGTTCTCGCCGAAGGCGACGGGCTCGCGGTGAGCGACGAGACCGCGCTGGAGATCGTCGGCAAGGCGGCGGAGTCGGAGATACTGCTGTTCGATCTGGCAAGCTAGCTCCAGCATCGTCGTAGCGGCTCGGCCCCCTCCCTTGCCCTCCCCCGCTGCGCGGGAGAGGGAATGGCCGGGGCCCGGGCGACCATCTACATGAAGCGCTGAATCCTCCCCCTCTCCCGCGTTAGCGGGGGAGGGTCGGGGAGGGGGCCCGGCGCTCGACAATCATCGGCGCGCGTCGCACATTGCGCGCGCAATGACCGACGAATCCGAACTCCGCAAAAACATCATCGCGCAATGCCGCGCGATGAATGCGACCGGGCTCAACCAGGGCACGTCGGGCAATGTTTCGGCGCGCTGCGGCGACCGCATGCTCATCACGCCGTCCGCCATTCCCTACGACGTCATGACGCCCGACATGATCGCGTCCATGCCGGTCGACGACAATTACGGGACGTGGGAGGGACCGAGGAAGCCGTCGAGCGAATGGCGCTTCCACCTCGACATTCTGCGCGCACGACCCGACGTCGGGGCGATCGTGCATACGCATTCGACCTATTGCACGTCGCTGTCGATCGCGCGCAAACCGATCCCGCCGATCCACTACATGATCGCGCATTTCGGCGGGCCGGACATTCGCTGCGCCGATTATGCGCTCTACGGCTCGGCGGAATTGTCCGCGCATGTGCTTGACGCGATGGAGGGCCGCAACGGCTGCCTGCTCGCCAATCACGGCATGATCGCTGCGGGAAAGAATCTCGCGCAGGCGATGTGGCTGGCGGTGGAACTGGAGACCCTGGCGCGGCAATATTGGCACGCGCTGCAGATCGGCGGGCCGGTTCTGCTCAGCGCGGAAGAGGTTCGCCAGGCGGCCGAGAAATTCGGCGTCACCGGCTACGGGCTCGCCGGCTAATAAATTCCGGGATGGCGAATGCGGGTCGCGCCGCGCGCGCGAACGGGCACGAGCGCCGGAACCAGGACGGGATCGCGCCTGCCGCCGCGCGGCGGCTTCTTGTCGTTGTCGTCGTCCTTCTTCTGCATCATCACCGCCGTCGCGCTCACCAGCGCACCGAAGGTCGTGCCGAAGCCGATGAACAGCATGGCGAGGCCGGCGAACATGGCGTCGGAGCGCATCAGCAGGGTGCGCATGCCCAGCGGATTGATCAGCAGAAGCGCGCCGGCGCAAACGATGCCGAGCGCGCTGCCGAGAATCCAGTGCGTGACGATGAGGCGCGCGACCGGATTGCCCGAGGGCTCCTCGGGACTTGGACCGTTCGGCAGGCCGCCGGCTGTCAGCATGAACCGTCTCCGCGCGCTCGGCGCATCTTTCCGATCAAATTAGTTCTTTCTCGGGCAAGGTCCAGCGCTTTGGGCCACGTTGCGACAATCGGCGCTCGAGCGTGGCTTTTCCAGCGCGCCCCGCTGTAGACTGTTCTCACAAGAACAATGGGAGGAAAGCCATGTCGAGCGAAGCTGCAGGACCGAGCGTCCCTGAAACCTCGGTCGTCGCGCGCAACAAGGCCGTGCTCGACGAACTCCCCTTTGCCGACCGCCGCGATTTCGCCGACGCCGGCCGCGGCTTCATCGCGACCATTCCCGACGCGACGATCCCCACGGCGGGCGGCCATCCGGCCTGGAGCCAGAAGCAATACGAATTCATCCACGACGGGCCCGCGCCCGACAGCGTCAATCCGAGCCTGTGGCGCATCGCGCAATTGAACCGCCGCCACGGCCTCTTCCAGGCGGCGGACTGCGTCTACCAGATCCGCGGACTCGACATCGCCAACATGACCATCGTCGAGGGCAAGACGGGGATCGTCGTCATCGACACCCTGACCTGCGTCGAAGCTTCTCGCGCAGCGCTCGCGCTCTATCGCGCCCACCGCGGCGACCGCCCGGTGAAGGCCGTCATCTATACCCACACGCACGCCGACCATTTCGGCGGCGTGAAGGGCGTGGTCGACGAGACCGACGTCGCGGCCGGCAAGATTCCGGTGATAGCGCCGCATCTCTTCATGGAGCACGCGGTTTCCGAAAACGTCATCGCCGGTCCCGCCATGTTCCGGCGCGCGACCTACCAGTTCGGACCGCTGCTGCCGACCGGCCCGCGCGGCCAGGTCGACGCCGGCCTCGGCAAGACGACGTCGCGCGGCACGCTGTCCCTGATCGCGCCGACCGATCTCATCATGGCGACCGGCGACCGGCGCACGCTCGACGGGCTCGAATTCATCTTCCAGATGGCGCCCAACAGCGAGGCGCCGGCCGAAATGCACATGTACGTGCCGGCGCTGAAGACGCTGAACATGGCCGAAAACGCCACCCATCTCTTCCACAATTTGCTGCCTTTCCGCGGCGCGGAGGTGCGCGATCCGATGGCCTGGTCGGGCTATATCAACGAGGCGCTGGAAATGTTCGGCGAGGCCGAGACGATGGTCGGCCAGCATCACTGGCCGGTCTGGGGCCGCGCGACGATCCGCGACTATCTCGCCAAGCAGCGCGATCTCTACAAATACGTGCACGACCAGACGCTGCGGCTGATCAACCACGGCCTGACCGCGCCGGAAATCGCGGAGGAAATCAAGCTGCCCGCCTCGCTTGCGCAGGTCTGGCAGAACCGCGACTATTACGGAGCGGTCAAGCACAACATCAAGGCGATCTACCAGAGATATCTCGGCTGGTACGACGCCAATCCGGCCAATCTCGACGGGCTGCCGCCGGTCGAGGCGGCGAAGAAATACGTCGACTACATGGGCGGCGCGGCGGCCGTGATCGCGAAAGCGCGCGCGGATTTCGCCAGGGGCGAATACCGGTGGGTGGCGGAAGTCATGAACCGCGTCGTCTTCGCCGATCCGAAGAACGCGGAAGCGCGCGAACTCTGCGCGGCCGCCTACGACCAGCTCGGCTATCTCGCGGAAGCCTCGACGTGGCGCAACGCCTATCTGTTCGGCGCTCACGAATTGCGCAATGGACCGGCGCAAATCCGCCGTATGGCGCTTTCGCCGGACCTGGCCTCGGCCCTGTCGGTCTCGATGTTCTTCGATTCTCTCGCCGTGCGGCTGAATGGGCCGAAGGCCGACGGCAAGCGCATCGTCGTGAACTGGACGCTGACCGACACGAACGAGAAATATGTCCTCAACCTCGAGAATTCCGCGCTGACCTACGTCGCGGGCCGCAATGCCGAGAATGCGGACGCGGGGCTCACGCTCGAACGGGCGACGCTGACAAAGGTGATGCAGCAGAAGACGACATTCCCCGAGGCGATCGGCGCCGGACTCGTGAAGATCGCCGGCGATCCGTCCAAGCTGCTCGAACTGTTCGGCCTGTTCGACACGTTCGACCTGGGCTTTGCGATCGCGGAGCCGTAGGGGACCGCAGCCGGCGACCACGCGAACATTCATGCCGAGAAGCCTGCGCAACAGGCGTATCGAGGCGCGAAGACAGGGGCTGCGGCCCGCGCCTTGGGCGCGGAAAGAATCCCATCGCCGGCGCAATGGCCGAAAATCGAATCGAGATCGCGGGCGTTCCATCCCACGATCCATTCCCGTCCAAATGATTCGGCGTCGATCGAGCCGCTCGCCTTGCTCCGCTCACTTGGCGCCGCGCATGTTGAACAGCCGCATGACGAACCAGACCGGCAGGACGATGACCGCGCCGGCGACGATATACTGCGCGACGTCGCGCACGGCGTCCCATCCCATCTGCCAGAGCCGATTGACGAAGCGCTGGAGCCCCTGAAAAATCTGGACGGGGCTGATTTCCATCCACATCAGCAGCGCGCCCACGACCAGCGAGACGAACAGCAGCCGCAGGAAAACGGCGGTCGGCGGACCGCCGAGAAAACGCTGCAACGCTGAATTGGCCATGTCGGGTTCCTTGGTTTGAACGCGCGCGCCGTCGGCGGGCGCGGGCGTCGCGTCGATCGGGAAATTGCGGAACGGGCTTTCGTTCATTGCGGATCCCCACGTCCTGGCGATTGAAAACGCGCGGCGCGCCTGCGGGTCAAGTCTTGTCCTTGCCCGGCTCGTCCTCGCGCATGATGCGCATCATGCGGCGCATGAACTGCTCGGCATAATCGAGCGCGCGGTCGAAATCCTGGCGGTTCGGCAGGCGGGAGACGTCCGGCTGCTTCTTCAGCGCCTCGTTCTGTTTCACGAGCCGGTCGATCTCGCCTTCGAGCGCCGCGCGCTCCTCGGTCGCGGCGCGGCAATAGGGCGAGCCGCTCTCGACCTTGCAGAGCGAGACCATGCCGGTGCGCGTATCGAGCCTGAGGAAGCCGCCCTCGACCGGCGTCATGGAATAGCGGCCGTTCTCCGTCGCTTCGGCCGGCGCGGCCGGGCCCGCCGCGCGCGCGGGCGCAGCGACGATCATCGCCAGGATTGCGGCGCTGGCCGGGCCGATCGGGACGCGCATGAGGCCTCCGTGGGAGCCAATCTCGCGCGCAACATGGGGAGGGCGCCCGGTCAAATCAATGCGGCGCCGACGCCGCTCAGTCGGTGGCGCGCACGACGCCGGCCGGCGCGGCGAGACCCTCCACCTTGGCCGCGGTGATCACGGCCTGCGTACGGCTTTCGACGCCGAGCTTGGTGAGGATCGCCGAGACGTGCGCCTTGACGGTGGCCTCGGACACTTTCAGCTCGTAGGCGATCTGCTTGTTGAGCAGACCGGCCGAAACCATCATCAGCACGCGCACCTGCTGCGGGGTGAGCGAGGCCATGCGGCGAACGAGATCGGCAGTCTCCTTGTCGGCGGGCGCGCCGAGATCGACGTCCGGCGGCGTCCAGATGTCGCCTCCCAGCACCTTGCGCACAGCCTCGCGCATGGCGTCGATCGGCGTGGTCTTGGGCACGAAGCCGGAGGCGCCGAAATCGATGCAGCGGCGCATGACCGCGCGGTCCTCGTTGCCCGAGACGATCACCACCGGCACATGGGGATGTTCGGCGCGCAGATACATCAGGCCGGAGAAGCCGCGAACGCCGGGCATGGCGAGATCGAGAAGGATGAGGTCGATATCCGTTCCGGCCGCGAAAATGCGCGTGACGCCTTCGAGATCGCCGGCCTCGATGATCTCCGCCCCGGGCGCGGCGCCCGCCACCGCCTGCGCGAGCGCGCCGCGCACGAGCGGATGATCGTCCGCGATCAAAATCCGGGCCCCCGTCGACGGCATGCTTCCTCCAACGCGCTGCCGCTCTTGTGAATGCGGCTTGCCCCATCTATCCATCGGAATGCGCGGCGCGCAAGCGTCCCATTCCCTTTTGGAGGCGGAGTTGCACCCACCGGTCACGGAGGAGGACGCGCACGAACGCGACGCGATCGACGGTCGCGTGACATTCGCCATCGCCGCTTTCGTCGCCGCAGGCGCCCTGATCGTGCTGCTCGACCGCGTCGGCGTCTCCGAACGCTTCATCGCCGCGATCGGACCTACTGCGGCGCTGCTCGGCCTGGCGATCATCGGCTTCCTGCTGCGCACCATGCGCATTTCCGGTTTCTACGCCGCCGGCCGCACGACGCCGCCGCCCTATGCGGGCTTCGCGACCGCCGCCGTCGCCACGGCGCTGGTTGCGCCCTTCACGCCGCCGGTCCCGGATCTCTATTCCGGCGCCGGGGTCTTCGCCGGCTTCGCCTTCGGCCTCGCCTGCGCGGCTTTCGTGAGCGGCCCCTATCTGCGCAAGACCGGGGCCTTCTCGATCTCCGATCTCGTCGGCGCGCGCTTCGAGAACATGGCGCTCCGGCTGGGCGCGGCGCTGCTGGTCGGCGTCAGCGCGCTTCTTGCCGCCATGGCTGGGTTCGAGACCGCGGTGTCCGCGCTTTCGACCATCGCAAGCCTGTCGCGCGGCGTGGCGGCGGTCGTCGTCGCCCTCGTTCTGGCGCTCGCCACCGTGCCCGGCGGCCTCTCCGGCGTGTTGTGGGCGGCGGTCGCGGCGGCCGGCGTCGCGCTCGCCGGCTTCGCCCTGCCGCTGCTTCTGGCGGCGCTCGCCGGCCAGCCGATTCCCCTGCCCGTGCTCGGCGACCAGGACGCCTGGCGCAGGGCGACGGACCTCATTTCCTTCTGGCAGGGCGACGGCGGTCAGCCGGTCAGCTTCTGGCTGTCGCTCGGCATGGCGCTCGGCATGGCGGCCTCGGCCCCGCTGGTCGCGCCGTTCATCACGGTGCGCGACCGGGCCGCGGCGTTGCGCGCCGGCGTCGGGGCCGGCCTGTGGGGCGCCGCGCTGGCGGCCATCGTGGCCGCGAC